>DPQS01000004.1:82742-84272 GCA_003537755.1 Clostridiales bacterium | reverse complement strand
GTACAGGTAAAACACGATAGTGATACCCTTTCCGTTGGGGCCGCCCGACGAGTTCCACACCTGCGAACGGGTAAATTCCTGCAACACGTTGATTATGCCGGTGACAAGCAGGAAGAACATTGTCGGCGAAATTGCAGGAAGCGTGATATTTTTGAACTTCTGCCATGCGTTTGCGCCGTCCAGCGAAGCCGCTTCGTAGTAAGTCTTGTTGACGGTGGTCAGCGCGGCGGTAAGTATTACTATCTTGTAGCCCGTCGTACTCCACACCATCATCAGAATAAGCCCCGGTATGTACCAGTCGGCGTCACCGCGGAAATTGATACGCGTACCGAAAATGTTTTCGATAAGTTGATTTATCGGTCCGTAGTTGTAATCGAGAAGCACGTTCCACATAAGCGTCAACGCCACTACCGAGCATACAAACGGAATGAAGTAAACCGTGCGGAAGAAGGGCTTGCCCTTGACATCCTTGGTGAGCAGCATTGACACAAGCAACGCAATCGCCATGGAAATCGGCCACGCAAGTGCCATAAGCAACGTGTTGCCTACCGACTTCCAGAAACCGTTTGCAGGGTCGAGCACGTACAGAAAGTTGTCAAATCCGCAAAATGTGCCGTCGGCAATGTCGTAGGTGTATTCCATTGTAAGAAATGCCATTGCCAGACCTACAATCAGCGGCACCAACCCGAACAGCAAAAAGCGCAGTACGGGTGCAAAAGAAAACAGAAAACCTTCCAGTTCTCGCCCGAGTTTTTTGCGTTTGGGACTTTTAATCGCTATATCCGCGTCTTTAATCATCGTTTTTCTCCGTTAAGTCCGCCGCCGGGCAGCATTGACCGACGAGCGAACTTTGCATACAATTTGCCGACGTAACTACTCGCCTGCGCATTGCGTTTCAAACAAGTTGCGTTGCAAGGCAGTAACGCCTCGCAACGCCGTACATTACAATCAACCGGCATTCCGACTACGTTTTTGCCTTTTGCCGCGTTTCTGCACCGATTGGCTCAGTCCACTTACAAAACGGCATTTTTACAGCGTCGGTTTGCGCATTGCATTGTTTATTTCTTTTTGGTGTAATCGTTCAGGATACCCTGAGTTTTGTTGAATTCCGTACTTGCTTAGAAGTCAGAAAGAGTAATCTTTGCGTTACGCACGTCGCCGTTAAGCAAACTTGCCCAGTCGTCAATCCACTTCTTGTCGCGCAGATACCACCAGTCGCCCGGGGTTTCGTAGTAGCATGCGTCGATAAACACCTTGATGTTGGCGGGTTTTTGGTCGGGCTTCAGGTAAACGTCGGAGTTTGCAACGCTCTTTTGAAGAGGAATAGCAAAGCCCTCGTCCGCCTGGATGCTTTGTCCGTATTCGCTCGCGATGTAGGAAGCAAACAGGAACGCGGCGTTAGCTTTGGTCGTTTTTGCATTGAGCGCAATACCTACCGAGCCGCTGTGCGCAGCCTGCACGCCGTGAACAAGTACTTCCGTACCATCGGCGTTGTACTCCTTGTACACAAGCATGGGCGCAACGTCCCAG
>DPQS01000004.1:69738-82565 GCA_003537755.1 Clostridiales bacterium | reverse complement strand
AGCATGGGCGCAACGTCCCAGTCGTCTTTCATGTTGGCGCGCACTTGCTTTACCGCGCTCATGGTTGTGACGAGCAAACCTACTTTACCGCTTGTGAAGTAACCGTTTTTACCGTCGGCGGCTATCGTCGTGGGGTTGGGGGAAATTGCGTAGCCTTTCAGTTGTCCCTTGGCACTTGCTCCGTAAAAGTCCTCAACCGAAGCGTATTCATTCGTAAGGTCGCTTTGTTTTACGGTGTCGACAATCGTGTCGGAACCTTGCGACAGACGGACAAATTCCGTAAACGCTTCGCGCATAGAGGGCAGCACGTTGCACTTTTCTTTCTGTTCGTCGCTGAGCAGTTGCTTGTCGGCGTAGGACAGGACTTCGCCGGCATTGTATGTTTTGCCGTTTACCGTTACGCCTTCCGCACAGTCGTCTTTGACGATGTAGTTTTTGGAAGCGTCCTGCAAAGTAAACTTGTAGTAACCGCCGTTGTAAGCCGCGTCGTCGGTTTCGATGTACTCGATGCAGTCGCCGCCGACAGTCCAGCCGTAGTTGAACCACCACTCGGAGTAAAATCCGTACTTACCGCTGTTTGCCGCCATGATGTCGCGCGACAATTCGACGCATTCCGCCCAGCTCATGGGAATTTGATTGTTAAACACTTTGACGCCCATTTTGCTGTCGGTGTAGTAAGCCTTTATTTTGATTTCCAGTCCATTTGCGTTGTCTTTCGTCGCCCAGACTTTCTTACCTTCGGCAAGCGCAGCCTTCACTTCCGCTTCGCTTTTGCTGATGATTTCGATACCGGCATTAGCCATCATGTTTTTGTTGTAGTACAGTGCCGTCGGCGCAAGGTCCTTGGGTACGGCGTAAATCGGGTCGTCGGCATTGGACGTCGTCGTTACGGGGTTGTACTTGTAACGTTGCATGGTGTTGGGGAACATCGTCGTTTCGTAGTCCTTCAGCCACGCGCTTTCGTTTACGTAAGACGTAATGTCCTTCAACAGACCGCTTGTAACGTAGGACTTGAAGTAGTTGTCCTGCACGTACACCACGTCGGGACCGCTGGAACCGAGAAGCGCGGTACGAAGCGATTCGCCGTAGTTGTTGGACGGACGTTGCGTGTATCTTACTTTGATCGAGCCTTTGTATTTTTCGTTAAATTCGTTTACGATACGTTCGAAAACTTCCTTTTCGCCCGATTCGCCCCATCCCCAGAATTTTACTACGGTTTCTTTGCCGTCGGGAGAGGGACGCACGTTTCCGTCGTCGTCGATAATAATGTCGCTGCCGCCGTCATCCTTGCCGCCGCATGCAAACAGGCAGGCGGACAACATAAGGCAAACCAGAACAACACTCAAAATTTTGATAAATTTAGACATGGTTTCCTCCGTTAAAATATAGTTTGTGACAACTAAACTTTTTCATATCAATTATACAGCCCGACAAATCGATATGCAACACACAATATTATCTAAATAGGTGTAAAATCTTCTCATTTTGATTGCAAATATGTGAAAATTGTGCATTTTCAGGGTTGTATTCTTGCCGATTGTGTGTTACAATATCAAAAAGACAAATACTTACGTCGCAACCGACAATGCGGCAAAGGGGAGGACATGTACTACAACTCGATGAACGAGGCGATCTTTCACCGAACGCTTGCGCACAACGATTTTTTTGACCTTATGCTGGCAGGGATAACCCACCCCAACCCGTCCTACCGCATACTGCACAACGTCTCCAAAAGCGGGCTGTGGGACAACTACGTGTTCGAATACGTGGTAAGCGGCGAAGGACACATCGAAACGGAAACAAAAAGTTTCGACGTGCATACAGGCGACACGTATTTTTTGAACAAATTGCAGAAACACATTTATTACAGCGACAAAAAACACCCCTACACCAAGTGTTTTGTGGTTCTGCACGGAACGTTTATGGACAGTCTTGTGGCGAGTTTCGGCTTGACGGACAGCGTGATAGTGCGACACGTCGACACTCACCAGACGTTCGACAAGTTGTTTACTCTTGCCGACGTAGACGGAGAGTTGCCGCTTGACGACATAATGCAATGCGCACTGTCACTTGTGCAGCAAATCAAACCGCACGACTATCACCGCGTCGATGCGCCGCTTAAATTTCCCGAACTTATCAAAGGCTACCTTGACGAGAACATCTCGCAAAAGGTGACGCTCGAAGATATTTCCAACGCGCTTAACATCAGCAAATCGCATATCGAACGGCTGTTTGCCGACAAGTACGGCGTAAGCCCGTTGAAATACTTCGCCTACAACAAAATCAACTTTGCCTGCACGCTGATAATAAACAAAGACTACACCTTAAACGAAATTGCCGACATGCTGTCGTTTGCCGACGCCAAGTACCTTTCAAAATGCGTAAAGGCGCACACGGGAATGTCACCTTCGCAGTTAAGGAAGAAACAAAAGTAGTGATTTTGATTTTTTTGTGGGGAAAGGGAAACTTTTTGAGAAAAGTTTCCCTTTCCCCACACCCCTATCCTTTCAAAAACTTTGCGCCTCTATCCTTTCAAAAACTTTACATCCCTATCCTTTCAAAAACTTTTGAGTAACACAAAAAACGGACAGAAAAAAAACAATTTCTTCTGTCCGTTATTCTTTATTTATTTGTTTTTCGTTGTAAAAATTTCAATACGTATATTAAAATTGCCAACCGAGAGCGGCTTTGACGCTGATTTCGATTTGTCCCATCGGGTTATCCGTCTTTGCGGCATTGTCCTGTTCGATAAGGAAATACTTTGCGCCGCACCTGCGAGCCACAGGCACGATGTCGGCGTAATTCTGGTTTCCTTCGGACAACGGCGCGAATATCGGGGCAAACTCGCCTTTGTCGTTTACGACAATTTTGTAATCCTTGAGGTGCACGCACTCGATACGTCCGTCCATCTTGCCAAGGTATTCCGTCACGCTTGCGCCGCCGTACTGTATCCAGTAGGTGTCGGCGGTAAAGTTGACATAGGGACAATTGTCGATAATGTAGTCCACAATGCGCGTACCGTCGCTGAATTTGTAAAATTCAAAGTGATGGAAATGGTAAAACAGTTTGCATCCGTTTTGTTGCATTACCTTGCCCGATTCGTTTAGCGCGGCAATGGTTTCCTTGCACTTTTGTTCGTCCTTGATGATGTCAAGCGGCATCATGCCCAGCCCGATATTCGTACAACCGAAAGACTTGTGCTCTTCGCACAGTTGTTGCGGCTCGTTGAGTATCCTGTCCATGGGCACATGAGTAAGCACTATCGGCAGAATTTTTGCGCACTTTTGCAACAGCGCGACGTCATACGGGCCGCCGGAGTACTGCACGTAAGCCACGCCCATGTCTTTAAGGGTGCCAAACGTTTGCTCGCACTGTTCGGGCGTGGAAATAAGATTACGTATCGAAAACAAATTAACGCCTATTTGCATAATTTTTCACCTCTTTGAGTAATTAAAACTTAATTTAAGCAGCTACGAACAGCGTTACACGCCGCTGTATGCGGAAAATCCGCCGTCCACGGGTATTACCGTACCTGTCACGAAGCCGCTTGCTTTGTCATCGGCAAGCCACAACAGACACCCGATAAGGTCGCTGATTTCGCCAAACTTTTTCATCGGAGTCGCAGCAAGAATTTTGCCCGTGCGTGCAGTGGGAGTTCCGTCGGCATTAAACAGCAAACCTCTGTTCTGGTTGGTTACGAAAAATCCCGGCGCGATTGCGTTGCAACGAATGCCGCATGGTGCAAAATGCACGGCAAGCCACTGGGTAAAATTGCTTACGCCTGCTTTTGCAGCAGAGTAGGCAGGAATTTTTGTCAGCGGACGGAAAGCGTTCATGGAAGAAATGTTGATAATGTTGCCGCCCGTGTGAACCATTGCCTTCGCAAATACCTGCGTTACAAGGAAAGCCGACGTGATGTTGAGGTCAAACACGAACTTAAGTCCGCTTTCGTCCAGCGCGAAAAAGTCCTTTGCGCCTGTAAGGTCGGGCGTCATGGTTTCGTTGTCCGTCGTCGCCTTGGGGTTGTTGCCGCCTGCACCGTTGATAAGTAAGTCCACCTTGCCGAACGCGGCAATCACCTGTTCGTAGGCGTCGGTAATGCTTTGTTTGTCAAGGCAGTTGCATTTGACGGCAAGCGCGTTTGCGCCGATTTCGTCGGCATTTTTCTTTGCCGCGTCGTAGTTGATGTCCAGCAAGGCAACCTTTGCGCCGCACTGAGCGAGAGCCTTGGCAAATTCGCCGCAGATAATGCCGCCTGCACCCGTAATAACTGCCACTTTGTCATTTAATACTACATTAAACGGTACGTTGTACATGGTTTATTGTCCCCCTGATTATTTTTTCAAGTCTTTTGTCACCGCTTCGAACACGCCCGAAAGGTACGCCGCTCCAAGTGCCCGGTCGTACAAGCCGTAGCCCGGTTTTGCGTCCTCGCCCCAGATGTTGCGACCGTGGTCGGGACGAAGATAGCCGTCGAAGCCGCCCTTGACCAACGCCTTTACAATGGAATAAATGTCCACGTTGCCGTCGGCGGTCTGATGTCCGTTTTCGTAAAAGTCAGTGTCGTTTACAAATTTAAGTTGTCTGAGGTGTGCAAAGTAAATACGGCTTGCGTACTTGCCTGCCATCTTCGGCAAATCGTTGAATCGTCCTGCGCCGAGACTACCCGTGCAGAAAGTAATTCCGTTGTGCTTGTCGGGCACTGCGGCAAACAGTTTGTCATAGTCGCTTTCGCGCCCCACTATGCGCGGCAAGCCGAAAATGTCCCACGGCGGATCGTCGGGGTGTATCGCCATGTTGATGCCCGTTTCGTCACAGGCAGGCATTATGCCGTTAAGGAAATACACAAGGTTGTCAAACAGTTGCTCGTGCGTCATTCCGTCGTAGTCGGCAAGAAGTCCGTTAAGTTGCTCCGGCGTGTAACTTTCGTCCCAGCCGGGCAGGCGCAGATTGCGTTTGTCAAGTTTGTTGAAGTCTGCCTCGCTGTAACTGAGGCTTGTTGCGCCGTCGGCATGCTTGTAGTACAGGTTTGTACGGAACCAGTCGAACACAGGCATAAAGTTGTAGCAAATGCACTTTACCCCGTATTTGCCGAGGTTGCGGATATTTTGCGCGTAGTTGGCAATAAGTCTGTCCCTTGTGGGTTTGCCCAGTTTAATATCCTCGTGCACGGGCACCGATTCGATGACTTCCATTTCCAGTCCGTGCTTGTCGCACATTGCCTTGAGCGCGGCTATTTTGTCGCATTCCCACACTTCACCGACGGGCACGTCGTACACCGCCGTCACCACACCGGTCATGCCGGGAATTTGCTTGATGTAACTTAGAGGTATGCAGTCTTTCGGTCCATACCAACGAAAAGTCAGTTTCATTTTGTCCGCCTTCAGACAGTTTAACGCCGTAAACTGTCACGTTTAATATTTATTAGTCGTACTTTACTTTGCACCTTTACTTGCAAGCAAGTTTTTGATGTTGTTGTACGCGATGTCTTTGGCAAGGTTTACAGCCGCATTTTCGTCGTACTCGCCGTTGTCCACCTTTGCCGCAATAAACGAAGACAGTATACGGCGGTAGAAATCGAATCGCACGTAACTGCTGAAACTGCGACTGTCGGTAAGCATTCCGAGTTGCGAGCCCAGCACGGAATACTCTGCCACCGTTTCCAGTTGACGTCTGATACCGCACACGGTGTCGTTGAACCACCACGCCGCACCCATACGCACGTTGCGGAACGCGCCTGTCAATGTAGCGCAGGACTTGAGGTAGTTGTCGTTGAGCGGATACAGTACGATGTCCGGCAAGCCGCCGAGTTTTGCATTAAGACGACTGAGAAGGTGCGCAAGATTGTCCACGCTTATCTGCGAGCGCATTACGTCGAAACCACTGTCGCGACCGATTTGCCCGAAGGCAACTTCGTTTACGTTGCGGAAAGTACCGAAGTGCAGCTGCAGCATGATGTTGTACTTGTAGCACATTTCGGCAAGCCATTCGACGTTTGTCGTGTCGGCAAAGTCATCAAAGCCGTGGTCGGCGATTTTGCAGCCTTTACTTACAAAGTATTGCAGTCTTTGTTCCAGCACGGCTTTGTCCACGCCTGCCGCAAAACATCCGTCGGGACGGAACGTCGGGCGTACTTCGGTGTTGCCTTTCTTTCCGTGGAACGTAAGTTCCGACATCGGATCATCGGTTGTTGCGACGTACTCTACATTGAACATATCAAGCAATTTGCACACTGACAGGTCGGCTATCTTTGCGTTGGCTTGCTTCCAGATGCGTTCCGCCGACTGTTCGCACAGCGGTTCGTGAATGTCGAAGATTTGCGCCAGTTCCATATGCGACCAGTAGTACAGCGGATTGCCGATAAGTTGCGGCATAATGCGCGCGTAGGCGACAAACTTGTCGTGGTAACTTGCGTCGCCCGTGATGTACCGTTCGTCCACGCCGCACAGGCGCATTGCACGCCACTTGTAATGGTCTCCGCCCAGCCACAACTGTCCGATATCCGCAAACTTTGCGTCCTCGGCAATCGCCTTTTCGTCAAGGTGACAATGGTAGTCTATTATCGGCAAGTTTTTAATCTCGCCGTATATGCGCACGGCGGTGTCGCCGTCAAGCAACAGATTGTCGTCAAAAAAGTTTTTCATATTTTTTGCTCCTGTCCTTTACTCTTGTAAACTGCAAGTATCATTTTTACAACCTTTGCCGCCTCGTTGCCGTCTATTGCAAAATGTTCGCCCTTTTCCACCGCGCCGTAAAAATCCGGAATAAGAGAAGCGTGCCCTTTGCCGTAACAGCACTTGCCAAGGTACTCGCCGTGCGGGTCGAAAGTCAGCGTTTGTCCGTCAACGTATGCCGTGTCGGGAAGCACCACGACGGTGTGTTTGTCTGAGGTTTTTATCGTAAGTTGCGCAGGCAGTTCCGCCGCGGAAGTCGTCGTGGCAAAAAAGTCGAAGTTGCCGCCGCCATCACCGAAAAAGGTTGCCGCCGCAACGTCCTCCACCTCTATTACTCCCTTGTGATACCAATTGCCGCACTGCGCCGTAACGCGGTCGGGCATACCGCACAAATACTGCAACAAGTCCATCGTGTGCAACGCCTGATTTATCAGCACGCCGCCGCCTTCGGTCGCCCACTTGCCGCGCCAGTCGCCCGAACGGTAGTAATCTTCGCCGCGGTTCCAGCAGACTTCGCCGTGCGCCGCCGCGACTGTTTTACCATCGAGATACTGTTTTGCCGCAAGCGTGGCAAGGTTGTATCTGTTTTGCAGACATACGCCCAGTTGCGCCTTGCTTTGTTTTTCCGCCTGCAACACTTCGTCCATTTGCTCATACGAAATGCACAAAGGCTTTTCGCAAAGTACGTTTATGTCACGTTTAAGTGCGTAAACTGTCATTTCGCAATGCAAAAAGTGTGGCGTACAGATGTGCAAAACGTCAACCTGTTCGTGCTGGAGCATTTGTTTGTAATCGGTGTACAACGCACAGTCCAGTTCGTTTTGAGTTGCCAGGTTTTGCGCCTTGGCAAGGTCGATGTCGCACAGCGCGACTATGTTTGCGCCGCACTGCTTTGCCACCTTTACATGGGTACGCGCTATTACGCCGCACCCCACAACAGCAACATTCATTTTGTCACCTTATTTTTTCACGCTACCGTAGGTACCGCTTGTGTCCAGCACGGTTTCCGTCACGCCTTCCTTTTTGACGGAAGCGGCAATGTGCTCGTTGAGCAATTTCAGATACAGGTCGTCGTCGATGGGTAGGTCCACAGCTTTACCAAGCCATGTGGACAACAACATGGCGTCCATGATTTCCACGCCGTTTATGCCTTCCTTGCCGTCTACAAACAGCGGTTCGGTGCCAAGAATAGCATTGGTAAAGTTGCGCAAAATTCCGCTGTGCTGGGGATTTTTGCCGTCGGTTTCCACTTCGGACACGGTGTACTTCGGTTCGCCGAAACCGCCCTTGTATTCCTCATTGAACACACGTTCGTCCACTTCGTTTTTCCAATAGGTCAGTTTGTCGTTTTCCACCACCAGTTTGCCGCCGGTACCCAGTACTTCGAAGCGGTTTGTACCCGGTGCGTCGGCGGTACTTGTAACAAACACGCCCGTTGCGCCGTTAGGGAATTCCAGATACGCCGTCACGTCGTCCTCCACCTCGATTTTGTGCCATTTGCCGAAGTGGCAGAAGGAATGGATTTTGGCGGGCATCATGCCTGTAACCCACTGCAACAGGTCAAGTTGATGAGGACATTGGTTAAACAGCACACCGCCGCCTTCGCCTGCCCATGTTGCGCGCCAGTCACCGCTGTCGTAGTAACTTTGCGAGCGGTACCAGTTGGTAATTATCCAGTTTACGCGCTTGACGGTACCGATTTCGCCGTCTGCAATCATTTCACGCATCTTGCGGTACACGCAGTTGGTGCGTTGGTTAAACATCATTGTAAACAGCGACTTGCTTTCGGCTGCAACCGCCATCATTTCCTTTACCTGTTTGGTGTACACTCCGGCAGGCTTTTCGCAAATGACGTTAAGTCCGCGTTTCAGCGCGCGGATACACAACTCGGGGTGTTGGTAATGTGGCACGGCGACGATTACGGCATCAACGTCCGCTTTGTCGATGAGGTCTGCGCCCTCGCTGTAGCAATCGAACGTAGCCTGCGGATACTTGTCGCAGATACGTTGCACTTTGTCGGGTTTGCGGTCGGCAATCGCCACAACCTGCGCATTAGGCACGTTGCCCTCCTTGAAGAAACTTGCGATGTGTCCGCTGCCCATGTTGCCAAGTCCGATAATTCCGTATTTTACCGTTTGCATAATATTCTCCTTATTACTATGGTATCGTTTAATGTTTTATTTTCTTTTGCCTTAATATTGGCTGCAAGAAAAGAAACAGTTAATAGTCAACTTATCACAACCCCTCATCCGTCGCTTTGCGACACCTTCTCCCAGAGGGCGAAGGCTTTTGCCATCGTCAAAAATAACAATATCGTAAACCGATACGTACTTTTACAAACTTGCATCGACTATTGCAAAAATGACTTTCTGAGGTTGTGCGCGATGTTCATGTTCATACAGCAGACTTGTTATTTCACAAATCCGTCTGCCGTTTCGGTGTAGCCGCAGGCTGCAAGAATGTCTTTCAGCGCACTGACGGCGGCATTGAACGCGGCATGATTGTCGGGGTAGTTAAACTTGTTTTTCATTTCGCTGTTGTCGATCTGCGCGTAACCGTCAAACACGGCAAGGTGCGGTTCGAGGGTCATTACGACTTCCTTTTTCGGGTCTATACGGCGCACGATTTCGGCAATGTTGCCGTCGCCGAAGCCTGCAGGGACAAGTTGCTGCGTTGCGGCAATTACGTCCTTTACGTGGAAATACGCCGTTTTGTCAAACAGCGCGGCTATTGTCTTTGCGCTGTCCTGTCCGCACTGAATGAAGTTTGCCGGGTCGTACACAAACTTAAGTCCTTCCACCGACCCCACAATGTCCAGCACGCGTTCGAGCGTATCGCCGTAGATTTCCTTTTCGTTTTCGTGATACAGCGTGACGCCGTATTCTGCGGCAATTTTTACCATTTCGGCAAGGTACGTCATCACCTTTTCGCGCTCGTCGTATGCGTGGAAGAAACTGAACATACGTATTTTGTCTGTGTGCAAAATGTTTGCGAGGCGACACAAACGATGAACCTTTTTTACCTTGTATTCCTCAAAATCACAGTCGATGTCCACCTTGCCCATGGGAGAGCCGAGACTCCACACCGAAATACCTGCGGCAGTCAGGCGTTTGTAACAATTTTCCGCTTCCTCGTCGGTGATGTCGGCAATGTTTTTGCCGTCCACGTTGCGAAGCTCCACAAAGTGAATATTGTTGAGCGTAAGCCCCTCTATCTGGTCGGTAATCTGTTTGCCGTATTCGTCGGCAAAAGCGCACAATTTAATCATAAAAACACCTCTGATATTTCCGAAATGTAACTCGCGTCCGCATAGCGGCAATCTTACCGTTGACATTTGCGGGAAACGATTGTATAATCAATCTAATTATAGCACAAAACAAATGCCAAACAATGGCTAATACGCGTTTTACAGCCGTATTTTAGCACAAAACGATACACTTTAATCAAAGTGCCTTCCGGACGGCATTGACCGGGATGGGCTATTACGACAACAATTAAAAAGAAAAATGAATTACGAAAACTTTGACTTGTTCCTTTTCAGGCACAACAAACACCGCAACAAAATACTGCAGATACAGCCGCACAAAATGATTTACTGCGAACTGACGGTGTGTCTTGCGGGCAAACTGGAATACCGGGTGGACAACAATCCGGTAACGCTTTGCGACGGTGACATTATTTTTATTACCGAAGGACAAATGCGCAGCCGAAACGGCAGCAACGACTACGCAGACTACGTCAGTTTCAACTTCCGGGGCAATTCGCCGATAGAAACAGGCACGTATTTTGCCAAGGCACTGGACAAGGAAATACGCCTGCTACTGATGTGCTGCGACGAAAGTTTTGCCGAGCGCGGACTTAACCCCAATGTCACACTTGCATTGCAGGGAATACTCAACAAACTGCACTACAATGAGACGCGCAAAAGCTACAGTGACCTTACCATGGCAATAATCCGCGTGCTTAAACAAAAAATCTACGGCAAAATAACGCTCGATGAGGTAAGCAAAAATACGTTTTTTTCCGCAGCATACTGCCAGCGCGTATTCGGCAGAGACACAGGCAAAAGCATAATCGGATACTTCAACGAATTGAAAATAGAGGAAGCGAAAGCCCTTATGATACAGGGCGGAATGTCCCTTGTCGAGATTGCGGAAAAATTAGGTTACGACGACTACAACTACTTTTCGAGACTTTTCAAAAAACAATGCGGCTACTGCCCGATGCAGTACATAGGCAGCCTTACAACGAAATAATTATTTGTTGTATTCAGCCGTCGCACTTGCAAAAAGTTGTTTTTGATAGCAATTTTAATTACTTGTAAAATTTACAAAAATTGTCTGTAACAGTAGTCTGCCACTACGCAAAAAGCCTGCATTTTAACTAAAAATGCAGGCAATTTTTGTATACGTATCAATTTTTCAATGACAAAGTGACATTACGCAAAGGTTCTTTCGTCGCAAATACCGCAGTTACTTCAACAGCAAAATAAAGCAGCCGCCTTGCACCGAACGCGCAAGAAATTCATGGTGAAGCGACGTTTCCGTTTCGTACCAGTCGGCAAACGGAATGCGTTCCAAACTTGTGAGCAGGTACCTGTCAAGGCTTGCAATCAACTTGCATTGCTTTGTCTTGTCGTCGGTAAGACTTGCAGCCCACACCAACCAATCGCTCTTTGTGTAGCCCTTGCGGTTGTCGAGGGGTACGCCGTATTCGTTGAGTTTTGTCAGATAGAAGTCAACTTCCCGTTCGGTAACGGCTTTGTCAAACAGCGACAGACCGAGAATTTTGTCAAACGCCATATTGTATTTAAGCGAATATGTTTCTTCTCCCGCGTCCCACGTAATGGGCAAGTGACTGAATTTGTTGCCGAACGCCGTAATAACGGAAGCAAAATCTTCGGCAATCTTGCGGTACTTCGCCCGGCCGTCCTTGTCGCCCGTGGCACGAAGCAATTCCGCGTAGCAGGCAATGCCGACGGTCGCTTTGACGGCGAGATTGAGGTTGTTTGCCAAGTGTCCCGCAAAGTCGTCGGTACACAGTTGATTTGCGGGGCGCAAACCGTTGTCAACCAGATACCCTACCCACTTTGCGGCAAGGTCGGCATTCTGTGCAAAAAACGTCGTATCTTTGTCAAAGTGCAGGCAAGCGTAAAACATCACAAGCATGTTGGCGCACTCTTCGACGGGCATTTGCATGTCGAAGTCGTACACGTCGGCACTTGCAGGCAGGTTGTACGTCGGGAAACGCGTGGTAACGTCGCCCTGCTTGTAGGTTGTGCCCAGTTTTGCCTCGACGGACCTTTTCAGTCCGTAGCCCTGTCCGTTGCACACGGGATAGGTACCGGCGTCGTGCGGTGCAAAGTCGAAATTCCATACGGGCATACGCGCAAACTTCAGTATCGGGCGCATCATACCCTTCACCAGCTCGGTGTTGTACAACAGGTACAGCGGAATTGACGGATAACTGACGTCCACTGTCGCAATGCTGCCGTTAGACCAACATTCCTTGGACAGAAACAGCACGTCGGCGCCGTCACGCACAAGTTTGTGTGCGGCAATGCTCTGGCGAAGCGAAGCCACAAGCACATTGTAGTATTCGCCCGCAAAGCCGTCGCATTTCGCCGCAACATCGGCGCGGATTTTGTCGTCGAACGCAGTCAGTTTGTCGTCGATTTCGCGGTAATTGGTCTGCACACAGGTCAGTGCGTCGAATATCGAATGTTCCGCAAGGTAGTACCCTTGCAGATACTTACCGAAGTAGTTTATCGCCACGGTTTCGTCGTAGCCCAGCATAACGATACCCTTTGCCGCGGTGTTGATACTTCCGATGTACTTGTCCTCGCTTTGGCATGTAAAGTCGTGACAATCGCACTTGACGTAGGCAACAAGACTTGCGCCGTCGGCAATAAATGTGTGCTGTCCTGACAGGTAGTAGTAACCCCAGTCTGCGCCGTAAGCGTCGTTGTTGTTGCTTAGCGGCAACTGGCGACGAAGCCCGATGACAGCCGCTTCGTAGCCGTCAAGCGTAAAGCTGTCGCTGACAACACGCTTGTCCTGCGTTTGCGGAATGTCGTTGTATGCGATATTTCCGCCCACAAACACAGTCACTTCGCCCTCCGCGCCGCTCAGTTCGTATTCCATGTAGCATACG
>DPQS01000004.1:42856-69557 GCA_003537755.1 Clostridiales bacterium | reverse complement strand
GGCAGCGACAACAGCTTAATGTCGTCGGGCGGCAACGGCGATACGAATTTTAATTTCAACGTAGCCGCGCCTGCCGTAAATGTGTACTCGGTGGTAAACGCCGTCACTTTGAGGTCAACCTGCGTCGCTTCTTTTACGCCAAACGGGGTAAAGTCGTCGGTTCTGCCAAGGAAACAGTATTTTTGTCCGTCAATGTTTACGAACCCGCAAATCTTTTTCCTTTCGCCAAACCACGTCTGCGGATAACTTTTGTTGAGAAATTCGTCGCTTACCCACAGCGAAAAATTAGGATCCTTGACCATCAACGGATAGCATGGCAATTTTCTTTGGTTCATACTTCACCCCTTTGTTCGACAAAAAACTTTACGCAGTAACGTTTGCTAAGGTCAACGTCCAGTTCAACCGTAACGGTGTCGCCGTCCGCTGCGCCGCATGCCGTCGTAAGCGGAAAAGCCTGTTTGTCCGTCTTGTGCAGTTCAAACGGTACGTCTTTGTCGTTTACGGTAACGCACAGAACTTTGTCAATTTGTTGAGTTAAGTGCATTTTAACGGTACACTTACGGCTGTTAAATGCCTTTTTACCGTCAAATTCGCCTTTGCTTGCTTCAAGAGTCAATACAAACGCGCCGTCAATGTCGTCGTAATTTGCCGAGTATTCGCTTGTGCGATACTTGCCTGTTTTGTACGCCGTCGTTTCCGTGTCGTCCTCGTACAGAACGCCACTGTCGGAGCAGCCTTTGCAAGGATAGAAGTCGTACACCAGTTTGTCCCATTTTTGCACTTTGGTGTTGGGCGCATTGTAAGCAAGAGGTACAACCGCGCCCATACGAACGAACAACGGCATTTCATTAAGGGCGTACGCGCGGCTGACATTGCGGTTTCCGTCGTACATTTTGCCGTCGAACACGTCCAGCCACTTGCCCTCGGGCAGGTAGGTTGTCGGATTTTGTTGCGGCACGACCTCGTTGTAACACAGCATTGCAACGGCTTGTGCCCCGCCCTGGAAGTAGTCGATTTTCACCCTGTAAGTGCGGCTTTGTTCAAGCACGGCAAGTTTGTGATTAAGTGCGGAGTGAAAACGTTCGTCCGCAAGCACCAACTCGTCGTCAATCCACACTTTTGCGCCGTCGTCCACACGCAACACAAGTTCAACCGCCTTGTCAAAGCGTACCGACGTTTCGAAACGCGCCGAATAGTTGTACACGGGTACTTGTTTTTCCGGCGCAACATTGTTGAGGTTCATTTCCAGCTTGTTGTATTCCGTTTCAAAAATCGGCTCGCCCTTCAGTTCCGTTCCGTCGAAGTAGGTTGCCCTGACGGGGGTTACGAGGTTTTGTTCGTCCACTACTTTGGGCGGCGTGCCCGCAATCGGCGATACAAGCAGATTGCGCCCGATCATGTACTCATCCACACAACCGAGTGCCTTTTTGTCGTCGGGATAGTTCCAACCGAGCGCCTTGAACGGCGGCTCGCCCGTCACATAACAATTGTGCGCCTGTGTGTAAATTTCGGGGAGCAGACGGTAGCGCAAATTGTTGTATTCACGCACGATGTCCACGGTTTCCTCGTCGTAGTTCCACGCCTCACGAGTGCGCACGAGTCCGCCATGCATACAGTGCGGACGGAATACCGGCGACAGCGTGCCGAATTGCATCCAGCGGATAAACAATTCCTTGTCCGGGTTGCCGCCGTGTCCGCCGCAGTCGGCGTTGACATATGCAATGCAGTTGTTACTGCCCCTGACAAGGTTGTGCACTTCCTGCGCAAGGTCGCCCTCGTCGGACAGAATGTCGCCGGTCCATTGCATCGGGTACCGGTGCGAAGCCGACGAATTGATACTCACGTAGGTACCGTTGGCAATGTTGTCCACGTTTGCCATAATGTCGGGGCGGCGATAAATTTCGTTGTTGCCTGATTGCTTTTGGTAAAAATGCCTTGTAATGTCGTAGAACAGATACATTCCCAGCGTTTCGCACTTAATGCCTTTTGTGGGCGACACAAGCGCGGTAAGCCAGTTGCGGTCGTACCACCACGTGTCAAGCCCGATGTCAAGCAGCTGTTGCAAACTGCGTTCACGGTAGGCAATTTCCTTGGGGTCGAACACGTTTGCGCCGTCGACAGGTTCCGGGTGGTCGTTGAACATAACGTCCACGTTTTGCGCGTGCACCTTGGCAAGAAAGCCCTTCATATCGGGAAACAACTTCGTGTTGACGTCGTAGCCCCATCCGTTTACGTCTGTGCGCCAGTCGGTGTCGATGACAATGTTGTCCAGCGGATAGTCGTGCCCGGCATAGTCGTCAAGCACCTGCAACGCTTCCTTGTCCGTGTAGGGGTAGTATTTGCTGTTCCACGCGCCGAGAGTTGACAAGCGCGGCATTTCGCATCTGCCCGTCAGACGCACATACAACTGTCTGAGCAACTTAAAGTCGCCGTCGCAAAGCAGCAGATAAATGTCGTCGACATCATCCTCCACCACGTACTCGCCTTTTCTGCCTGCCGAGTAGCCGCCCTCGGGCACCACTATACGCGGATTGTCCGATACTGCGTACACACAGGGCGTATTACCCGGCAAAGGCAACTCACCGCTGTTTGTCGTTTTTTCGCATTTGTAAACTTCTTTGCCGTCCTTGCAGACAACAACTTTGTCAATAGTCGTTGCGTCCTGCGGCAAACAAATCGTGTAGTTGCCTACAGTCACGTTTCCGCAGTCAACGCTGCTGCAAACCGCGTTGTCGCAAAGTTCCGCATGGCAAGGCACCAGAAACGTGTCACCGTCAAAAAATTTATCTTTGCTCTTCCTTTCGATTCGGACAACGCGGTTGTCAAGCACCTGCACGCGTACCTGTCCGAAAATATACTGTTCCATAAAAACCTCTGTTGTAAAGCCAAAAATCAGGGACGGCAATCATGTCCTTTTGCCGGAATCTGCCGTCCTCGCGCCAACTTAATACACCTTGTATGCACTTACCGCAAAGTTGCTTATTCTGCATTGTACGTTTTCCGTCATAAACGCAACGTAAAACAGTTCATTGTACTCGCCTTCCGATTCCGCGGAAGAAGCGGCCTGGGTTGCGTAAGAGAAAAACGTATACGTATCCGGATTTTCTTTACCGATTTCGCTGAACGTGTAGGTAAATTTGGTTTCGCCGTTTTCTCCTGCAAGCGGTTCCATACGGATTTCAACGTGCAATTTTGCGTTTTCACCGAACAGACCCGCAGCGTCAAAGTTTTCGTAGCGGTCTGTGCCGTCGGAATTCTTTTCCTTGGAGTGTTCTTCGTAGGTTTCGTCGCCGTTTGTCACAGGTTGCAGCGTTTCCACGTTTGCGCCGCCCGGGCGGTTACTGTTGCCGTGGTAAATGAGTTGCAATCCGTTGTAGAAACCTGCCGCGTTGGTCGGGTCGTCATTATTCACACCCTTTTTGATGTAGATACGCAGTACGCCGAAACTTGTCTGTTGACCGACGGTTTCAAGGTCGAATTCCACCTTGGAACTTCCGCCGAAAAGCGTGTTCGTGCGCACGCCGCAATTCCACCAGTTTCTTACTCCGCTGTCGTAATTGCCGATTTTGTCAAACGCAAAACCGCCATCGGTAAATGTTGCGGCATCGTAGCCGTCAAGCACGCGCGCATAGCCGAAGTCGTTGTAGTAGTTGTCTTCGCCGCACATCTTTGCAATAAGCGTTTCGGCATCGTTGCCGCTGACAAATTTGATATTAGTAGCATTTCCGGGATAGGCTTCCGAATCGTTACCGATAAGGCAAATACCGGGCGCCGTCTTGCGGTCTTTCAACGCGGCATACACATATTTGTCGGTAAGCTGTCCGTTGAGGAAGGAATAAAACACGTCGCCGACGCGCGCAATGCCGATTGTGATTTTGTTGCCGCCTACATTAAATCCGGGGTCTACAAGCCCTTGCGAAGTGTAAAACTCCTTTACGAAACTCGAGTCGACGGTCCATCCGCGCGAAAAACGATGCGCCCAGTTGTTGCCCCAGTCGTAAATGCGGTAGTAGTCTTTCAGCGAGTAACTGCCGTCTTCGTCGGTGGCGTGAAGCAAGCCTATACCCCAGTCGCGCCCGTTGTTGGCTTCCTTGTCAACGCTGTCGAAGGTTGCCTCGGCGTAGTACACTTCGCTGCGTTCCATGTTGAACCAACTAAGCGCAAACCCAGGATCGTTTGTGCGAAGAGTCGGGTTATCGCTCAATTCTCCGGTAAGCACGTCCTTGTCGCCAAGTATCTTAAACAAACTTTGATACACGTTGAGGTACACGTAGTAGTTGTTTACCAGCGCGCTGTTGTCGCTGTCGGTAACAGTGAAGATGAACAGGTGCTGTCCGACGGCGTAGTAGGTACGTCTGTTTGCGCCTGCATTGTAGGTTACGCTGTTGTCAATCGCGCCGTCGTACAAGTGCGTGACGGAAACGGCACTTTCGTCCATTGTTTTGCCGAAACGCGTCTTTGCAACGTACTGCGGCAGCACAATCTGTCCCTTGTTGGTTACGGTAATCACCAGCGTGTTGTTTGCGGGCGTTTCGCCGTCAAAAGTCATCGTAGGCAAAGCGGTAACCTTAGTTTCGTCGGGCGTTACGGGTACAATGTCTGCGTCTTTGCCGCTGCACGCGACAAGGCTTGTCATGCACATCAACACGGTAATTGCTAATGTAAGTAATCTGAATTTTTTCATTGTAATCTCCTTGTCATCGACAAATTCTTTCGCCGGAAATCGGGTCAAACAAATACATATCCTCTGCGTTGAATTTTATTGCAAGTTTTGTCTGCTCGTTGATTTTTGTTCTGGCGGACATTTTTGCAATCATTTCTTCGCCCTGCAGGTCGAAATGTACGTAAATCTCGCTGCCCATCAGTTCGACAAGAGTAGGCTGCGCCACTATGCAGTCGTCGCCGTGGGTTGCCTTGTCGTACAATTCCACGTGCAAGGCTTCGGGACGGATACCGACAGTCAGCGTTTTGTCGCCCCGGCAGTATGCCTGAAGTAATTCGGTCTTTTCCTTCAACTTTTCCAATGTGCCGTCGACTGCCTGTTCCGTTTGTTTTTTACCGAAAAGTCTGCCGATTTTTTGCCGCAACGTTTTTTTGCTCTTGACTTCTACGCCCACTTTGTCGGCGGTTGCGGACAACACCTTGAGTATAAATTCCTTGGATTTGTCGCTTCCGTCGTAGGCGGCAAGCCGGTCGGCGAATGCCTTGTAAGTGCGGTCGTAAAACGCGTTTATTTCCGTAGCGGTATCTGCAGACAACGGCAACTCACGGTCGCCCGACACAAGACGAGTTCCGTCAAACTTTGCCTCAAACAGGTTGATCGGCGGCGTGCCGACAAACTTTGCCACAAACAGATTGCACGGATTGTTGTAGATTTGTTCCGGCGTGTCGATTTGCTGAACAAAGCCCTTGCTCATTACGACAATTCTGTCCGCCATTGTCATGGCTTCGGTCTGGTCATGCGTTACGTAAATCGTAGTCGCGTTTATACGCTTGTGCAGTTTGACGATTTCGCTGCGCATGGTAAGGCGAAGTCGCGCGTCAAGGTTGCTCAGAGGTTCGTCCATAAGAAACAACGGTACGTTTTTGACAATGGCGCGTCCGAGAGCCACACGCTGCATTTGTCCGCCGGACAGTTCCTTGGGGAGGCGATTGAGGTACTGCCCCAGGTCCAGCACGTCGGCTGCGGCAAACACCTTGTCCTGTATTTCCCATTTGTTCATTTTGCGGAGTTCCGTCACGACTTTGCCCTGTTCGTCCAGCAGTCGTGCCTGCTCGTCAAAGTGCTTGCCGTCTGCCGAAAGAGCCTCTTCGCGTGACGAAATTTGCAATACGTTGTCGTTTTTCAACGACGTAATGTAGTTTTCAAGGTCTTTCTTTTCCGTCAGCTTGCACTGCAGAATACGTTCGGCGGCAGCACGTGCGACACCGAGTTTTTTGCCAAGCCATGCGGCTGCGTCAACACGGTCACCGCGCACTTTTTCCGCTTCGGCAACGGCCTCGGACAGTTCCGCTGCGGTAAAGTTGTCAATCGCGCCGACAACACCGCGTGCGGCAAGCAACTGCTCGTCCACCACGGGGAAGGGGTACTTGCTGACCGTCAACGGAAACGCGATGTTTTCAAAAACGTTCATCTGCGGATACAGCGCGTAGTTCTGAAACACTATCGCAAGGCTTCTGTCTTTACTGGGTTTGTAGTTGGCAAATTCGCCGTCTATTGTCAATTCGCCCGAAGAAATATCCTCCAGACCCGCAATCATACGCAGCATTGTCGACTTACCGCAACCCGACGGACCCACAAGCACGATAAACTCGTTTTTGTCAATGTCCAGGCTGAAGTTGTACACCGCTTTTACGCCGTTGGGGTACACTTTTTCGAGATTTTCTATTTTTACAAAACTGTTCATTTGTCACTCCTCATCCTTTTACGCCGGTGGACGACAAGCCGTCGATCATCTTGCTTTGCGTGAAAAAGTACATCAGCATAAGCGGCAGGATGCTCATCACGCACGAAGCCATTGCCCGCCCGTGGAACTCGACGCTTTCGTTTTTGATCCAGCCCATCAGCGCGACGGTAATCGTGTTGTGCATCTGTACGTCCGACTGCGCCGCCACGACAAGTTGCGGAAACACAAGGTTGTTCCAGCAGCCGTTGAAGGAAAACAGCGCGCACACCAGAATGCTTGACTTTGCAAGAGGCAACACCACTCTGCGGAAAATTTCCAATTCGCCTGCGCCGTCGCTGCGTGCGCTTTCCACAATGGACTTGGGCATCGAGCGAAAGCAGTTGTACATTATCATCAGATTGAACGCGCCTGCCACACCCGGGAAGATAATCCACGAGTAAAAGTACCACAGATTGTCCAGAATACCGCTTTGTTTGCCGATGCTGATGTACATCGAGTACATCGGTGCAAACCCTATGACGCTTGGAATAGGCATTACGAAGATAATCAGCGCGTAGATAAACGCCCTTCCCTTGTAGCGCATAAACACAAAGGAATACGCCGCAAACACGGTGATGAACATGCTGACTATTACGTGAATTACCGTTGTAATCGTCGAGTTGATAAGCGCACTCATCAATGTGTCGACCTTACCGCCGTCGTGCAGACGGAAGAAATCTACGTAGTGGTCAAATGTCCAGCCGCCGGAATGCGGAAAAATCGAGTTGGGGTACAACACCAGGTCTTCGGTCGTGCGCAGCGACATGCCAAACACGTACACAAACGGAAACAGCCACACCACACACACCACAAGCAAAATGACAAACGCCTTTATTTTGTTGCGACGGCTCTCGCGTTCACTTTTGGACAGACTTGAATGCGGCAAAGGTTTTTTCATAGCCGTGACCTCCTTTTTCCTTGCCCATAAGGCGTTTTTCGACAATACTGAACGCCAGCACGATAAGTCCGAACACTACCGCCATCGCACAGATAAATCCCGTCCAGCGCGGCAGCACTTTGAGGCTGTTCTGAATAAGCATCATCGGCGAATCGTACATAGTGTCGTAGATTGTCGAACCGCGTATTACCGAAGGTTGCCCGTACAAATTGAGGTAATTGATAAGCGTCGAAAACAGACACAAATCGATTTGTCCCTTAAGCCCGGGCAACGTAACGTGAAAGAATTTGCTTGCTTTTCCTCCGCCGTCGGCTTCGCAGGCTTCGTACAGACTTTTGGGAATGTCCCTGAGCCCTGCCGAAAAGATGACGAAGTTTGTACCTGTCTGCCACCACACGGACAGCAAAATCATTACAAACCAACGCCAACCCGTGTCGGTAAGAAACTTGATGTGCGTACCCAGCCAGCCGTTGATAAGTCCTGTCGAAGTTTCACCGAAGATGGACGTAAACATCATACCCGCAACGGTAATGGACACGATTACGGGCATGTACAGCACGGCGCGGAAAAACTTGTATCCCGGCGGCTGATAGTTGATAAGGTGAGCAAGCAACAGCGGAATTACCATAAGAAGGGGTACCGCTATGAGGTCAAACAAAATCGTGTTGAGCAAACTTTCCCAAAACGGCTTGACAAAGGTGATTTCCAGTTTTTCGTTTGTCGTGCCGAACATGTCGGCGTAGTTGAGAAAGCCGACAAAACTCATTTCGCCGGGTTTGTTGGGGTTGTAATCGAAAAAGGACAACCCCACGCCCATAATCAGCGGCACAAGCGTGTACAGCACGAAAAACAGTACAAAGGGCACCACAAACAGCATACCCAGTCCCTGACTTCGCCACATACTGCGCTTGTACGCTTTCTTTTTGTCGTCTGACAAATTCATTGTAATCCTCTCTACGCCAAACCGATTGCGGCGTTAATTTTTTTCTGAGCGTTTTGCAGTTCCGTCTTAATGTCGTACTCGTTGCTTGCATTGCGCAGACAGTTGAGAAGAGCCGTCTGCATATCGGGGAAAATCAGCGTGTAATTTGCCGTCTTGCCTGCGGTGACAAAGTTGTTGATGTCTCCGTAAAACATGTTGCAGAATTCGCTTACGTAACTGTCGGCGTTGTAGGCGGCGTTACCGCGGATTGTGTAGGAAGCCGTCGTATGGCCGAGTTTTGCCCATTCGATACCGACTTCCACCTTGGTGGTAAACCAGTTTACAAACACTGCGATTGCAGCCTTCTTGGTGACGTCGCTTACCGTCTTGCTCATGGCAAACGCGTGCGAGTCGCCGAATACCTTGTTTTTGCTTGCTTCGGGTGCGCCGTCAAGTGCAAACATACCCGCGGTAGAGAAGCCTCCGATGTCCTGACTTTTGACAACTTCGGGCGAGTGACCGGAATTGGATGCGTATGCACTGAAAATCGTATTTGCGTCAAACGGCAACGAAATGTAGAACAATGCGTTGTCTTTGCAGAACTTTGCACGCGCGCTTTCGTTGCTGTCGCTGCTGTCCCACAAACCGTCGTCGGCAAGTTGTTTTACAGCCTGAATGCCGTTTTTGAATGCATTGAAGTTGTCGCCTTCCGTCCAGTGGACAAGTCCGTCGCTGCCGTACAGTTCGCCGCCGTTTTGCAACACTGCGGTAGGCAGCAGGTACATTTTGAAGAAGTCGTAGTCCGCGCCGCAGGTAACGGCGTTGAATTGCGAGTTGGTTGCGCGTTCGCCGCTTTGCACTTTTCTGCACAGTTCCAGAAATTCCGCACGGGTTTGCGGCAATTCCTCACCGTACTTTTTAAGCAGGTTTTTGTTGTAGTACATTACCATGCTTTGCGCGTCCACCGGGATTGTGAACATACGTCCTTCGTACCCGAGGTCGCAGTAGTCGGCGAAGTTGGGAAGGAAGTTGCTCTTGTCCGATTCGAGTCCCGCCAGTTCGTAAGCGGCGTCCATGGGCTGGATAATCTTGTTTGCCGCAAGGTACGCGTGCGTCTTCTGGTGGGTAAGAATAAGGTCGGGCGCGTTGGTTTCGTTCTGAATTTGTTGCATTACGTACTCGTCGATTACGTCCTGCGCATAGGTCTGGTGGGTAATGTTGATTTTACCTTTGTACAATTTGTTGAATTGATCCAGAAGCGCTTCGAAACCGTTCTGGTCGTAGCCGCAGATTACCGAAGTAAGTTTGATGCTGACGTCGTCAAACTCTATGTTGCCGTCGCCGTCTTTGGTAATTTCGCCGCTGTCGGTCCACCACGGATTGTCAATGGACGGCAAACCTTTGTTGTCATCGTCCGAAGGACGCTGGGAAACGCACCCCGTAAACACGAACATCAACACCAGTACCGCCAACGCGGCAACAATTCTGATACTCTTTTTCATTGTTGTACTCCTTGTATTACTCTATTATCATCGTAAAGCCGCCGCCCTTTTGCACGGTAAGGCTAAGTTTGCTTGCGCTTGTCACACTTTGACTGCTTTGCGAAACCTTGTTGTACTCGCTGTCCTGCCAGATACGCGCCGCAAAGTTACCTTCGCCGAGGAAGGACAAATCGACGTCGATCGTGCCTGCGTAACTTGCCGTGCAACCTACGTACCACTTGTTGCCGCTGCGACGGGCAATCACCACGTAGTCGCCGAGGTCGGCGGTTACAAGTTTGGTTTCGTCCCACACAACGGGCAAATTGCGGTAGAAGTCAAGATATTCGCCGCTTGTGAAATGGTCCGGCATGTCGGAAAATGTCGGCATACCCGACTCGAGAGTTACGGCAAGCCCCATGTTGTGGGCAACCGTCACCGTTCCGGAAAGATACGGAATGATTGCCGGGGTGAAGTCGGTCGGACCGATTGAACTGCGCGTAAATGGCAGGTAAGCCGTTTGTTTGCTGTCCACGCTTTTGAATTCGTTTCCGCGGACGGCTTCGCGGTTGATTACGTGCGGATACTGACGGCGTTCGCCCGTGGGCTTGTTACAGCCGTGGCAGTCAACAACCATCTTGTACTTTGCCGCTTCCTGATAAAACATTTCGTAATGATCGTCAAGGCTTTGCTGCGATTCCAGCTTCCACTTGTCCGACAAGTAGGGCGCACCCTGTCCGTCGAAGAAGTCGATTTTTACACCCTCAATGCCCCACTTAGCCCATTTGGCAAGGGTTGCGCTTGTCTGCGTGCGCGTGTAGAAGGACGAGTAGCTGTCCGCCCACACCATGATGTGCACGCCCTTTGCATTGGCGTATTGTACAAAATCGACAAACACTTTTTCCGTAAAGGAACCTGTGTCCCAGCCTGCGTCAAGCACAAGCCATGTCCAGCCAAGGTCGGCAATTGCGTCCACGTATTGACGTTGCAGTTCGTAGTTGCTTTGCGCCGCCTGCTTGGCAGGGTCGCCGTCGAAGTTGAGGTAGCTCCACGCCGCCGCGCCGGGCTTAACCCAGTCGTAGGTGTAGATTTGCTTTTCTTCTTCGCTGAGGCTGTCGTAATCGTCGGGTTTCCACGGTTCTATTTCGTCGTACACGTCCTCGACAAGGGTGGATTCCACCATCGTGTCCGGTCCGCCGACAACGGCTACGCGCCACGGCGAGGTAAAGGGATAACTTGCGCTCATGGACGCTTCGCTGCCGCATGCAGGCATGTGGATTGTTTTCAGTCCGTCCGTGCCGTCTGCCTGCAGTGCCGAGCCGTGGTATTCGCGACCGTAGATGTCCGCCTCGGTAATTAGGCTGTACACTTCGTCATCGCCGCTTTTTACACTGTACAGCACAGGAAAGCCGAGTTGCTCATTGGTAAGGTTTTTGTAACTGCGGTACTGGTACTTGTCCTCGTAGGAGTAGTACTCGTCGCCGCCCAGTAAGCCCACGATTGTAACCACTGCCATTGCGTATGTTTTGGCGTTGCCCGGCAAGGCGAAGTGGGTAAGTTCGTCCGTCACGGTGAAGTCGCCTTCGGTGCCGTCCGCCTTGCGGATGTTGTAGCGGAACGCGTATCCGTCGTTGTATGCGCGGAACACCACGTCGAGCATGTAGTCGCCTTCGGCAAAGGTAAGAATATTTTGCTTAAATGACGTAGTAACCTGCTTTGTTTTGCCGCTGACGTTTGTGTAGGAAATTGTCTTGCTGTCCGTCTGCGATTCGACAAAGGTCAAATCCACAAACTCGCACTTGTCTGTTGCCATACCGATGTTGGACTTTTCCACCACGGTAACGTCGCCTTTAGCGACGGAATAGGCAATTTGTCCCTTCGCAAAATACACGTCCAACGTAATTTTGCCGTCGGGCGAAGTCAACGTCCAATTGGGTTTGTCCTTGTTGTCGGGCGGCGTAGGGTCGGGCGTGTCGGTGTCGCATGCCGCAAGCGCAAACGTCAGCAGAAATACGACGGCGAGCACGCACAACGCCCAGAATCTTTTTGTATTTTTCATAGTTCCTCCGTTACTTGATTACCGTTGCGGTAGCGTCGGCAATGCCTTTGATTGCCTGACGGATAAGTGAATCGGCGTCGATCATGTCGGCAGAGATGAATGACAACGACTGCACGCATGCCTGATTCTGATGATTGAAGCAGTAGTATTCGTTCTGACTGCCGGGCAGCGTGACAAACTTAGAGGGATCGCCGACAGCCTTGAGCACCTTGAAGTACTTGGTAGTACCTTGCGTAAACTCTGTCGAATTTTGTCCCGTCTTGCTTGCGGGGTAGCAATCGTTGTAGGCAAGACGGCCGCTGTGCCTGGACAGGTAGTCGGCAAACACGCCGATTGCGGCAAGTTGCTCGATGTCAAATGTTGCGGCGGTGTCGCTGGGCAGACACAAGGAAATACCCTTTACAAAGGTCTTTGCATTGTCGATGTTGCCGTAGTTGAACAGGTTTGCGATGGGCAGAATGCCTATCTTTTTGAACAATTGCTGATCGTAATTGTTGAGGTAGTAGGTGTACATCTTGGGGTAACTTACAATGCCCATAAAAGCGTTGCCGTCCACCACGTCATTGAAGCCCTGACGTGACTCCCACAGCACTTCGTTGTTGAGACTGATTTTGTCGTTGTTGAACAACTCGGCGTAGCCCTTTACGGCGTTTGCAGCCTTGGCGTAGCCGTCCTGTTGCGCATAGTTGTTGATGTAGGTTTTGTTTTGCTTGTCGTAGGAATAGAACAACAAATCGTTGTTTGCCCAGATATTGTTGGAGCCTACTTCGAACCACTGCCACTCGTTGCCTTCGTAGGCAAGGGACGCAGTGTAACCCTCTCTCGTACCGAACGTTGCCGTCGCCTTTTCAAGCAGTCGCACGAAGTCGGCGTGAGTTTGCGGCTCGGACTCGCCCATTTCCGCAAGCAGTGCCTTGTTGTACATCACGCTGGGCACCATGTGACCGACAGGATAGGTCATAAGCGCGTCGCCGACGTAGTTTTCCGCAATGGCGTCTGCGTAGTAGTCGCTGTCGTCGAAGTCGATGCCGACAAGATCCAACAGTTCGCCGAAGCGATAGTTGTTTTGCAAATACGCGTTGGTCATGGCCGGATCTTCGAAACGCGCTACTTCGTTGCTGTAAGCGGATGTCCAGTTGAGGTGAATTTTACCTGCGTACTCGTCGTTGAATTCGTCCACGATTTCCGCAAGGCTGCGTTTGCCCGTCCAGGAAAGGAACTGAATGGAAATGTTGACATCGACGTTGTTAAGCACCACTTTGCCCTGACTGTCAAACTTGAGGTTTGCAGTATAATTGTACTTGGCGTACAGGTCTATGTCGCCCGTCAGCGAGTCGTTTGCAACGTCCCATCTTTGCGTGCATTCCTTGTCGGTGTACCAGCCTTCCACTTCGTAGCCGAGACGTCTCGGGTCGGGTACCGTCTGCGGGTCGATTACCTTGCCTTCCTCTCCCTCGACGGTAACAGGCGCAAGGCTTTTGTTGTAGTTGTAATGGAAGGTTACGTTTACGGCGTCACCCTTCTTTTCCCACAAGGCATACACGGTGTAGTCCTGATTTATCTTTGTGGAAAAGTCGAACGGTGTCAGGCAATCCTTGGTCGTGTACCAGTTTTTGAGGGTGTAACCGCTTCGTCTTGCGGCGTAGTAGTTGGCGCGGTAGCCGGCCTTGACGGTGTCAACGCGGTTGTTGCCGCCTTCGTAGTTGACGTCAAAAGTAAACGTGTATTCGTCCTTCTGAACAGGCGTTTGCTGACATGCAATCAGCGCGAACAGTGTGCCTAAACACATCACTGCCGCAAGCATCAATGAAATTAACTTAGTCTTTTTCAAAATAATTCTCCTTTTGCAAGTCAATGCACGTTTATTTTTTCACCGCCGCCAAGACGGGATTTCTCCGCGGCAATGCCCATAAGGTGACTTTCCAACGATTCGGCAAGGCTTGTCGTCGCAGGACGAACGCCCGTAATCATGTCGTACAGTTCCGCAACAAGCATTCCGTCACCGCCACCGTGCGACATACCTGCTTCGGTAAGGTCGCCGAGGTTTATTACGGTAGTTTCGCCGCCGAACGGGGTAAGCAGAATGTGTTCCTTTTCCTCGTCCAGCACCAATTCGCCGGTCGTGCCGAAAAACTTGTAAATACGTCCGCCGCACTTGGTGAAGCCCATCATAGTAAGGTTTGCGGTCACTCCGTTGTCAAACAAGACGTTTGTCGTCTGGTGGGACACCACGTCGTTGTCGCAACGGAACACGCATCTGCCGTAGGGACTTGTTGTGGCAAGTGCATGCTGTAACTTGTCCACAGTCAACGGAGTGTCTATGACGACTATATTCTGCGGCCATGTTTCGGCAGGACAGCCTTGCGCTACGTAACTGTCGATGTATATGCGCTTTGCGCTGTACGCGCATGTGTCGGAATACTTGCAGTCGGTGCAACGTTCGGCACTGCCTTCGGGTGCGCACTCACGTTTGAAATAGGTCAGGTTGCCTATCGACGACACGCTTGTCGCCTTGCTTGCGGCGTAGTACTGCAACAAATCGAGGTCGTGACAGCACTTGGCAAGTATCATCGGAGCAGTGTCCTCGGCTCGCCGCCAGTTGCCACGAACGTAGGAATGCGCCATGTGCCAGTACGCAACCTGTTCCAGTGCCTGAATACTGACAAGACTTCCAATCGCGCCGCCGTCCAGCAGTTCCTTAGCCTTGACAAACCCTTTGGCATACCGCAACACATGGCAAACCACCACTTTGTTGCCGTATTTCTTCTGCGTGGCAATCAGGTCTAAGCACTGTTGCCTGTCGTCGGTAATGGGCTTTTCCAGAAGTATGTCGTAGCCAAGTTGCATTGCTTTCATTGCGTGCGCGTAATGTTGTTTGTCAAGCGTGGCAATTACCAATACGTCACTGCGCTTTTTTGTCAGAAATTCCTCGTCGCTTGTAAAACAATTGTCCGCAGAAACGCCAAATTCCTTTGCGGCAATGGCAACCGCGTCGGCGTTGGTGTCGCACAGCGCAACAATCTTAAACTTGTCCGGCAACTTGTGCATCAATCTGCCGTATGTGCGAAATCCTCTGCCGCCGCAACCCAGTATGCTTACCGTAAGCAGTCTGTTTGTTTGTTCCATATAAATTCTCCATCGCGTTCCGATGTCGCATATATCGCTTTTTTACCTTATTACAGCAATACGTTGTCATCTGTAAAAATACCAAAAACCTCTCGAAACGCAAAGAGGTTCTGGTTGTTGCGCGCCGTTCGGACTTGTCACCGACAAGCCCGAAACAGCTGATCGCTATTGTTGATGTTACTTCCCTACAACTGTAAGGTTGCTTACTTCGTAGTCGATTGCATGGGACAGGAAATGGATACGTAAATCATTTCCGTCATAAGCGGCGGTAAGCACTTTTTCTATTTTCCTTACTTCCGCTCCGCTCTCGCGGTTGCTGACAATTATAACAACCTTGACCTGGTTATTTTCGTCCGTTGTCAAATCAAATTTTATATGGAGTTTTTCAGGAAAAGCGTCGCCTGTGTCGTGATATTGCCCGTTTTTTCCATCGTAGAAGTCGAATCTCCAGGTACCGTTGGCATCCCAGAAGTTTATTCCGACAACAGTCAGGTCATCGACAAAATTGTTTTTATTTGTCCAGCCGTCACCGTCGTTTTGTGCAATGTTTATGCCGAGATGTCCGTTTACGCCAGCACCATTATACACGTTTACATCCATTTCGATTGTGGTATTTGCATTAAACAAAATTTCTTGGGTTACAGAAGCTCTCCATGCCGCATCGCTGCCGTCTACGCCGTTGAAACGGAATGACGAACTGTCCGCCGCAATTGTCACGGGCTTGTAGTTGTTGTCGGCAACACGCGAGTAATGGAGCAGCCTTGTTGCGCCGTTTATCTTGTTCGTAACAGCTTCGCCGTCAAGGAAAGAAACATCGCTGATTGTAATACTGCTGTCGCCGATCGCTTGCAAGTACAAAGCAGGGGTTGTGTTGACGTCTTTAAGCGCGTCGGCAATGTTTGTTTGCAATACAATCACGTCGTTGACAAACGTGTAAATGTAGTTACCGCTACGTGCAATACCGATTTTGATTGCGCTGTGGTTTGTCGCTGCCTGAACAAGCCAATCTTTGGACACGCCGAATACGTCTCCGAAATGATTTACCATCAGGTTTTCATCTGAAACGCCGTAGCCGACAGCCATACGGTGCCAGTAACCTGCAGCTGCGGCATTGTTATTGTTACCGCCGCCAAGGTACATCGAATACTTGTCAAACATAAACGTATCGCCACCGAGGTGCGCCATACCAAATGCCTTGTATTGACCATCGTTGATGTACAATCCGTTGAGGGTGTACTCTGCGTAGTACAGTTTGCTTGCTTGCAGACCTGTGTTAATCGCGTTGACGGTTTCGTTGCCGGAAGTAATTGCAATCGTGTTCTTGTAGCTGCCGTCTTCGTCGTACTCAACGTTTACACCGTTGCTTGTAACAAGCGGACTTACAGTAACAGTACATTCTACGCTTACGCCCTTTATAGTGGCAGTAATTGTCACTCTGCCGTAAGTTTTTGCCGTGATGATTCCGTCTGCGTCAATGCTTACTATACTATCATTGGAACTTCTGTAAGCGGCGGTTTGTCCTACGTCGGAGCCTTCGCCGAACACAAGATTGAGTTTTTCCGTGCTACTCGGTGCAAACGAGTAGTTTTGTTGTTCAAATCTGAAGTCTACAACAGTAACTACGACTTCCGCTTTTGTGTTGCCGATTTTTGCCGTAACTGTTGCGGAACCTGCCTTGATTGCCTTGATTACGCCATTTTCCACCGTGACAACTTCCGTGTTGCTGCTTTCCCACACAAGTCTGCTTGCGGCATATGTCGGATCCACGGTAGCGGTAAGCGTTTTCTGTTCGTCTTTGGTAAGGGTCAATTTGGTTTCGCCAAGTTGCAACGACTTTATCAGCATTTCGCTGTCGGCAATTTTCTTCGCGGCGGCGTCACCGTTGAGATAAACGATGTCTGTTATCGTACGGGTGTCGTCGGGCGTGGAATTCATAAAGATTGCAGGCAGGGTGTCAACATCGGCAAGCCCTGCGGCGATTTGCGTTTTCCACACAATTACGCCGTTGAGCAGCGTGTAGACGTCGTTGCCGTTACGTGCGATACCCATAGTGATTGACTTACCGTTTTTCAACATATCGATAAGCCAGGTTTGTACAGCACCGAGCTCCCTGTTGGCAACGTTTACAAGCAGGTCGTTTTCCAGGTCAAGTTTGTTGTTCATACGGTGCCAGTAACCTGCGGCAGCGGCATCGTTATTGTTGCCACCACCAAGGAACATGTGGAACACGTCAAACATCAGGTTGTCGTTTGTCGCAAAGTGTACCAGACCGAAAGTTTTGGATTGATTGTCAAACAGATTCATTCCGTTAAGAGTGTATTCTGCGTAGTAAACCTTGCTTGCGGCATTTGCGCCGAGATTGAGAGCATTGACGTTGACTCCCGCCGACGTTTTGATTGCATATCCGTCGCCGTACTCTACCGTTACACCGTTGTTTGTTGCAAGCGGACTTACCGTCACCGTGCAGGTTGCGCTGAATTTGCCTTCAACGCTTGCCGTGATTGTAGCCTGTCCGTATGCAAGTGCTTTTACTTTGCCTTCGCCGTCCACGCTCACCGCGTCTGCAGCCGAACTGACGTAATTTACGTTGGTTTCGGTCGCGCTTGCGGGGTCGAATGTCAACGCAAGTTGCTGCTCGGCATTAAGTGCCAGCGAGTAATTTTGTTGTTCGAACGCGACCCTGATTACGTTGACGGTCACGTTTGCCGTAACGTCGTCGATTGTTGCGGTAATCGTGGTTGTGCCACCGCCGACAGCGGTAATTACGCCGTTTGCGTCGACCGTTGCCACATTTTGGTCAAGCGTTGCAAAAGTTGCCTTGCGAATAGCCTCGGCAGGAGTTGTCGTGACTACAAGCGCATGGGTTTCGCCGCTGTACATTGCCAGCGTTTCCACGTCGAGGGTAATTGCCGTCACCTTGTTGTAAACGGTCACTTCGCAACTTGCCGACAGTTTGCCGACCGTTGCCGTGATTGTAGCGGTACCTGCCTTGACGGCGACGATTTTGCCGTTTTTGTCCACGGTTGCCACCGTTTCGTCCGAACTGGTAAACACAGCCGCTTTTGTACCTTGAGGAACAATGGTTGCGACAAGGGTTTCTTCGTCGCCAACAGTCAGACCGACGGATTGTTTGCCCAGAGTGATTTCCGTGGCAGTTTCGTAGACGGTTACGACGCAACTGTCGGATTTTTCGCCGCTGAGGTCGGTTACGGTAACAGTAGCCGTGCCTGCCGTAAGTGCGGTAACTTTGCCGCCGACTACCTTCACCACGCCTTGCGGTTCGCACTTCCACACAAGGTTGCTTGCGGATGTCGTCGGGTCTACGGTGGCGACAAGTGTATCTTCTTCGCCGACCGTCAGTTCCAACGTCTTTTTGTCAAGCGTTACCGAGTTTACTTTTGCTTCTACAACAATCGTGCAGGAGTCGTACACGGTGCCGCTTTTGTTTTGCGCGGAAACAACCGCCGTACCTGCCGCAATTGCCTTGACTTTGCCGCCGTCAACGGTGACAATGCCCTCTTTGTTTACAGTCCACACAATGTCCTTTGCCTGTTCGGCAGGTTCCACCGTGGCTGTCAGCGTGGCTTCGTCACCCACCTTAAGCGACAATGTATTTTTGTTCAATTTAATGCTTGTTATCTCGACGTCCGTCGCGGTGTCGCAGGCTGCAAGCACAAAACTCATGCACATCAACAGGACAAAACAAATTACGCAAATTGTCTTGATGTTTTTTTGCATTTTACGTTACCTCCTGAAAATTTTTAATATAATCGGGATAGCATTCCTATCCTTATAAACAAATACCACTGACAGAGCCGTCGCGGATTGCACCTGCACTGTTATTTTGTGCAAGTTGTGCAAGGTAAATCTGCTTGTCACCGTTGACCGTAATTTTCGGTAAAACCACTATGGACTTTCACTACCGTCGCTAATAGTTTTTGCCGTTGTGTCAAAGGCTGTTTGTCGGTTAAATTAAAATTGATATACTACAATTTTTTTTCTTCAGGCACATTGTAGCATACGACATAACCCGATTTCAACCCACTATCTCCGCGATTATTTTCAAATTTACACCTTTTCGGGAGTTTTTGCGCGTTTATCTTTCGACTTTAACACATTTCGGGCCCGTTGCTACCGATATATCCATTGACAGCAAAGGCATAAAACAATATAATAAAGTTAACCGCGGGCGCAAGTCGACGACACAAAAACAACGGAAACAGCAAGGAGATCAACAATGCCGCGCAAATCCAGATACTTTTTGTTTGAAATAGCAGGGGACGTACCGGACTTTTTTTATTCAAACAGATACGTCACGCAGGGGACGAAACTGCACTTCCACCGCAACTGGGAGATTTTTTGCGTGTTTGACGGGACGGTTTCCGCCACCATAGACAACAAACAGTACCGGCTGGAGCCGGGAATGGCGGTTGTCGTGGACAGCCTTGCGCCGCACGCCTACGAGTGCACTTCGGCGGAAATTTCCTACACGATCATCGGCACCGACGTAATGCAGTTGTTTTCGCAACTGTACCCGGGGCGAACACTGCCGCGCTTTTTGCCCGACAAGCAACGCAACAAACCGCTGATGGACTTTGTTACAAGCATTGCAATGCAGGTTGCCGAATACACTCCGCTGGAAAAATACGCCAACGCGTGCAACGTACTGGACAAAATAGTACAAGCCTACGGGACGGTGCCTGCCGACACGGTGCTTCACCGCGCAAACAGCACAATTTACAAGGCAATAGCCTACATTTACGACAACTACACGCAGGACATCTCGCTTGCCACCATTGCCGACTACCTGCACATTCAGCCGCAGTCGCTGTCCAATTTGCTGAGTAAGTACCTCAAGACCGACCTGAGAAATTACATTAACAACCTGCGGATACAAGAGTTTTACGTACTGCAGAAACGTCCAGAAAACAAGGATTTGTCCGTGCTTGAACTGGCAACGCTGTGCGGATTTTCCAGCCTGACAACCTTTTACCGCGCGCAAAAGAAATACCTCGACAGTTCGTCGGTTGACCCGTGCGTTTTGTCGCAGAACGTCCCCGAAAAACAATGATTTTGTCATCAAAAATCGTGCAAAAATGACTATAGTATAACGTATAGGATAAATTTATCCTATATTTTAATGGTGAACAAGCGTTTTTTATTGCAAAAAGGTATTGACACGGTATTTTTTTACGTGTATAATCAAACTATATTATTTGTCGGGGCATTTTTCCGCCGCGGAAATATCTGTCCGACTTAAATTAAAAACAAAATTTTCGGAGGAAAATTATGGCAAGTCTGCAACTTAACCACATCTACAAGGTGTACCCCAACGGCGTAAAGGCGGTAAACGACTTTACAATGGACATCGAAGACAAAGAGTTTATCGTATTCGTCGGACCGTCCGGCTGCGGTAAGTCCACAACCCTTCGTATGATTGCCGGTCTTGAAGAAATCACCGCAGGCGAACTGCGTATCGGCGACGTAGTGGTAAACGATATGGAACCCAAAGACCGCGACATCGCAATGGTGTTCCAGAACTACGCACTGTACCCCCACATGACGGTGTACGAAAACATGGCGTTCGGTCTTAAACTGCGCAAGGTACCAAAGGACGAAATCGACCGCAAGGTACGCGAAGCGGCAGAAATCCTGGGCATTACGGAATATCTTGACCGCAAACCCAAGGCAATGTCCGGCGGTCAACGTCAGCGTGTCGCACTCGGTCGCGCAATCGTGCGTGAACCCAAGGTGTTCCTTCTGGACGAACCCCTGAGCAACCTTGACGCAAAACTGCGTACCGCAATGCGCAGCGAAATCAGCAAGCTGCACCACAAGTTGCAGACAACCTTCATTTACGTTACCCACGACCAGGTTGAAGCAATGACCATGGGTACCCGTATCGTAGTAATGAAGGACGGCTACGTACAACAAATCGACACGCCGCGCAACCTGTACCGCTTCCCCTGCAACAAGTTTGTGGCAGGCTTCATCGGAACGCCGCAAATGAACTTCTTCGAAGGCACGCTTAAACTGCACGACGGCAACCGCGTACTTGTAAACTTTGCAAACACCGGTATCGAAATCGACACCCCGTACAGTTTCTTCACCAAGGCAGACCGCAAGTATCTTGACGGACAAAAATCCGTTACGCTGGGTATCCGTGCGGAACACATCAGCGTAGACCCCAACCACTACCCATTCAAGGCTAAGTGCCGCGTGTTCCACGTCGAAGAACTTGGTACGGAATGCCAGGTATTTGCCGACCTCAACCTCAACAGCGCAGATACCGTTGCCGAAAGCCCGACGCGCATCATCATCAAGGCACTTGCCGGCACGGAATTTGAAATCGGTCAGGAAATCGAAATCAGCATGGGTCTTGAACACCTGCGCGTGTTCGACAGCGAAACGGAACGCACCATCGCGCCCCGTATCCCCGAACAAATCATCGTCGACGCCGAAGTTGCAGGCAAAAAACTGCAAATGCTGGGCGCAAAGATTGCTCTTCCTCAAGCCATCAATGCAGAAGCAGGCAAGTACGAAGTTGTCATCCCGACGGATGCGGTACGCCTCGGCAAAACCATCCCCGCGACGGTAATCACCGAAGAAAACATCAACGGCGCACGCCTTGTACACCTGCAGGTTGCCGACCGCGTTCTGTTTGCAATCGTAGACAAGGACGAAGCGCTTGAAGCAGGCAAGGCTGTCAAGATTGACATCGACCTTAAACAAATAACGCTTGAACAAAACAACGAAGTAATCGTTGCACCGCTTGCACTTACCAACATTTTGCCTGCAAAACTTTGCAAGGAAAAGATTGTTGTGGAAAAGGAAGTCAACGGACGTACCAAGAAGGTCAAGGATCTGGCGTTCTATCTGGAAATTGCCGGTCACAAGTTCGATTGCCCGCGCGCGCTTGCACTGCGCCTTATCAACGGCGGCGGTCAGGACATCTTCAACAAGGAATTGCAAGTTAAGTTTACGCCGTACCAGGTGACGGTAGGCGACGACGGCATTGCGGCAACCGTTGAAAACGTGGCAAACTACGTCAACGAATCATTCGCTTCATGCAAAGTGGGCGAAACGACCGTAAACGTATCCGTAGCAGCCGGCTTTGCCTCGAGCGAAGTTGTTCTTGTACCCGACATCAACGAAATCGAAGTACACGAAGTTGCTCGCGGAATCCGCCTTGCATAATCGTTTTACCGACAATACACAAAACCGAGGAAAACCAGTTTGGTTTTTCTCGGTTTTTTTATGGAAAACAGGGGTTGTATTTATCCTATATTTGTGGTACAATTGGTGTGCGGAAAGGGCAACAGACCGGGCAAGCGACAGGTTGGAGTCGCATTGCGGAAGGCAAACAATGCGGCGTCGACAATGAATTTGTTACTACAATAGCGGCGGAGTGTTTTTTTGACGTGCCGCGTATTTTGTTTGCGAAAAATACAACAAACGGTCGCCGATTGAACCGCTGCGCCACAAATTGACAAAAAAAATGCCGACGTAAACGCCGACAAAGGGGTAAATATGCTTATTGACAGTAATCAGATGGTATCCATGACGGAAGCCAATCAAAATTTTTCCAAAGTGGTACGCCAGGCAGAGGACAACGGTTGCGTGGTGATAATGAAAAACAACAAACCCAAATTTGTACTTATTGACGTTGAGGCAATGCACCCTGCGCTGTCCATGTCCGACGAGCGTATCGACCGCGCCGCCAAAAAGGAAATTTCCCGCGCAAAGTGGCTGTAAAAGGTCAGTCGAGCCTGTCGATTACGCGGCAGAATTCTACGCCGAAACGACGGTCGTCGCACTGCGTTTCCCACAGGGCGGTTTTGACAAATTCCGCCGCTTTGTAGGTTGCGATGTCAAGGGGCAACCCCGCAAGAACCGATCCTGTCAGCACCGAACTGAACACATCGCCCGTACCCGAAAACACGCCGTCAACGCGCCCGTTGCCCATCACGACAGGTTGCTTGCCCTGTTCAAGCACAATGTTGACAATGCGTATGCCGCAATCTACGCCTGTAATGACTGCATTTTTGCAGCCGACGAGGTTTGTAAAGTCGGCAAATGCAGCAAGACACGTGTCGGCAAAACTCTCGCGACCGATGTTTGCGGCAAGCGCGGCGTAGTCGATGCCCGCAAGCAGGCATGCCTCCGTGACATTGGGGGTAATGTAATCGGCAAGGCGCACCACGCGCTTCATTTCGTCAACGTAGTCGCTGTCAAAAACGGGATACAGTTTGCCGTTGTCACCCATTACGGGGTCGACGATTTTGCAAGAGTCGGCGCAGTTTAACGACGTAAGCACCGTTGCGACTTCGGCAAGCGTACGAGTGTCGTTGCAAAAGCCCACATAAACGGAGTCGGGTTTGCGCCTGGAAGTCATACCGTCGGCAAACTCGGCAATGCTGCGATTTGGCATTACTTTGAAGCCGTCAAATCCCGTCTGACAGTTGAACACAGCCGTAGGCAACGGCATGCAGTAGTAGCCCATTTTTGTAAAAATCGGCAGGTTTGCCGCCATCGAGCAATTGCCCAAGCCGGAAATATCGTTTATTACCAGGATACTTTTCATTTTTCCTCACGTCGTTTGCATACCATGCAAGCGATTTTTTTTGTATTTTTGTAAGAAATTTTACAATACGTATTGATTTTTTTGTTACGTGACGGTAACCGGGCTCATTGTTGTTCCGTCTGCGCCGCACTCGTATTGTCGCCGTCGGTTTCGCTTTGGGCGGTCGTTTCGACAGGCAAAAATTCGTTGCCTTTGTTGCCGCCGAGCGAACAGAGCAATCTTTGCGGAAGAAGCCTGAGCGCGAGCCACACCGCCACACCCACTACAACACCCGACAGCACGCCTGTCAGCGCAAGATAGGGCATATACGCCACCATTTGCGGCGTTTGACTTACCAGCACAAAGACAGCGTTTTGCGTGATGTTGTGCACAACCGCGCCGCACACAGACACAGCCACGACGCTGACCGTCGGGTACAGAAAACGCACAAGCACTGCCTGCAACACCACCGCGACAAGCCCTGCGGTAAGGCTGTACAGCAGCGTCGACATGTTGCCGACAATCAGACTACCCAGCGTAGTGCGGATTACGACCACGACTATGCCTTCAATCGGACCGAGCACAATAAGCGCGAACAGCGAAAAAGCGTTGCCGAGCCCCAATTTCGCCCCGGGCAGGAACAACGGCGGAAAAAGATTTTCCACCACAAACGAACACAGCGCAAGGGCGGACAACACCGCAACAAGTGCTGCACGCTTGGCAGTAAATTCAGTTTTCTTTGTCACTTTGCCGCCGCCTCCTTTTGAAAAATTTCTGACAGTATTCAATCTGCTTACTCTACAATTACCTTAAGCATGTTGGGACTGCACACAATGCTGCCTGCGCTTATCGTTCCGAACACGCGGATGCAATCTTTGTGAATGCCGCACTCTGCCGCCTTCATTGCGACATTTACGCCGTCGGCACTCGGGACAATCTCAAATGTGTTGTATTTTCCGTCGCTGCCTCTATTTACGGTTACCGTCAGGCTTTGTCCGTTCTGAACCACTTCGCAGGTAATGCCGCCTTCGCCAAAAGTCTGCCATTTGCCGTTTGCGATGTCGTAGGCAAACAGCGTTTTGCCGCTTTCCATATCCACCGCTTTGACGGTTGTCGCAACCTGCCCCACAGGACGTGCGCACGCCACAAACAACAGCACTACAAGCGTTGCCACGGCAAAATACACGTAAATGTCCGCACGTCTGAAAGCCGCTTGTTCCTTGTACACGATGTTTTGCTTTCTGCGACGATTTACCACGCACAAAACGACACTAACTACTATTAAAACAGCTAATGTGGCACACAGCACTGCAATCGTAACGGTTTTTGCGTTTTGTTGTTGCTCGGCATCCGACGTTGCCGATTCGTCGTAAACATACTTGCCGTCCACTTTTTTCAACGCATTTGCTATGTCGTTGCCGCCGCCTTTTGACGGACGAAGGTAGTCGCAATTTGTAAGCAATTGCTTTTTGCCGTCTACGGTACGCACAAACGCGAGCACCGTAATGTCGTTTTGCGCGGCATAGCCGTTGATAAAATCTGTAATTTGCCCGACTGTCATTTGGGAAAGTGCCGTAGTAAGACAATCCGCTACAGCCGCTTGGGAACAGCCCGTAATCATCGTAACGCCGTACACACCCGAGGTCGTCGGTCGTCCGTTTGCGCCGTCGATAATGTGCGCGTACACCTTTCCGTCAACGGTGTAGTTGCGGTTGTACAGTCCGCTGCTTGACACACCGCCGCCCGATACATACACCAGACACGCCGCCGTAGACGGACTGAAGGGATTGACCACCGCAAGGTCAAATTGTTCGCCGTCGTAGTCGCTTCCGCACACCGCGCTGCTGTCGCCGACGCTTGCGTAGTATTTTGTCAGATCTTTGCTTGCCAGCGTTTGTTCGATGAGGTCGCACACGTACCCCTTGGCAATGCCGCCAAGATCTATCCAACGCGAATACGTCACACCGTCAACCGTCACCGTGGCCGCAGATTTTGTTACAAAATACCTGTCGTCAACTTCTTCCGTTACGTCGTCAAACCTGACAAAATCTTCGTCGGCAAACGCCGCGACAAACTTGTCGTCCGGTAACGGATAGGAATTGTTTACGTAATCGAAGGTTCTATCGTAGTTTTGCGTGTACCTTTTGTAAACGCCGTCGGTAAAACGTGCCGAAAATCCCCACAAATCCACGGCGCGAAACAACGCGGGGTTAAAACGTCCGTCCGTTTCGGCATACATTTGTTTTGCAAGCGACAACATTTTGTACGTGTGGTGGTTTATTTCCAGGCGCGCGCCCGGCTCGGCATTGTTGTACCGCCAAATGTCCGACGGGCTGTTGCCGCCGCTTCCGTCAAGCAAAGTGTTGCACACATCGTTTACGGTAGTTGCCGCAAGCACTATTTCGTTGACCGCCGTTTGCAGGTTTTCCTTCGTTTCCTTTTCTGCCGTTGCAAGCTCCGTTTCGTTCCAACATGCGCCGTCGTAATAGATGTCAACGTACACGTCGCGCGCGCTTATTCCGAAAAAGGCACCCGCGATACGCACACCCACATGCTTGCCGTCCGCAGTCAGGTCGTACAACGTGTATTTGTCGTGTTCTTCCGCAACCGTTGCGACGACTGTTGCCTTTGCCGTGTTGCCGTTGCCGATGTCAAAAATGCCGCACGCGCAAAGGCTTGCCGAACAAACGACAAGCAGCAACGCAAATATTACGATACGTATGCGTTTTTTCACGACGTTTCCACCGCCTTTGACAAAATTTCAGAATTACGTTTCAAGCCCGGTTTAGTCCACACAAGCAACATTGCAACCTTTTTAACGGTTTTTTCGGCATACCTTTACTTAGTATATTATTGTATCATTATTCCACGGTTTTTGCAACCGTGCGCAACATACCCGAGCTACCGCTATCAAAACGCGCCGATGCTGAATATAGTTTGATTCGGCTTATTTAGTCTCATTCGTTTAAATTTGCCGCAACCAACCGCAAACAGCAAAAATGCAAATTATTTTACAGTGCGGGAATTTTCTTGCACCCCAACATTTGACACACAACCATTTCTCAGCCAACAAAAATTTGCAAACAAAACGTAAAAAGGACATCCGACGGGATGTCCTTTTTGATTGAATCGTTTTCTCTTTGGAAAGATTATCTCTTGCTGAATTGAGGAGCCTTACGAGCTTTCTTCAAGCCGTACTTCTTTCTTTC
>DPQS01000004.1:37611-42648 GCA_003537755.1 Clostridiales bacterium | reverse complement strand
CCGTACTTCTTTCTTTCCTTCATACGAGGATCGCGCGTCAGGAAGCCGTTCTTCTTCAGAACAGCCTTGTCTTCGCCTGCAACAACCAGTGCGCGGCTGATACCGTGACGGATTGCGCCTGCCTGACCTGTAAGACCGCCGCCGATTACGTTGACGATCACGTCGTACTTAGCGATTGTTTCGGTAGCGTTCAAAGGTTGACGAACGATGTACTTCAGCGTGTCAAGACCAAAGTATTGGTCGATGTCACGCTTGTTGATTGTAATGTTGCCTGTTCCGGGAACAAGTCTGACGCGTGCGATGGACTTCTTTCTGCGGCCGGTGCCCCAAAATTGAACTTTTTTCACTGCTTTTGCCATTGTTCATTCCCTCCTATTGCAACTCAAGCACAACGGGTTGTTGAGCTTCGTGCTTGTGTTCTGCGCCCTTGTAAACGCGAAGTTTGGTCAGCATCTTTCTGCCGAGGCTGTTGTGAGGAAGCATACCTTTAACTGCCTTCATCATAGCGAAATCGCTTCTTTCCTTCAGCAGTTTGGAATACTGCATGGTCTTGAGATGACCGGGTCTGGGTGAACGGCGAACGTACAGTTTCTGTTCCAGTTTGTTGCCCGTCAGCACTACTTTGTCGCAGTTGATTACGATTACGAAATCACCTGTGTCAACGTGCGGCGTGTAGGTGGGCTTATTCTTTCCGCGAAGCACTGCTGCAACTTGGCTCGCAACACGTCCGAGAGGTTTGCCGGCAGCGTCCACGACGTACCATTTTCTTTCAACGGCTTCTTTCTTAGCCATAAAAGTCTTGATCATTGTAGGTTTCTCCTATTTAAGTTTGTTTGCTGTTCACGGTTGAATAATTACCGCCAGTGGAGTGCGGTTTAGACGAGGCAGAGCTTAAAATACCGCGCCGAATTATTCACAGCCTTACTATTATACAAATAGTAATGAATTCTGTCAATCGTTTGCAGCAAATTGCCGACAACAATTTTACTCGTCAGTGGTGAACGCGGATAAATTCACCGTCTTTGAAGTCGCTGACGCAGTACAGCCCGTTGACAAACAGCATGTGCGCAACGTCGTCTATCAAGCCGTTTTTGTAGTGGCAACTCGTGTAACACGTTTTGTTGCTTGTGTAAAAGGTCATTGCTGCGCCGTTAGGAATGAATCGATCGTCCGTTTCGCCCCAGAAAACGTACACGTCGCTAACTATCAGTTTGTAACGGCAGTAATTGTCGCCGGTTCCGTGACAGTAAATTTTGCGTCCGTCGGACAGTTCGATTAGGGCGTACCCGCACTGTTCGTTGTCGTCGAACTGTCCCGTAACGCTGTACGAGCCGTCGTTTGCACCGAACAGTCCGTAGCCTCTTGCCACAAGACGTCCGTTGTAATCCCGCACGACATCTCCCACAAAAGTGCCGTCGTCAAAGGTCTTGCGTCCGGCATGTCCCGGCACGATTGCCTTGGCAACGTCCGTTTCACGCAGTAACTCTCTCACTTCGCCACCTAAACAATTTTGAAGTACCCAATTGCCGTTTGAATAGTGGTACACGTGCCAGCCCGTTTTTTTGTCGTTGAGGTAAAATCCCTCGCTCCAATCGCCGTTGGTAAAATACTCTCTGCCGTAACCGTGGTAGTTGCCCTCGTAGAAGCATCCCACATAGTAGGTGCCGGTGCTGAACATATACGTGCCGTAGCCCGAACGTTTGCCGTTGTAGTAGTAACCATCGTACCACGCACCGTTGTTATATGTCGTTTTGCCGTCACCGTGCGGTTTGCCCGCAGCGTTTACCTCGCCTTCGTAATATCCGTTCGTGTAGTTTATTCTCATAAAAATTCTCCCGTAATTATTGTCAGACTTACGCTTTGGTGAGATACAACGTCACGTCCGTGCCGTTGACGTCGATTTGCTTTTCGTGTGCACCGCTTGTCGCAGGAACAATGCTGTCGGCAAGGGTTGCGCGCGCAATATCCGCCGAGTAACGGTCAAAGATGTCGGCAATTTCCGCAGGGGCGTTGTAGCCGACGATAATGTGGTCGGTCACGACAAAGTCGCATTCCTTGCGCATAGCCTGAATTTTACTGACAATTTCTCTTACGTGCCCTTCTTCAACAAGTTTGTCGGTAAGGGTTACGTCCAGCGCAACGGTGTCGCCGTGGTCGGACACGACGGAGTAACCTTCCTTGTTGGCACTGCTGATAAGCATATCAGCTTCGGTCAATTCCACGTTTTGTCCGTCGATGTCGAACTTAAACACGCCGCCCGCCTTGACCGTTTCCACCACTTCGCGCGTTTTTTCACGCAAATTTTCAAGACGTTCCTTGATTTTGCCCAAAATTTTGCCGTACTTCGGACCTACTGTACGCATCTGCGGCTTGATTTTGTAGTCGGCAAAACTGTCCGCACTGTCCACGGCAAGCACTTCCTTGACGTTAAGTTCGCTGCGGACAATTTCCTTCATTTCATCGCTGAACGGCATGTTGCATGCAATGTACATGCGTGCTAGAGGCTGACGATTTTTGACGTTGGCGGCATTGCGCGCACTGCGACCGAGCACCACGATGTCCAGAACCTTTTCCATAGTGGCGTTAAGCGCGGTGTTGATCATGCTTTCGTCCGCCTTGGGGAAGTCGCACAGGTGTACGCTCTTCGGCGCGTCTTTGAAGAAGTTTGCGGTAATGTTTTGATAAATACTTTCGGTGATAAACGGCACAAAGGGTGCGGCAACCTTGACAAGAGTATCCAGCGCGGTATACAGCGTCATAAACGCCGCCTGCTTGTCGTCCGTCCAGTCGTGTCCCCAGTAGCGTTCGCGGCAACGGCGCACATACCAGTTGCTCAGCATATCGGTAAAGTGCTCTATCGCGCGCGCACTGTCTGTGATTTCGTAGTTAGCCAGGCCCTTGTCAACGGTCTTTACAAGTTGGTTGACTTCGCTGAGCAGCCACTTGTCCATAAGTGACAGTTTGCACTGTTTAATGTCGCACTTTGACGGGTCAAAGTTGTCAATGTCGGCATAAAGCACGTAAAATGCGTAGGTGTTCCACAGCGTGCCGAGGAAGCGACGTTGCGTTTCCGACACGGCTTCGTCGTAGTAGCGCGAGGGCAACCACGGAGCAGAACTCGTGTAGAAGTACCATCTTACTGCGTCTGCGCCCTGCTTGTTGAAGCTGTCCCACGGGTCAACGACGTTGCCCTTGTGTTTGCTCATTTTTATGCCGTGTTCGTCGCCGACAAGCCCCAGCACAAGGCAGTTTTTGAAAGGCGCTTTGCCGAACAGCAGCGTAGACACAGCCATAAGGGTGTAGAACCAACCGCGGGTCTGGTCCTGCGCTTCGCTGATGAAGTCGGCAGGAAAATTCTTTTCAAACAATTCCTTGTTTTCAAACGGGTAATGGAATTGCGCGTAGGGCATGCTGCCGCTGTCAAACCAGCAGTCGATGACTTCCGGCGTGCGCACGTATTCGCCGCCGCACTCGCACTGCCATGTGCATTTGTCGATAAACGGACGATGTAGTTCGATGTCCTCGCTGCAGCCGCACTTTTCGGCAAGTTCCTTACGGCTGCCGATTACGTGCACTTTGCCGCACTTGTTGCAAATCCACACGGGAAGCGGCGTTCCCCAGTATCTGTCGCGCGAAATACCCCAATCGATGACGTTTTCCAGGAAGTTGCCCATGCGGCCCGTGCCGATTGTGGGCGGAATCCAGTTGATTGTGCTGTTTATTTCCAGCAGTTTGTCCTTGACCGCCGTCATTTTGATAAACCAAGACTTGCGCGCGTAGTAGATAAGCGGCGTGTCGCAACGCCAACAATGCGGATAACTGTGTTCGTACAAAGGTGCGGACAGCAACAAGCCGCGTTGTTTAAGGTCGGCAATGATTGCCTTGTCGGCAGTTTTGCAGAATACACCTGTCAGTTCGCCGCAACCGTCGACAAACTTGCCGTCCTCGCCTACAAGTTGCACAAGCGGCAGATTGTATTTGCGACCCACGTTTGCGTCGTCCTCGCCGAATGCGGGCGCGATGTGCACGATACCGGTACCGTCCGTAAGCGTCACGTAGGTGTCGTTGGTTACGTAGTAGCAGTCGCGGTCAACCTTGGCGTAGTTGTACAGCGGTTTGTAGTGCGTACCCTCGAATTCGCAACCCTTGTGGTCGGCGATAATTTCGTATGTGCCTTCCTCGAAGTGTTTTGCGACAAGTTCCCTGGCAAGAATGTAGTTTGCGTTGTCCGCTTCCACGTGAATTGTCACGTAGTCGAAGTCGGCGTTCATGCACAACGCAACGTTGCTGGGAAGCGTCCACGGGGTAGTAGTCCATGCAAGGAAGTATGTGCCCGGTTTGTCTACCAGTTCAAACTTGGCAACCGCACTGCGCTCTTTTACATCCTTGTAGCCTTGCGCGACTTCGTGACTGGAAAGTGCCGTTCCGCAACGGGGGCAATAAGGAACGATTTTGAAGCCCTTGTACAGCAGCCCCATATCGTAAATCTTTTTGAGAGCCCACCACTCCGACTCGATGTAGTTGTTGTCGTAGGTGACATAAGGGTGCTTCATGTCCACCCAGTAGCCTACGCGCTCGGACAGGCGTTCCCACTCGCCTTCGTACTTCCACACCGACTCTTTGCACTTTTCGACAAAGGGTTCGATGCCGTACGCTTCGATTTGTTTTTTTCCGTCGATGCCGAGGGATTTCTCCACTTCCAGTTCCACAGGCAGACCGTGCGTGTCCCAACCCGCCTTGCGCAGAACGTTTTTGCCCTTCATCACCTGATAGCGAGGGATAAGGTCCTTGATACTGCGCGTAAGCACGTGACCGATGTGCGGTTTGCCGTTGGCTGTCGGCGGTCCGTCGTAAAAGGTAAAGGTGCCGTCGCCCTTTGCCGTGGTTTGTTCAAAAATTTTGTTTTGCTTCCAGAATTCCAGCACGTCGAGTTCGCGCCCGACAAAGTTCATGGAAGTGTCTACCTTTTTGTACTTACTCATAGATATCTCCTTGTAAGAGTTTTTGTTGATTTTGTTTTTTTTGTTGTTATGTTTC
>DPQS01000004.1:36701-37385 GCA_003537755.1 Clostridiales bacterium | reverse complement strand
CCCCTTCCTCAAAAACTTTGAGTATAGGGGGAGTAGGTGTAACAAATTTTTTAATACGTTTTGATTTTATTGCAACAACCATTGGAAATTATTGTCATAATTAAAGTGCCTTTACCTTGAGGGGTGGGAGGTCGGGGTAGCGGTCTTTTTTTTCTATTGCAAAAGAAAAAGGCAAGATTGCACCTTGTAAAAGGGCGATCTTACCTCGCTGTACCACCTTTCTTCGTGAGCTTTCTCACCTTGTTTGTCGCCTGACGGGGCGTTGCCGTACCGCTCTACTTGCGTGTTGCTTTCTGCGGTCTACTTGCAAGGTGATGGCTTACGGACGAGTTGTCGCGCCTTGCACCGTGTGGCACGCTCTCTTAGCAACCCGTTTCCGCAGTCTTGTCCTTGCTTGAACGTATTTAATATGTTGTTGACAGTATTTTACCAACTTTTACGCCCGTTGGCAAGCAATTTTGCAAAATACGTTATTTTTAACAGTATAACTTTACCGAGATACCGTTTTATTTGTTAAAGCAATAAAGCAATCAGTTAAACATAGGGTTAATTTTGCCATCACTAACAACCTTGGGTATGTCCTTTCCCGCGGCGAAGCCGTAAGTAGAGTAAGCGACAGTGACCGTACAAGCCCCACCACGTGGGTACACTCTCGCTCGTTATCACCCGAAATAATCGAAAAAA
>DPQS01000004.1:36000-36423 GCA_003537755.1 Clostridiales bacterium | reverse complement strand
CCGAAACTGTACTGGACGTACAGTAAGCGTCGTTTAACGCATAATCAGCCGTCGTCACACTTGCAAAAATTATTAGTGATGACTAAATTAACCATAGTTGTTTAGTAAAAAAGTAAAATGATTTACGCGACAAAGTAAAATTTCAACTTCTCAACGAACAACACGTTGCTTGCTCAACATGACACTGATTATACTCAAAGGAATTCATAATGGCGCTTCCGCGGAGATTTCTCCACGCGCTTTGCTTGGTCGAAATGACGTAATCTGACGGAAATTTGCACTATTTAGTTGATTTCCAAACAACGTCCGCCGAAGTTAGTACACTTGAAGTACGCAAACCAATTGCAAATCGTTAACTTGCTTTTTTCGGGGTGGCGAGGTGTTGCCAATTAGGGACATCACCGCGAGCCTGCGGCTGGGAAG
>DPQS01000004.1:24761-35778 GCA_003537755.1 Clostridiales bacterium | reverse complement strand
GGCAATTCCTCGGCAGGACCCCTTTCACAATCCCCGCACTTCGGCGCCCTTTTTGTAGTGGGTGAACGCCCGTGCTCGACAATAATTTACATCTCGCCATTTCGCCACTTGACAACAATTACAGAAAAGCCCCGACGAGCCAATTCGGCAAGTCGGGGTTTTTAGTTTACTCTTTGGGCGTCAGTTTGTGCTCGGTGCCGTCATCGTCCACCACGTAGGTATTTTCAAGCGTCTGAAGTACGCCGGCACGCCATTCCTTGATGTACTCGTCGCGCAAACGAAACTGCTCTTCTTTTTCCTCGGCGGTCAAGCCCTCGGGCGTTTTGGACTTGTGCGCGAGAAAATTGATTCTGTCAATCTTTTCCTTTGTCATAACTGCCTCCTTCGTTTCGGCAAATCTGTAATTGTCTTTTTAGTTTTTCCTTGCCATCACCGATAATCTTTGCAAGCGTAACGGCGGTAAATCAGTCATTAAACCATAGCCGCCGACTTTCGCGAAACGTAGTCATCGTAGCACCGACAACAATCAACTTACCGGGCAGCAGACATACGCATGCGGGTACACGTTTGCCACTTTTGCAAGCCCCGCAAAACGCCGCGACAAACCGTCACAAAGGCTTTACGCTGTCACTATTTCGACAATTACGGCTTAATTGTACCACTCTTTGCGCCTGCGGTCAATAATCGTCGTGCAAAAACGCTTGATTTTTGCAAATAAACGTTGTATAATGCTTACACTGCGCTAGGCGGGGAGCTAGCGGTGCCCTGTTACCTACAATCCGCTACAGTAGGGCTGAATGTTGCAGGCGGTTTTATGTGTGGAAAGCCGTGAATCGGCAAGGAGTGTTGATACCAAGGTCTTGTGCAACGTGAATCTGTGAATCGTGTCAGGGTGGGAACACAGCAGCACTAAGCAGCACGAGCGTGTGCCACGAGGTAGCTTTGGAGTAGCCACCTACCGGGATACCGTTTCGGCATGTACTGCCAACTGCAAATGCGCAGTCATTGAAATTACAAGAGGCAATCGTCGCAAGGACGGTTGCCTCTTTTTTGTTGTGCGTTTTTGGTCAGATGTCGTTGCGCCACGACATTTTGTCCCACATATCAGTGGCACAGGTCGCAGGCAACCAACATTTCGCAAATTTAGCCGAAGTATACACTCGTTTTAACAAATGTTGCAATTCACTACGTTAAACTGTTTTTAATGTCACGTTTAATTACTGTTTCTGTTCCACTTCACGGAAGATTTCTCCCTTTACGTACGGCATGGGGTCAACGGACTTTCCGTCCTTGGCAACTTCGAGGTGCAAGTGCGCGCCATCGCCGAATTCATATCCTGCAGACGTAGACACGCTGCCGATTTGGTCGCCCTTACTGACGGTTTGTCCCTTGGTCACCTTGACGTCGGACAGTGAAGCGTAAGTCACAACGACGTTGTCGCCGTGGTCGATTTTGACAATATTGCCCATTCCGTAACTTTCCGAAACGTCAACAACCGTGCCGTCATACATTGACGAAACCTTAGTTCCGTCCTCCGCTACAAGGTCAACTGCTTTGTGCGCCGCCCAGGTGTTGAGCGTTTTGTTGAATACAAACAGCACTTCCTTGCCGTCGGAATATTCCATGCCGACAGACTGATACGCCAGCGGCGCGGCGAAATACACCTTTACAAATACCTTTTCCGGTTTGGTGGGCGTAGGCTTGTCGTCGGGATTGTCCACGTCGGGGTTAGGCTTGACGACTACGGGCGCATCGGGCAAACTATCGCCCGACAACGTAACCGCAAGTACCACGGTTGCAATTGCAATGACTGAAAATATCAACAGCAACAGCGCCGCGTGGTTGCGCAAAAACCTTGTAAATTTGCTCGGTTCATTGTTCGTATTGGTACTCATTGTGTCCTCCTGATTGTTGTTTGAGTTGATTTTGCCATCGTTTGGTGGTAGGATTGTTGCCACGTTGGCGGCGTAATATACACGACGTTGAATTTTTTTATCCGCCATGTCGAATTGTTGCAAAGCGATCAGACTTTTTTTGAAACACTTCACAGCAGGTATCACAGCAGCAGCGCAATTTAAGCGTGGGCAATGTCTTTCTCGAAAAGTTACCGCTCGCCTGCGATTACTTTTTACAATTACAAAATTACAGTCGGGACGGCATATTCTGTTTTCCTTAATACGCACCTAATATCAGCGGCGAACCGACATACACGGCGGTGTCGGTCACGGCAATCTGCACGTTTACGCGTGAGCCGTCAACCGATACTCCGCCTTTTACCAATGGCGAAATGCAACAGTATTCCGTAATACTGCCAAGCGACTGACTGAATACAACCGTTGCATGCAACCTTGACAGCAAACGGTCAACGTCGGTTTCCGCAGGCAGCACGGCAGTAACGCCGTCCACATAACGGCAGGCAAACAGCACTTCGTCTACGTTGTCGGTTACATGCACCGCTTTGCTTACACCGTTGTCAAAACTTTCGCCGTCGTAGCCGCGACAAAACACATAGTATTGTTCCGCATCGGGCAACAAAAACGTAATATCCCTCGGCATAACACACAGCAACGCGGCGACAAAAATGACCGCAACAAGTAAAGTTACGCAATTTCTCGTTTTCATAGCGACATTGTTGACGCTTTTAGTCAAAATTAAACACAAATTTAATTCTCGTCCCTGTTAATACGAACCGGACAACAAAAAAAAACATCCCGAAACCGTTTCCGATTTCGGGATGTTTGTATCAGATTTTCTTATACGTATGCTAAATTTGTTCACATACAAGCGGCGATTACAGAATTTCGAGATTCTTTTTGAACACCTTTTTGAAGTCCACGCCCAGAAGGTTTGCAGCCTTAAGTTCCAGCTCGGCGTCGCAGGTAAGTTCCGTCTTCATAATTACGCTGTCGCCCAGCACGTCGCAACTAAGTTCCGTAACGGCGTTGCGCATACCGAAGTCCAACGCGGTTGCAAGGCGCAAAATCACGGACAGTTTCTTGACGGCTTCAACGTCTTCCGGCGACAAAATGCAGTTGTACTTCGCCCACTCGGTGTAGTTGGTCCCTTCCTTGTTGTTTACGTCTGTTACAAGGGCAGCAAGCACCAGGTCACGATGCGAAATACCGTACAGGTTGCTGTTGAGAATCATGTACGCCGTGTGTTTGGCGTTGTTGTAAAACTTGAACGTGCTTCCGATGTCGTGCAACATTGCGCACACGCGCAGAACCTTGACATACGCGCGCGGGAACTTGTGCAGTACGCGCAGTTGCTTGAACAGTTGTACGCAAAGGTTGAATGTCTGTTCGGCGTGCGCCACGTTTACACCCATATGCGTTGCCATGCTGTGCAGGCTGTAACCGAGTACGTCGGAAATCGGCTTTTCGAGAGTCTGAGGTACGGCGTAGTTGAACATTACGCCTTCGCGCATACCACTGCCACTGGCAATGATGTTGGTAAAGCCCATGTAATCCACAAACGCCTTGATTACGGCAAGTGCGCTGGGGAACACGTCGGCGCGTGCGCTGCTGAGCCCCTTGATACGACGTTTCTTGTCAAGGTCCAGCGTGCGGATCATGTTGTACACGTAGTCGAAGTCGGCAACGTCCATGTTGTAGTTGTGCACCATGTCCAGCGGGTACTTCTTCACCTTGCGGATGATGCGAGCCAGATTGCGGCAACTTCCGCCTACACCGATAAGTTGCGTGTCGGGGTCGATTTCCTTAAACCAGTCCACTTCTTCGAGGCGAGCCTTGACGTAGGCAACCATGTCGTCGCTGCATTGCTCGGGCGTCTTGTCAGGCGACACAAACATATTTGTCAACGTGACCGCGCCGAATTCAAAAATTTTGGTGTGCAACACCGTGCGGCGATTGTAGTACACAAACTTGGTGGAGCCGCCGCCGATTTCCATAATAAGCCCGCGGGGGATTTCCATCGTGTTGATTACGCCCTGATACACGTAGTGCGCTTCCTCTTCCTCACTGACAACCGTCACGCGGATACCCGTCGCGTTGTACACGTCGGACAAGAAAGTTTTTTGGTTGCTCGCCCTGCGTACCGCCGCCGTAGCGACAGCCAGAATACGGTCCACGTTTTTAATCGTGCACAATTCCTTAAAAGATTTCAGGGTAGCAATAGCCTGCATTATACGTGTTTGTTTCAGACTTCCGTCGGGTTCCGTTTCGCCGAGGCGCACCGCTTCACGGCGTTCCTCCGACACGACAAAATACCCTCCGTCCAGTACTTCGTAAATGACCAGACGCGCGGTATTGGATCCGAGGTCGATCAGTGCTACTTTTTCCATTTTCCACCATCCTTATTTCATCGTCGGCGTCAGTGTTCGTTTCTCGCGGACAGTGCTTGGCGCGACTGCCACATGCGCGCAACGCGTCGGGCAATGTTGCCTCTACGTTGCCGATGTCTTTATTTCCGACGGTTTTAGCGATTTTGACCGAAAGTATTATACCACACCGATTTTGCTTTGTATAGGGGGTTTTTGAAAAAAGTTTGAAAATTTGCGATTTTTTTTTGAAATTTTGCATTGTCTGACGAGCGTTATACTCTCATTTTACGTTTTAACGGCAAAATTAACAGTATTGTGTTACTATTTTAACAAATTGCGTCATTATTTATAGACAAAAACATGGCGATTTGAAATAAATAAAACGGTATCGGGCAGGATGTCTGTCCGATACCGTTTGTTGCAACGATGTTTATTTTACGTCAATACTGTGTTTACGCCTGTACGGCAGCAAGTTGTTCATCTCCGTTGTCCGACACACTGCTTATCAGGCGTTTGGCCGATTTGCTTTGAAGCAGAGCCACCCCGACAACAAGCAGAACGGCAAGTTCCACAAACAGGAACGCGTTGTAAGCAAGGCTGTATGCAAGGGGATGTGCGGCATACCAATCGCCCCAGCCGGACGACCAACTGTAAAATACGAAGTAACCGCTGAGCACGTGCGCAACGTAACGGAACAGCACAGAAATCACCGCGCCTACGCAAAACTCTGCCGTAATGTTGCTCTTGAGGAACTTCATTTTGCGACCGACACCTGCCATGCCGATACCCGCAAACGCAATTGGGTAGTCAAGCAACGCCTGCATGGGTTCGTAGAATTGCGGCGATTGTACAAATTGCAGTACGCCGTACACGATACCCGCAATCACGCCGCGACGAAGCCCGAACATATAAGCGTACAGCATAAGGGGCAGCATGCTTGCAAAGGTGATGGAACCGCCCTGCGGCAGCGAGAAAAACTTGATGTAACTGAGTGCGAAACTTGCGGCGATACAAACAGCGGCGTAAGTAATGCTGCGGCTGTCGTAATCGGCAGGTTTGTCAAGCAGGATTGCAAGCGCGGCAATGATTGCCACAAGCAGCCCCGACAAAATGTACATCAATGTCTGGTTGAGAGGTTTGTAGTCGGCATCTTCGGCAGGGAAACACACAAGCACTACAATAAGGTACGCCAGCGCAAGCAGGGTGTAACCCAGCAATACCCACTTGGCGTAAGAAACCTTGCGTTTACGCATGATGACCGCGGCAATTACGCCGACAAGCACTACCGCGGCAAAACCTACCATAAGCCAGAAGTGAGTGTCCGTTTCGCCCTTAAGGATTGTGCGGACAAGCACCATAAGCCCCAGCGTGCTGATTACGCCGATACTGTAACCGACGATAATGCCGACTTCCAGTTTGCGTGCCTTGGCAACTTCTTCTTCGCTACGTTTGCTTACCACGATGTGGTACACTACAAGCGCGGCGGCAAGTACAATCGTAACATACAGTGCAAGTTGTGCCAGCACGTTGTACAACGCCTTGATGACATCGGTCGGTTTCGGCGGGGTTTCTCCGCCACCGACAAGTATTTTCCAAAATTCGCTCATAACGATTTCTCCTTTTGTTTCGGGGTTTACATATGTACCGAAAAGCGTCGCTAAACAGCGTTTACTGTTACATTTAACGACTTTTGACGTAGCGCAACGACATAAGAAAAGCCCTTACCTTGTCGGCAGGGCTTGTAGCAATCGTGGTTTGTTCCGCGCGAAAACATTGGCAAAACAATCGCAACGGTAAAATACGCATTCCTTACGCAAGTACTGACTTGACAAGTTCAAAGGGACTCTCTCAGCCGACGCGACAACGCCTCGGCACCCCTAGCGTGCTTAGTATACCACCACATTCGCACATTGTCAACGATTGCGCGCACATTGACAAAACAGGAATGTTTTTCAGAATAAAAATCAACAAAAGTTAAATATCATTTGTTATTTTTCAAAATCACTATTGACATTGATTTAAAAATATGATACGTTTGCGTTGTACAAAAGCAATACGCCACAAAAAGACGATTGCGACGGCATTTTTTTCGACGCAACGACTGCTATAGCACACTACACAGTATTGCAACGCAAGCCGTTTTCTTGCAAAGCCCTGCCAAAGAAAACCGCAGACCCGTATTATACGACATATCAACTGTCGTAATATAAAATTTTTCAGGAGGTCTGACCATGGAAGAGAACAACACAACCAAGCGTAAGTTTACATTCAAAGTGCCGCATTTGCCTAATGATTCACGGCGGAATATCATTTTGATATGTATCTTTCTGGCGTGTATAATTCTGTCGGTGTTTGTAGGCGGATTGGTACAAACGGCAGGATTCGGCGCGACCGTGGAAGATTTGCGAAACGTAACCAACCGCGGCACCATCACGCTTAAAGCCACCGACAAGGCAGACGCGGCAAGTTACACCGTAAACGGAAGCGTTTCGTCGGGACTGCTGTACGTGCCCAAAAACGCCACTCCGCAGACAAAAGCCCCTGCCGTAGTGCTTACACACGGCTTGTACAACAACCGCGAAATGCAGGAAAGCAACGCAATCGAACTTGTTCGCCGCGGCTTTGTGGTACTGGCAATCGACCACGGCTCGCACGGGCACAACACCTCCACGACGAGTTTTGACGGGTTGACGTTTGTAAACGCAGCCAAGTACCTGTACAACCTTGACTACGTTGACGGAACGCGCATTGCAGTCAGCGGACACTCGATGGGCGGCAGCTCCACAAACAAATCGCTGGAAATCGACGGCATTGACACAAGTTACACCGCCACGGTCAACGGCACAAAAGTAACCTACAACGGACAAACCGACGAAAGTCTGAAAGCAGGCTACCACATGGGCATCATCAGCGCGGCAATCACGCAGTCCAACAACGTTGCGACAAAAATCGGTTCCAACGTACGCGGCGTTGCCGACGTCAAATCGTCCGTGGACGAATTTTTCTACAGTTGCACCGTCAAGGAAGCAATTTACATGCCCGTAAGCGACCTCACAGCCAAAGAAGCGAAATCTGCGACATTTGCCACCTACTACGTGCAGGACGGCAACGGATACAGAAAGGTTGCCGAAGGCGAAACATACAAAAGCGGAACAAAATACTTCACCTACGGCACGAGAGCAGGCTCTTCCTACTACCTGCAGTCCAGTCAGGCGGTTGACTTCACGGGAAGAAAATCCGCCGACCTTGACAAATGGGAAACAATCAACGGCGGCATTTACAACAAAGCCGACGGCAGCCTGCTTGCCCAACCCACCAAAGACGCAACAAAAGGCAAAGGACTTGTAAGTGTGGAAAGAAAGGGCGCAGCCCTTTGGACAGAAGGCAAATCGCTTCGCGCAATATACGAAATGGTCGGCACGCACCCGATGGTTCACTTCAGCGTTGCTTCCACCGCCCACATCGTAGACTTTGTTTACAACGTATTCGGCACACCCGAAAACGCAAGATTTATCGACCCCGTTTCGCAAAGCTGGCTTGTAAAAGAAATTTTTGCGGCGTTCGGTTTCCTCGGACTGTTCGGTCTTATTTTCCCCGTGGCAGACTTGCTTCTCGGCACACCGCTGTTCGCTTCGCTCAAGGGTCAGCCTGCCGAAGCGCCCGAACTGCTTAAAAAGCCGCGCAAACACATCACCTACTGGCTGTCGGCAATCGCAACGGCATGGTACGGCGCATGGAGTCTGCGCAACCTCAACGCTCACGAAAAACTGTACAATTCCACAAACTGGAGCGGACTGTTTAAAAGCAGCGAAGGTTACATCTACAGCAACGTTGACAAAATTGCCGTATGGGGCATCAAATGTGCCATTTTTGCACTGGTGGTTACGATAATAATCTGGATTGTAAACCGTGCGATAAACACGTTTATGTACAAGGATGACGCACCGAATTACGACGAACATCCGTTTGACGGACTTAAGATCCGCAGCGTAGGCAACGTACTTAAAACCCCGTTGTTCGTAACAATTCTTCTTGCTGTATTTTACGGCATTATGTTCTTCATCTGGGAAGCGTTTGTTGTCGATTTCCGCTTCTGGACGTTTGACCTCAGAGTGTTTGACATGATCAAATTGCCGTCAATGCTGAAGTACGTGCCTTTCTTCTTCATCTACTACTTCGCAAACGCGTTGTTTGCGCAAAACTACCGCGTGAAGGACCTTCCCGAATGGGCGACCACCATCATCAACGTGGTGTTCAACGTGGGCGCGCTCATCATCATTCTGTGGGCGCACAACAGTTACTTCGTCAACAACGGCGTTTCCTACGACAGCGCAAACAATCTGTGGTTCATCGCGTCCTACCCCATCATCCCGTGCGTGGCAATCGCAACGGTTGTCGCACGCAGAATGTACCTGCGCACAGGCAATGCCTGGACGGCAGGACTGTTCAATGCGGTTGTGTTTACATTCCTTGCATGCGCCAATACGTCGTTCAGCAATCTTGCATGGGTGTACCCGATCGGTTAATGCCGGAATTCATGGCATTGGTTTCCTGCGCAAAACGTAAATCAACAGTCGTTATCTGACATTTAATTGCAAACAAAAAAACGCGGAAAGCCATCGCTTTCCGCGTTTTTCACTTTGTTTCCAAGACAGCATTTTACAACTACTTTGTAAGTTCTTCCAGTTCGGCAAGGGTGTTTTCAAAGGATTCCGCCACGATACGGAACGGTTCTTCGCTCGTCAGGTCAACGCCTGCAACCTTAAGTTCCGACACGGGGTCCATGCTGCCGCCGAGCGACAGGAATTTTTTGTAATTGGCAAGGGCAGGTGCGCCTTCCTTCAGGATTTTTTCCGCTATGCACACGGCGGACACAATACCCGTTGCGTACTTGTACACGTAAAACGCGCGGTAGAAGTGCGGAATACGCGCCCATTCGTACTTGATTTCGTCGTTGTGATGCACCGCGTCGCCGTAGTACATCTTGTTGAGTTCAAGGTACTTTTCGCAAAGGGCTTCGGTGGTAAACGGCTCGTCCTTTTCCACCATGTCGTGTGAAATCTGCTCGAACTCGGCAAACATCGTCTGACGGTACATCGTGGTACGAAGCATGTCAAGGTAGTACTGCAACAGATACTTTTTGATTGCGGGGTCACTTTCCGTCTTAAGCAGATACTTAAGCAGCAACACTTCGTTACAGGTGCTGGCAACTTCGGCAACGAAAATTTTGTAGTCGGACTTTGCCTGCGGTTGCGTTGCGTCGCTGTAGTAGGAGTGCATGCTGTGACCCATTTCGTGAGCAATCGTAAAAATGTCGTGCGTGGTCTTCTGGTAGTTGAGCAGCATGTACGGATGAACGCCTTTTACGCCCATGGAATACGCACCGCTACGCTTTGTCGGCGTTTCGTGCACGTCGATCCAGTGTTCGGCAAACGCCTTACGCACCACGGCAAGATAGTCCTCGCCAAGGGGTGCCAAGCCTTTAAGTACCAGTTCACACGCTTCTTCGTACTCGCAGGAGATGTCCGCGTTGTCAAAAATGGACGTGTACAGGTCGTACATATTAAGTGTTTCGACGCCCATCAACTTTTTACGCAGGGCAATGTAGCGATGAAGCGGCGCAAGGCTTTCGTGCGTGCACTTGATAAGGTTGTCGTACACCGCCTTGTCTACGTGCTCGTAAAACAACGCCATTTCCATTGTGGAGCCGAACTTGCGCGTTTGTGCGCGGAACCAGTCCGCCTTTACGCTGCCTTCGTACACACCGGCAATCGTATTGATGACGTTGATGTAGGATTTGTAGTAGGTTTCGAAGGCAAGTTTACGCACAGCCTGATTTTTGTTTTGCAACAGCATGCTGTACGTGCCGTGACCCAGTTGCACCTTTTTGCCGTCAACTTCGATTGTGTCAAACTTGATATCGCCGCTGTCCAGACGGTTGAAAATCTCGTGAAACTGACCCGAAAACGCGCCGACATTGGCAAGAATGTGCTCTTCGGCGGCAGACAGAATGTGTGCCTTGCCTTCCAGCACGTTTTTCAGCATTACGTCGTAGTCGGAAAAATCGGGGTCGGCAATAAACGCCTTAAGTTGCTCGTCGGGGATTGCGGACAATTCCGGCGAAACGAAACTGGTTGCGGCGTCGTACTTGGTAAGCAAGCCGTAAATTTTGCTGAAACGCGCCTGGCGGACGGAGTCCTGGCTGTCCTCGTTGTACGCCATGGATGCGTAGCAATACAGTTGTTCAAGTTTGAGTTCGATTTTGTCGGACAATCTGAGGAAAGCAAGCAACTGCTCGCGGTCGGCAAGTTTGCCCTTGAAGTCGGCAAGTTGCGGATATTCCTGCGAAAGTTCGGCAAACGCCTCTTCCCACTTTTCGGGGGTGGCAAAAATGTCGCCGAGGTTCCATTTATATTTTTCGGGAATTTCGTTTCTGTTTGTGTAACTCATACTATCGCTCCTTCTTTGCCCGAGGTCGGACGGCATGTCGCGCCTACGCAGTGCCCGTATGCACATTGTTTTTGGACAAATATTGTAAAAAGTATATTACTTTTACGTAATTTCGTCAACCGATTAAACAACTACCGATCGAGACTACGGAAAAAGTTGATTTTGGGAATTGTATTTTGAATGTAGGGAAATGCCGAAAAAAAATACAGATTGCAACGTGCTCGCTGAAGAGTGGAAGTTGTCGCCGAAGTACGGAAGTTGATGTAAGGGGTCCTGTCGAGGAAT
>DPQS01000004.1:17184-24493 GCA_003537755.1 Clostridiales bacterium | reverse complement strand
TAATTGGCAACACCTCGACACCCCCGAAACGATTACTAACTGTTTGTAATCGGCTTACGTACTTCAAGTTGACTAACTTCGGCGTTGTTGTTTTCGGGACGTTATTTTTCGTTATTTTCCATTACACTAATACGAGATTAGGTCGTCCAGGATTAAACATATTTGCAAATACACCATTTACGCAAAACGTCCGTTCGTGTTTTCGACTCGTTCACACCGCAATGCAAAAGCAAATCGGGCGGCGCCGCCCCCTGCGGGGCAGAAAATGGTCAAAGGCCGTTTTGGGGTAGCCTTGGTTTTATAAAAAAAGTCCGACATTAAATCGGACTTAGTTTGAGGAAGCCGTCGAACTTTGTAAAAGGGCAGTTTCAAGTTGCATTTTGAGGCGTACGCTTTCTTCGCTCCAGGGTTTGCGGTCGGCGCGTGGCGTAGCAATCGTCGCGATGTGCGTAAGCGTGCAGGGGCTGCCCTCCGCCAGATACACTTCGTCGGCAAGCATAACTGCTTCTTCCACGTCGTGGGTGACGTACAGCGTGGTAAGCGGTTTTTGTTCAAGCATTTGCGACAACGTGACATACAGATTGCGCTTTACGCCGAGGTCCAGCGACTTCATCGGCTCGTCGGCAAGCAAAACGTCGGCATTCGTTGCAAACGCTCGTGCAAGCGAAACCCGTTGCGCTTCGCCGCCGCTGAGAGTTGCCACATTACGGTTTGCCTTGTCCGCAAGTTGCGCCATAGCCAGCGCGTGCATTGCCGTGCGTCTGCGTAGCTCTTTATCCTTGATGTCGCGGCGCAGTACCAACTCTACGTTTGTCAGTACGCGGCACGGAGAAAGGCGCGCTTCCTGAAACACATACGAGCAACGTTTTGCGCCACTTACTGCGCCCGAATGTGACACTAAGCCGCTTACAACGTTCAAAAGTGTGGTTTTTCCACAGCCGCTTGCACCAAGGACAACATGCACTTTGCCTGCCGCAAACGTTACGTCAAGGTTGTCGTACAGTGTACGCTCGCCAAACTTTACCGACACTTTTTCAAGGTGCAAATCGTCTTTTGTCGTTGTTTCGGCTGTGTTGTCGCAAACGTTTTCCGCGTTTGCGTTTTTGCCTTGCGGTGCGTCGTATTTGTCGTTTACTTCATTTGCGCTGTCATTTTTTGCCTTTTCGTCAGACATTCCGACAGCCTTTTTTACCAGGTATTCGCCAAGGGCAAACAGTCCGTCGATTGCGTAGCAACACACCAGTGCGGTCAATGTCCAGGCAAGCAGATTTGCCGTATCGAGGTTTACGCGGGCGACATACATTTCCACACCGATGCCGCTTCGGGGCATGGCCAGTGCTTCGCCGGCAATGCACACCTTGACAGCCAGCGCGATTGTACTGCGGCACTGCAACGCCACCTGCGGCGCAAGGGTCGGAATATACACAAATGCCGCCTTGTCTGCCCTTTGCACATTGAAAACTTTGCACATGTCGGCAAGAGGTTTTGCCTGCGCAAGCGCGCCGTCGAACGCTGCATACATCACAGGGAACGCCACCAGAAAGGTCACTATATAAGCGATTGCCCTACTTGGGAAAAGCACGATACACAAAAATATTATGCTCATTGTGGGCAACGCCCTCAACAGCGTTACCACTGCCGACAGCGGACGTCTGACGGGGAACAAATTTGCCAGCAGTGCCAAAGCCAGCGCAAACGCAAGCGAAACGGCAAAGGCAAGCAATGCACGACCGACCGTCACGCCGACGCTTGCGTAAAAACTCGGTTTGGCAAGCAATATGCATAGCTCCCGACAAACATCGGGCACGTTGGGCAGTACAAAACTGTTACCGACAGCCAATGCCGCGACCATCCACAGCGCGACCAATGCCGCAGCCATTGCCACGACAAATATTAAGTTGTCCAGCCATTTTTTCTTTGTCATTGTTAGTTTTTTGGGTTTGATTCAGAGGATATTTTGTGGGGAAGGGGAAACTTTTTTCAAAAAGTTTTCTTTTCTACTTCGCGGCGAAATAAAATTACGTGATGTTTCAAAATTGCCTGCGTTGTCACAGACTGTTCATAGTGGGTGCACGCCGCGTGCCCACACCCCTACCATTTCAAAAACTTAGGGTAGAGTGAGGGGATAACAAATTTATCTTACTTAGTCAAACGCATAATAGAATGCGTCGTCGGGCAGTTTGTCGGACGGTTTAACGCCGTTTGCAGAGAAACCGAACTCGGCAAGGTACGCGGCAAGTTCCGCCTTAAGTCCGTCGCTGTTTGCCTTGATGTAGCTGATGTTGCAACGAGCGATGATTTCCGTCGTGTAGTCCACGTCAACTTTGCTGCCTGCACCGGCAAGGGTAGTTTTAAGCGTACCTGCGTTTTCCGCAAGGTAAGCGGCATTTGCGGACATTGCCCGGTCAAGCGCCGCGGCAAAGGTTTTGTTTGCAAGCAGACTCTTTTTGACAATAAGGCATGCCTGCGGATAGCCCGTCTTTACGCCGCCGACAGCGTCCTTCCACAGTTGTTGCACGTCAAACAGACGGTAAATTGTCTTGCCTGCGGCTGCGGCTTTTGTTACAAGTTGCGTTGCGGCAGGTTCGCCCAGAAGTCCGAACTTAGCCTTGCCCTGCAGCAGCAACGGGTTGATTCCCTGCGCGTTGTCGGTGTACTTTACAGCCAGTTTGCCTTCCTCGGCAACGTCGCTGTTGTTCACCTTTTGGATGCCGGCGTGCGCAAGCACCTTGTCAAATACGTATTGCGGCACCTGTCCCATACCGATACTGTACAGTACCTGTCCCTTAAGCGCGTTGAGGTTCGAAACCTCTTCCGTGCCCATGATGTACAGCAAACCGTAGGTATTGATGCTGAACAGCACGTAGTCGCCCTTGGTTGCGTTGTACACCGTAGCGGCTGCGTTTGTGGGAAGCACTGCCAATTCCAGTTCACGCTCCGCCTTGGTAGCCTTGGCAACGATGTCCTGCGCATTTTGCGCTATTTCAACCGTTGCCGTAGTGTCGCCGATTTTACCGTCGGCAATGATTTTTGCCACGGACATTGCGGGGGCACCGTCGGGTGTGTACAGCGTTACGCTTGTCGGGGCAATGTCCTCGTCGGGCAGGTTGGGCTGGCACGCCGCAAGCGTGAATACCATTGCCGCAACAAGAACAATCAGAGTGATTATTGAAAGTGATTTTTTCATATTTTACCTCACATTAAGTTAATTTTTTGTCGTGAAATTTTTGATACGTATGTATTTTTTTGCCAACACTGCAACATACGTATTTGCGCCGGTCGAACGTCCGCGCTTGCACTGTTGTCATGAATAATTTCGCAATGGCAGGCACACTTGTAATACACCAAGCGAGCGCACACTTGAAAGAATCGAAAAGACTATTTCCGCGATTGCGACGGCAGACAGACGAAAGCCAATCTATTCTTCCTTACTGAGCAAACTTTTTGCAGATACGCCGTTTAATCTGCCCAGGGCACCGCTGAGTGCGGAAATCTGTTCGACCGTGCCTTTGACAATCAACGCAATTACATTTTTGCCCGTTTCGTGGTCGGGTATGCCCATGCGGCCGCTGATAATATCACCGTGCACGGTAAGCACGCTTTGTACCTGCGGCACTGCCGTCTTGTCGGTGACGACAATCGCCACGACGCCTATACGCTGTTCCATTTTTCCTCCTTTGCCTGCACGCGCAGACATAAAAATACGCCCTTCCGCGACAAATGCGAAAAAGCGTAACACACAAATATGTCGTACATTGCCAAGCCGCGCCGAAACGCCGCCCGGGATGTCCGTTGTAGGTGTAATCCGCCTCTCCGAATTCATCGAGAAAGATTTTATAACCAAATATTACCACATTTTCAGCCGTCTGTCAATGCGTTTTCACAAACTAAACGCACTGCGGCAACAAGACGGCGGTTGCACTCAACACTTCTCTGAGGCGACAGATTGGTGCAGATTGACGCAACTGTGGCGGACGGACAAGGGGAGTGTACAAAGATGTACATGACCCACGGACGACCGCCAACGTAGCGCCAAGATGTGACGATATGTCGCCTCAGAGAACGATGTCGCCGACGCCGTTAAGAATAAGTCTCGGTCTGAAGGGGAAGCGCGTGACAGTTTCGCGGCTGGAAACGCCTGACAGCACAAGGATAGGGTCAAGACCGCTTTCCATGGCGGCAATGATGTCGGTGTCCATACGGTCGCCGATCATGGCAACATCTGCGCTGTGTATACCCACCTCGTGGAAACGTTCCATTGCGGCGCGCATCATAAGAGGATTGGGCTTGCCGACAAAGTATGCCGCGCGGTTTGTAGCGTACTCGACGGGCGCGACCAACGCCTTGCAGGCGGGCACTTCGCCCTTGTCGGTGGGTGTCGTAAGGTCGGCGTTTGTACCGATAAGTTTCGCGCCTTTGTTTACAAGCATTGTTGCCTTTTTGATACTTTCAAAGTTGTAATTTTCCGTTTCGCCGATTACCACGTACTCGGGGTCAACGTCGTTGATGGTAATGCCCACGTCATACAGCGCATTTGTAAGTCCTGCGTCACCTATTACATATGCCGTGCTTGCGCCCTGGCTTTGCAAAAAACTTGCCGTGGCAAGCGCAGCCGTATAGAAATTTTCCGCGGGCACGTCCAAGCCCATACGTTGCAGTTTTTGTTGCAGTTCCTTGGGCGACTTCTGACTGTTGTTGGTCAGAAACAGAAACCTTTTGTTGTTTTTTTGCAGCCAGTTTACAAATTCCTTAACGCCGTTAAGCAATGTGTTGCCGTGATAGATTACACCGTCCATATCGCATATAAAGCCGAGTTTGCTACGAAGTTTTTCCATTATTTTCTCCTTAAAGACAAGTCTTTTGCACCGCATTTGTAATAAAAATCACAATACGTATGTGCTTTTCTTTTACACATTTTTATTTTGATCGTGTCCGTAGCACGCAAACGCGCCACGTTACAAAAAAATGCCGACGTTTGCCGTCGGCATAAAATGTTGTCAGTTTTTGTTACGTCCGAATATTGCCGCAATTCTTACAAGCAATTCCAGAATTTCAAGGTAGATGTAGATAAGCGTAGTAACGATTGCAAAGGCAACGTTCCACTCGTAACGCTTGTCAATGCCGCCGGTCACCATTGCTTCCGCGCTTTGCAAATCGCTCATAAGCATAATTGTTGCCAAGATGATGCAGACTGCCGAAACGATAATTTCAATCCACCAGTACGCGCCGAAGAAACTGCTGTTGAACGCATAAATGACACCGGCAACCGCACTTACCAGAAGCAGGCTGATAAACGCGATAATCACACCGCGCATAACTTTACTCGAAATCCTGACTTCCAGCACTTTGTTGAGCAAAAGTGCCACAACAAACACGATAAGCGTGCCAAGTACCGCAACAAGCGCAAGCCCCGGCATAAAGATGTCCACTACGCACACCAGTGCGCCAAGAAGCAATCCTTGCAAAGCCGTATACAAAATGCCGCAAACCATTACCGTGGTAGGGGCAAACGCAATAATAAGCGACAGAATAAACATCGGCACCGACGAGCAACCCACAATGATAAGTAAGGTCGTCAGCGTACCTTCGTCGCCGATTTCCAATGCGTTGCGCATAATCACATATGTGACGATCGCCAACACAATTGTAACAATGCCGTAAATTAAACTTTTGACAACTACGCCCTTGTAGGACGCGGCTCTGCCGCCTTCCTGCACGGACATTTTACCGTTGGCGGCCTTGTTTTCCAACCCGCGAACGGCAGCGTTGTTAAATTTCATAAACAACCTCCGTATTTAATCCGTATTTAGTTGCGCATTACCGTACTTGCGCCGTGCATACCTATGCCAACGCAAAAGCGAAATGCCTTGTTTGGACTAATTATATCACACACAACTTATTTTTGCAAATGATTACGACCTACTTGCGCGCCGTGCCGCACCGCTATCGATCCGAGCAATGGCAAAAAACACAACCTTTGCAACAATAACGCGGTCACTGCTTGACAAAATACGCGCAAAAAACTACAATAGACTTACAAATTTTTTGACAAGCAGGAGAATACATATATGGCTCAACTTACCATGGACAAACTTGTAAACCTTGCCAAAGGTCGCGGCTTTGTGTATGCCGGCAGCGAAATCTACGGCGGACTGTCCAACTCGTGGGACTACGGTCCGCTTGGCGTTGAAATGAAAAACAACATCAAGCAGGTGTGGTACCGCAAGTTTGTAAAGGAAAACCCTCTTAACGTAGGTATAGACAGCGCAATACTGATGAACCCCAAAACATGGGAAGCAAGCGGTCACCTCGGCGGATTTTCCGACCCCCTTATGGACTGCAAAAGTTGCAAAACACGTTACCGCGCCGACAACCTGATTGAGGAATACCAGGCAAAACACGGCGAGGACGTACCCGTGGCAAGCATGACCAACGAACAGATGTCCGACTACATCGTCGAGCACCAGATTCACTGCCCCGTGTGCGGCAAATGCGACTTTACGCCCATCCGCAAGTTCAATCTGATGTTCAAAACATTTATCGGCGTTACGGAAAACAGCACCAGCACGGTGTACCTGCGCCCCGAAACTGCACAAGGCATCTTTGTCAACTTCAAAAACGTACTGCGTACCACCCGCCGCAAGATTCCGTTCGGCATCGGACAGGTAGGCAAGAGTTTCCGCAATGAAATCACCCCGGGCAACTTCATTTTCCGCATACGCGAATTCGAGCAGATGGAATTGGAATTCTTCTGCAAACCCGGCACCGACCTCGAATGGTTCGAATACTGGAAAAACTTCTGCAAACAGTGGCTGCTTGACCTTGGCATGAAGGAAGAAAACCTGCGCCTTCGCGACCACGACAAGGAAGAATTGTGCTTCTACAGCAAGGCAACAACCGACTTTGAAGTGAAATTCCCCTTCGGCTGGGGCGAACTGTGGGGCATAGCCGACCGCACCGACTACGACCTGACCCGTCACAGCGAAGTAAGCGGCACCACACTTGACTACACCGACCCCGTCAGCGGCGAACGCTACATTCCTTACGTAATCGAGCCGTCGCTCGGCGCAGACCGCGCATTCCTTGCATTCCTTGCAAATGCTTACGACGAAGAGGAAGTTGGCGAAGGCGACACCCGCGTTGTGCTGCACCTTCACCCGGAACTTGCGCCTTACAAGGCATGCGTGCTGCCCCTTTCAAAGAAACTCGGCGATAAGGCAACGGAAATTTACACCGATTTGCTTAAGGAATTTACCTGCGACTACGACGAAGCAGGCAGTATCGGCAAGCGTTACCGCCGTCAGGACGA
>DPQS01000004.1:16595-17026 GCA_003537755.1 Clostridiales bacterium | reverse complement strand
CCGTCAGGACGAAATCGGCACGCCTTATTGCATTACCGTTGACTTCGACACGGAAAACGACGGCTGTGTGACGGTGCGTGATCGCGACACAATGCAACAGGAACGCGTTTCCCTTGCAGAGTTGAAAGAATACCTTAAAAAGCGCATTTATATTTACTAAGAAGCACAGCAATGCACATTTTCAGAGCAACAACACTCCATTTTCCGCATTAAAACAAACGCGTGTATTCAAATTGCCGCATGCGGAAGCAATATCAGACGGCACACCACCGAAAGATACACAAAACAATATTGGAAAAGGACGTATTTGACACAAAAATCAAATACGTCCTTTATTTTGGTTTTGTTGGTTTTGTGTCAAATGTCGAGGTAAAAGAAAGTACTCACACTGTAGTATAATTCACCTGTTTGCTTTTTGCCGGTCGTCCGAG
>DPQS01000004.1:15328-16415 GCA_003537755.1 Clostridiales bacterium | reverse complement strand
TGCTTTTTGCCGGTCGTCCGAGATGTCACGGATGACTGTTTTTCTCTCTTTCTAACAACTTTTTACCGTTTTACAAAACAATCAAAAAAAACCGACAAGGGCAAAAAACCGCTGTCGGCGCAAAAATTCGTTATACGTATAAGGATTTTAATGACAAAAGACTACTTATCAGCCTTTACGACGTCAGCGTTTTCCGCCCATTTGGCAAGACTGGCAATGCCTTTTTTGCAAGCGTCTTTCGTGGCGTAGCCGCTTTCGCAACGCACGATAAGTTCTCCGTTGCTGGCAAACAGACGATAACGGAATTTGCCCTCTTTGTCCTGATAAAGTTCAAACTTCGGGAATCCGAGAGTCGTTGCCTTGCGCAAAGTCTGATCTTCCACAGGGCTGTTTACCCACTTTTTCATGGCTTCGATACCCGCTTTGCAGTTTGAAGCCGTCGAGTAGCCCGTGCTTCCGCTGACCGCAATCGTTTCGTTGTTGGATGCTTTAAGCCTGTAATTGAAGTAACCGTTTGCCGTTTTGTAACACTCAAATCTGCCTTTAAGTTCCATGAGAGCGTTCTCCTTTGTATGTTTCCTTCGACGTGTCTGTCCTTGCCGACAAAGTTGCTCAAAAGCAAACACGACGCATCAGATATCTTTTAATAATATTATATACCCGTTTGTGCACAATTGCAAGGCAAAATTATTGATTTTGTACAAAAAAGCGAAAAAGTTGTAGTGTTTTTATCTGTCTATCGACAAGTTTTACGCCTCGACGACAGAGTATTTTTCGCACTTACGGGCAACAAATTGCGCGCCACACATTTTTCGGCAAACAACACTCAATTTCCCTTGCCACCACCAATAGTTTTGCGTGGGTGCCGACTGCCGAGTGCACGTCAGACGACATTGCCGCATGTCATCTTTTGTTCAACGTCCTATATGCCGCAACCGCCGCTTTTCGGCGGCCGATTTCTCACAAAATCAAACAAGGAATGCCGATTTCAAAACTTTTCGCGGCAAGTTGCACACATTCTATTGCAATTTACAAAGTTTTGTGCTACAATAATCAAGCTTTGGGGGCATAGCTCAGTTGGTAGAGC
>DPQS01000004.1:2532-15136 GCA_003537755.1 Clostridiales bacterium | reverse complement strand
TTGAATGGCATTCAAGAGGTCAGGGGTCCGACTCCCCTTGTCTCCACCAAAAACCTTATCAAAAAAGCCTTGTACTGAACTCAGTATAAGGCTTTTTTTATTATCGTGATGTTTTGTCACTGCGCCGTGGCAATAATACGTCTTTTTTTCGGAAAAATTTTCTTTTTATTGTCAGTTTTTATCTTTCAATTTACCGACGGTCGGTAGAAAAACAACCGATTGCACCGTAAAGTTTCTACGCGCGTACGAAATCACTCCGCAAGAATTTTGCCGATAATTGCCGACATTTGGTCAAAATTCCGTTCATGTTCGGCAACAAGCGCAAACTGAGTACGCGCACGCACAAGATTATGCTCCGCGTATCTCGTGGCAAAATAAACATTCCCTTCGAGATAGTCCGCCAAAAAGCGAGAGCCGCATTCCAACGTCATAAGATACGCCGAGTAAGGCAGCAACTCCGCTTCCGTTGCTGTAATGCTGCTTTTTACTTCGCCGACATAACCGCGCGCATACGCTTCAAACAGCCCGATGTCGAAATGCACCTTGCTCGTGTCCCTTTCATCCTCTGCCGCGGTACTTGCGCCGAAACGAATACTGTCGCCGAAGTCGTACAGCATAGATCCGGGCATAATCGTATCCAGGTCTATTACGGCACGCGCTTCTTTGGTAACAGCGTCCATAAGCACGTTGTTCAGTTTTGTATCGTTGTGCGTTACTCTGAGAGGAATGCTGCCGCACGCAAGTCCGTCAACTATTTTTCCGACAGTTTCCGCACGAGAAAGGACAAAATCCACCTCTTCGCGACAGGTTTTTACAAGGTCGTATTTATCTGCCTTTACCGCCGCCGCAAAGTCGGCAATACGTTTTGGGGTGTCATGGAAATGCGGAATCACCTCAACAAGCACAGACGCGTCAAAATCCGCAAGATAATTCTGAAATTTGCCGAACGCCTTGCCGCTGTTGTACAAAACCTTCTTGTCCGTCGTGGTCTGGTAACTGACGGTGTTTTCAATAAACTTGTACATACGGTAGTTGCCGTCGGCGGCTTTCAGATACGGTTTGCCGTCATCGGTAAACACCACGTCAAGAGTTTCCACTCCGCGGCTGCGCAAAGACTGCGTAACGTACAATATGTTGGACATAAGTCCGTCGCTGTCCGGGAAAATACCCGTATTCATCTTTTGCATAATGTACCGCTTGTCAGGCGTTGTTACGAGCAACGTTTTGTTGATGTGACCTTCGCCATACGGGCTTACGTCAACAATTTCGCAATCATGCAAAAAACGTTTTGCGGCGGTAAAATACTCTTTTGTAAAATCTCCCATTATTAAAAACTCCTTTTCAACAAAAATGCACAAAAAACCGGTTAAAACGGAAGTACACGCTTACATCCGTCAAATGCCCGATTTTTGCTGCGTGTCCGTCAAATGTCTTTATCCGCAAACTTATTTGTACTTCCGTCGCAACCGTTTCGGTCGCGACATTCTGTCAAAAGTTTCCGCGTTGACATCCGACATTTCAAAGTCTACTTCAACAGCTCTGCGGCGTGAGCGAAATTGTACTTGATTGCTTCGAACGCGTCGGTCAGGCGGCGACCGTCCACAAAACAGTGGCTTACCGTGATGTTGAGGTTGAGCACATGTCTGCCGTTTTCGCTGCGGTACTTATCCCAGCAAACGCGCGGCACGCTGCTCGACTCGGGGTTGTTGCTCGGCAACGGATGCGTCATCGAGGCGTAACTCATCCAAGGTATGCAGGTAATGTAGTAGTCGTCATAAGAGGACGAATCGTTGTATTTTTCGTTTATTTCCGTCTGTCGTCTTACCCTGTCCAGTTCCGCAAGGCACGCGTCGTAAAAGCCGCGATAATCGTCCACCATCGGGAAGCCGGCATTTTCAAACTGCCCGTTGTCCGTCATAACGGTAAATGTCGGATTGATTACGTCGTACAGCCGTATTTCGCCCTCGACCTGCCGCATTCGCATTGCGGGCACGCTGCTGAGCCCCTTTGTAACAAGGTACAGCATATTGGCAAAAAAGTGCGTGCCGTTTTGCTTGCCGACGCGCACGACTTCGGTAACGTCGCACGCCACATCGAAACCGTAGCAGGGGTTGGCAAAACTGCCGAACCACTTGTACTGCGAAGCGTTTGCCAGTTCTTCCACTTTTACCACTTTGTACATAAACTCACCTTAAATATACCGCTTTACGGCGTTAAACGTTGCAAAGCGGTACTTTTTTATCTTTATTAAATGAATTGAGATTACATCAACTTCGCAAGCTGCTTGTCTACCTTGCGCTTATGTCTGAAACGCGGTTTGTCGTAAATTATGCCGCGGCAACACACCATCGACAACTTTTTGAGAGCGGCGAGGTTTTCAAGCGGATTACTCTGCATGACAATAAAGTCGGCGGATTTGCCAACTTCCAGCGTGCCTGTAACATCGTCAACGCCTGCAATTTCCGCATTGATTCTGGTAGCGGTAGTCAGGGCATAAGCGTTGGACACGCCCACATAGCGGGCGAACATCGCAACTTCGTCCGGCATTGCGTACTGCGTTACAAACGGACAGGAAGAGTCGGTACCCATACCCAGCGTAACGCCCTCGATTGCACAGCGGCGCGCACCGTACGTCATGCACTCAAGCAAAACCTGTGTGTTGTAGGTGGCAAGGGCGGTAAGTTTGGTAACTCTGGGCGGCAAATTGGCAAGGGGCACCGCAGGAGAAAAGGTCGCAACAACCTTCGTTCCCTTGCTGCGCATATTTGCCATGTCTGCGTCGGTAAAGTCTGCGCCGTGCTCGATCGTGTCAACGCCTGCGGCAACCGCAATCTGTACGCCCGCGTCGCTTTCCGTGTGGGAAGCAACGTACATACCCAGTTTGTGCGCTTCGTTGCAAACGGCATAGGTCTGGTCAAAAGTCATCTTAACCTCGCCCGGTTCGCCGCGCTTTTTTGCGTCGATTACGCCGCCCGTCACGCATATCTTGATAAAGTCAACGTTATGCTCGGCATTTCTGCGTACAAGTTCGCGAAGTTCCTCGGTGTCGTCGGCAGTAACGGAAAAGGTTCCGTCGCCGTGTCCGCCCACCGCCGTAATAGCAGGTCCGCTGACAAGCATACGCGGCCCGACGGCATTGCCTGCCGCCACCTTGTCGCGGATACGAACGTCACTGTAACAAAAGTCGCCCACCGTGCGTATTGTGGTGCAACCGCTCATAAGTTGCGTTTTTGCACTGCTTGACACAAGACGGTCCAGCACTTTTTGCCCGAGTTTCGTGCGGATAAACTTAAGCACGTTTTGCTGCATTTTGCCACCGCCGAGAATTTTGGACGGCTGACCGCTGCCGAACAGGTGTACGTGCAGGTTGACAAGCCCGGGGCACACATATTGTCCTTTAAGGTCAATGTATGCAACGTCCAGCGGCGCGTTTACGTTGTCGCCGATCTGACGGATTACGCCGTTTTCCACATAAATGCTGCACGGCAGAATCTCGCAGTTCTGCTCCACCCTGATCAGGTTGCAATTGTACAAAACAAAAGATTTTTCGTTCATATTCACCTTGCTTCGCAGGCGCACCGAGCAGCCTGCAACTCGTCCAGATATTCGTCCGTCGGCACGTCGCCCACGTAGGAATCCACCTTTACTATGCTGTAGTCGCCGCACAGTCCGTTGTCGCGCATAAGTTGGTTGACAATGCGGTCGGGGCGCAGGTTTTCGTTGCCGACAGCCAGCGTAATCTCGGCGGCGTCGGTACCCGTACGCACAACGTCAAATATACGTGCCGACACGTCCTTACGTACCTCTTTGTCGCGCTCAAAGGTCACAAGTGTGTAGTTGGGCGCAGTTAATTGCGACACAACGTCACCGATACCTGTTGCCGTGACGATGTATTTCGCCTTGGTTATTTTTGCGGCAAGGTTGACGTTTACAGTCCACATACGCGTAAAAGTCATGCCCTGCGGACAAACGGCGTTTACCCGTTCAAGCAGGTTTTCTTCCGCTTCCGCCTTGACGGAAACGTACTCGGCGTAACTTTCCACGCCAAGTGGCAGCGGCGGCGAAAAGCCCAGTTCGATGTGCGGATTGAACCCCTGCGAATATGCCGCGTCGATGTTTGCACGGCGCACAAGGTAGGTTACGGCGCGAAGGGTGTCCACATGCGCAGCCAGTGCCGAAGTTGAAGTTTTTGTAAACTTGAATATTATCATTTCAAATGTCTGTTGCCCTCGGTGTTTTGGCAGTAGCCGTATTTTTTCAGTCCGCAACCGTTGCACTGCTTGTTGCACGACGGCGTTGTTTCTGCCTGCATTGCCTTGTTGTACTCGCGCTTGTAGTATTGCTTTGTCACCCCGACGTCAACGAAGTCCCACGGCAGCACTTCGTCAAGGTCGTACGCGCCGACAATTTTGCCGATGTCAACGCCCGTCTCGGCAAATGACCTGAGGTAATGGTTGTAATCGAAGTGTTCGCTCCAGGCGTCGAAACGCGCGCCGTCCTTGTAGGCAAGGTACATAGCGTCGGCAATGCTTCTTCCGCCGCGGGCAAGCACCGCTTCCAGTTCGCTGCAGTCGTAGTCAACGTAACTGAAATTGATACCTTTGCTGCGCAGTGCGTCGGCAAGGTATTTTTGCTTTTCGGATATGTCCTCACGCCCGGCAAAGGCGCACCACTGGAACGGCGTAAACGGCTTTGGAATAAAGGTTGACGTACTGACGGAAATCTTGCAATCTCTGCCGCCGCGCTTCACGGTGCGGTACAGTTGTTTGATGCGCACCGCAAGGTCGACAATACCTTGTATATCTTCCATCGTTTCCGTCGGCAGTCCCAGCATGAAATACAGTTTTACCGAGGTGTATCCCTCGCCGAAAGCGTCGGCAAGCGTACCGAAAATATTGTCCTCGGTTATGTTTTTGTTTATTACGTTGCGAAGGCGTTGCGTGCCTGCTTCCGGCGCGAAGGTAAGCGAACTCTTGCGGTTGCCCTGTGCCATTTTTCCCTTGAAACTGTCAAGGCGCAGGCTTGGCAGATTAAGTTGCACGTGATGTTTTTCGCAATACGGCAACAACCTGTCCAAAAGCGGCATAAGTTGGCTGTAATCGCTTGTAGACAAACTGTTGAGCGACAGTTCGTCGTAGCCTGTACTTTCCAGCAGATTTACGCACAGATTGTAAGCGTTGTCCAGCGTGCGTTCCCGTACAGGGCGATATATGAAGCCTGCCTGGCAAAAACGACAGCCATTTGCACAGCCGCGGAAAAGTTCCGCAACGGCGCGGTCATGGACGATTTCCATGTTGGGTACAAGTTGCGTTGACGGACAAAAGGTCGTGTTCATGTCCGCCTCGATGTTGCGCCACACACGACAGTCCGGCGCGACAACGCACTTGTCTCCTTCGTACACCGCCGGGTGCAGGCTTGGCACATAAATGCATTCGTAGTGCTCGTCAACGTACCTTAAAAAGTCTTTTTTGGTACATTCGGGCATCTTTTTGTAGTCCTCGATTATCTCGCGCCATGGCGTTTCGCCCTCACCCACGAAGAAAAAGTCGAAGTACTTGTACATCGGTTCGGGGTTGACCGTGCACGGTCCGCCTGCGACGATAAAGGGCATATCTTCGCCACGCTCTTCGGTAAGTACGGGGATCCCTGCAAGTTCCAGCATGTAAAACACGTTACTGTAGCACATTTCGTACTGCAACGAAAAGCCCACAAAGTCGAAGTCGGCAAGCGGCGTTTGCGTTTCCAGACTGGCAAGCGGCAGATTGTTTGATTTGAGATAATTTTCGTAGTCGGCAAACGGCGCATAGCAACGCTCGCACACCACGCGGTCGATACTGTTGAACAGGTAGTACAGTATGCGCACACCGAGATTGGACATGCCCACTTCGTAACTGTCCGCCACGCACATGCAAAAACGCACGTCGCAGGGTTTGTTCATGTCGGGCACGTTGTATTCGCCGCCGAAGTAGCGGTACGGTTTTTGTACGGAATCGGTTAGTTTTGTCATTATTTGATGAATTTTGTAACGTTTAATTTTCGCAAGTAAGTTGGTCGCCTTACAAAATCTGCGTTGCCATCAGCGTGCCGACAAGGTTAAGTTCGTTGCCCTGCAGAATTTCAAACCTGATGCCTTTTTCGTCAAGTATTTCGTGCAGATACTTTTCAAACGCGGCGCGGTAGCCCGGCAACTTGTTGAAGGTAGTACCTTCGCACACAATTCCTACCGGTCTGGTTTTGTCGTGACAGGAAGCAATACTCATTGCCGAGTTCATTATTGCGCCGATTTTTGCCGCGCGGTCGACAAGTTCCGCACAGATGTCGCGAGCAATCGTCTTGTCCGCCTCGCTTGCAAACATGCCGCCGAGGCCCTCCCCGCCAAGAAACATCGAAACGTCTTTAAGTTCGAAACGTTCCGGCTTGAATTCGCCACTGAACAAACCCTCGTTTGCCGCGCCTGCCAAGCAATGATAAATTACGTCGGCAAGGTATCTGCCCGAAGTCATCTTTTCAAGACGCTGCACTTCGGGACGAGCCGTTTCGTTTGCGGCAAGCTCATCGTAGTCGCCGCGCGCAAGTTTATCAAAACCGCCGCATTCTGTGTTTATCAGCATATGTCCCGCGTCAAGCCCGTCAACCTTGGTGATGTTTGCTGTGTCCTCCATGTAGCAGGCGTTTGTGCCGGTGCCGTAAATGTAGCCCACGTATGTACTGTAACCCTGCGGATAGGTTGCCATGCCGCCGAGAAGTGTCGCAACGGTGTCATTGAGAATAGCAATTTTGCGAGGTTTGTCACTGTAAGCGCGCATTGCCGCAAGCGTTTCCGCGCCGACGCGAGTGCCTATTACTTCGGGCGCCTTCACTTCCTTGCTGAACACAACCACTTTGCCGTCGATATCCTTGTCCATTGCCACGTTGTAGGAAAAACAAAAGCCTACGTTCCCCGTTTTGTCGGCAAGATAACGCACGTTTTCGGCAATTTGCGAGTAAAACTCCGCCTTGGTCAGCTGACGGTCGATTGCAGGCATCTGCGTTTTGCGAAGTTCATCGATGTGCACTTTTCCCTGTTTGTCAAAGTAACCGTCCGCCGAACGGAAGTTCGTGCCGCCAGCATCGATAAGCAGCATATGTTTGTCGGGACAGATTTTTTCCGCGCCGATATTTTGCAGATATGTAGGTATCATCGGAATGGACGACGGCTTGCCTTCAAGCCCGTTTTTCATTTCCGAGATAAACGCCGCAAGCGTTTCCTTCGTGTTCACTTCCGCGGCCGTTTGTCCGTGTTTTGCCAAAAATTCCTGTGCTTTGTTCATATTAACCTCTCACTTCGGGTATTGTCGGTTTGTTTTTATATTATTGTTTGTTCGTTATTTGTATTTGTGCCGATACACAACGTTGCCGCAATGTTTTTACATCTTGCCGTCAATCGACATTTGCGCAAACATTGTTGCAAGTGTGCCACTTTACATACTTAAATTGCCTTTATTGTGTGCTTAAACTGCAAAATGTACGTGCTTATTTACACATTTCCGTTCAGCACGTCGGCAACCGAAACGACTTTGAGCAGCCCCTGCTCTTCCATCCGCGCTACGTGCACCTGCCTGTTGACGTCCGTCGGAGTGGGCTTGTCCGTCGCGACATAGACGTTACATTTTGCCAGCTTGCTGCAGTACTTTGCCCCATGCGAAGCAATTGCCGTAACCACCGCCCACAGTTCGTGACTGTCGGACTGTTCCAGCGAGCGGGCCAGCGCAAAGGCTTTGCCGCACCATGCGTTGTCGCGCTTCGGCATTGTAGCGCAGTAGTCGCGTATTCGTTGTACGGCAACCTGCGTAATCTGCTTTTTCGACACCTGCCCGAGAAGCGACACAGGGCGAAACAGTTGTTTGTTGACATTTGTGCCGAAACGTATGCGATATTTGTCGAGAAGTTCGTCCACGCTCAAGCCGCTGTCCCCGACAAGAAATTTCATCGTCATCATGGAAGCGTAAGCGTCCTCTTCCGAATTGTGTTGCTGAAACTCGACGCCTATGTCGGCGGCAATTTTGTTAAGTCCTTTCACGTCCTTATCGCCGCGATACATCTTGTACAGCAGTTGCGAACAGACAAAACGGAAGTCAATCCCGGGCAACTTGTAACGGTCGCAGGCGGCGTTGAGCATACGCACGTCGGCATCCACGGCGTGCCCCAGCACAAGCGTGCCCTCTGCGGTAAGCAAACGTTTAAGTTCCGGATACACCTCGGCGAAGTCGGGCGAAGCGTCGAGAAGAGCCTTGTCGAGGTGCAGATCTATGCCGACATTTTCCCGTGTGCCGTTCAGGTTGTACTTCGTTTTGGGATTTATCCATATATTGCGGCGCGAAAGCACGTTAAAACTTTCGTCGGCAACAACGACGCCTACGCTGCAAATGCTGCTCGGCATGTACCCGTTCGCCGCCTCTATGTCAAAAGATAAGTATCTCATATAGAATATATTTTAACAAACTAAAGGTTATTTTGCAACAGATTGACGGCACATAGAAGCGCAATGCGTGCGAAAAAGCATTTGCGCGTTAAACTCATCTCTTGATATTGCTTCGCCCTGTGAAATGCAAGGTGTGCAAAAAGCATTTGTTTGTTAAGCGTCAACGCTCATTACGTCAACTTTTCAACAAAAAAACGACGCCCGATGCGCCGTTTAATTACCCGATTTTGCTTTTCGGATTTTACAATAAGTTATTTTTGGCTTTTTGCTGTCGGTATTTTGCTCGTACCCTTTGCAAAATCGTTAAAGTTTTTCTGCAATTTGTTACAAAATTTACGATACGTATTGATTTTTTGACGACAACAGACGTTTCGGACAACATTTCAGTTTGCCGCTCGGGCAATATGCGACAAGCAGACTTTTCTTTTTGCGCAGGATAAACTTTGCGGCCACAACAATCTGCCACGAGCCGACGACAATCAGAAACACGCCGAACACCATACGCAGCACCTTGTTTGCCGTATCGCCTGCGACAAACGCCCCTGCCACGGCGGACACAACCGCAGGCACGGTAAGCCATCCTATCCCTTTGGTCTTAATCAACTTGTTTTTGGCGTGCAAAATCAACGCGACCACGCACATCGGCACAAAACTGATAAGATTAGTCGCCTGTATCGTCTTTTGCGGAATGTCGAGAAAACTAAGAAGCGGCACAAGCAACGTACCTCCGCCCATGCCCATTCCGCCTACTATTCCCGCCAGAAATCCGAATAATACCAACAAAAATATCTGCATTTTACCCTCGTTCAACAACCGGAAAAGTCACGTCACTCTACGGCTGATTTAACCGCCGCTAACGATTATTGCAAGCGTTACGACGAACAGAGCCATATGGTTTCCATTCCGTCACTAATAATTTTTGCAAGTTTTACAGCAAAACCAACCCTGCAAAAAAAACACAAATTTTACACTACGTATGCAAAATCTCGTCACAAATAATCGTCTTTTTCGCCCGTTTCGTTTGCCGTCACAACACCATACGCACGCCGCCCGCAATCAACACAAGAGCAAATATGATTTTTGCGGCATTGCCCTTGATTTTGTTCAGCAGCAACGCTCCCGCCACGCCGCCGACAAACACGCCGATACTTGCGTACAACGTCACGTTCCAATCCACCGCGCCTTTAATGAGGTAAACCACCGCGCTTACAATGGTCAGCGGAAGAATGATAAGCAGTGCCGTCGCCTGGGCGTTTTTCTGCTTGAATCCTGCCAAAGCAAGCAGCGACATCACCACCACGACGCCACCGCCGCCGCCCAGAAATCCGTTTACGAAGCCTGCCGCCGCACCTGCAAGCGCAAGCCACCATTTATTTTTATCCGCAGTCATTCCGTTTCCCCCGAAATTACGCTTAAAATTACGCCGCGTATTAGCCGCAAAAGATTGCTTTTTTATTTATTTTGTACTATAATAGCGTTATGTATGTATTCGATACATACTTTTTTGTGCGCCACGAGCGCAAAATACAGAAAAAGGTATTGAAGAAACTATGAGCAAAAAACAAGTTACAACCAAATCGGCACTGTCTGAAAGTACCAAACGTGCCATTTACATTGCGGCAATCATTGCAATCGCAATTGTCATCATTTCGGTATCGCTTGCGTTGATACTCAAACCTACCGAAGTTGTCAAGGCGGACGACTCCGACGTAATCAACATCGAGCCGACCGACACTATCAAGAACGGCACGTTCGAGTCCTGGGTAAAAAAGAACCTCGACGAAAGTTACCCTCACCTTGCAAGCAAATGGTGGGCGGCAAAGACTCGCGACAATTCTTCCACGTCCACGACCACTACCACCCTTAAGGAAACACTTGCATGGAGCAGCGACAGCCGCGACGTAAACGGTTACCGCACGGCAAACGACGCAGTGTACGGTGTCATCGACACGTCCGACAAAAAATGGGACACGGTCAAGAGTGACCTTGCCAAACTCGGCGTCGAACTGCCTGCCAATCCCGGCGTACACGAAACCGCCAAGGAAGACGACACCAGCATCTACATGATTGCCGGCACCAAGGAAACCACAATCGGTATTTTGTCCAACAGCTTCAGCGTGTCCGGTGGCAGCTACGTAAAAATTTCCATGTGGGTAAATACGGAACATCTCAAGGGAACAGCCAAGATTGCCATACAGGACAACAAGCAATTCAGCGTGGAACACTCCAAGGAACTGCACCTGACGCAGGAACTGAAGCAAGCAAAGGGCTGGCAGGAAGTTGTGTTTTACGTATTCAACCAGAACACGTCCAAATCCCTGAGAATTATGCTCAGCCTCGGTGACATCTACACCGCCGACGTAAACGGCAGCGGTATCATGTACGTAGACGACGTAACTTACGAAGCGGTATCCTCCAACGAATACAGCCTTCACAAGGACGAAGTCAACGCAAAGGTATTTGAGCCGACGGAAAAGGACAGCAAGGCAGAAGCACTTGTAGCAACCGACATCGCAGGCAATGCTCTTACCAAGATTTCCTACAAGGATTACCTTGCAGAAGAAGCCGCTCAATACGAAGGCTCGGCATACTCGCCTTTCTTCCCCCGCGAAGACACGGAAGCCAAGTTGTACAAACTGACCAACAACAAGTCCACGGAGCCTGTAGGCGTAAGACTGCCGACGCTTAACCTTCAGAAGAGCAACAACTACGACATTCTCGACTGCATCCACCTCAGTTTCAGCCTGCGCGCATACGCTAAATCCGCAAACACCAACGCCAACATCGTTGTAGAAAAGGAAACGGAAAGCGGTGAATTTGAAAAGATCGATTCCGCAAGCGTATCTGTAGAAAACGTGCAGGACATCTCCGCAGCCAGCGCAAACTGCGGTTGGAAACTGTACCACATTTACCTGAAACCGTCCGACTACGGCACACTGGACAAAATCCGCGTAACAATTTACGTAGGTGAATCCACCGTAGGCGAATACAAGTACAACGGCACGCTGTACCTGACCGACGTAATGATGGAAAAGGTTTCCTCTTCCACCTACAGCAGCACTTCCACAAGCAGTGACTCGGTTGTCAAAAAGGCTTCCCTTACCGACCACACTTCCGGCACAAGCGTAAGTAACGGCAGTTTCTCCGACACGGACGTAATTTACGGCACGCCCAGCAACTGGACGGCAGTGTTCGGCGGTAGCAACGACATCTTCCTTGACGGCGCTGCAAACACCATCGACGCAACAAGTCTGCCGGCAAGCGCAATCGCGGGCAGCGGCGTAGTACAGGACATCACCGAAGGACGTATCGACGACGACGTTAAAAACGTACTGAAGATCCACACCGAAAACACCGCTTACGGCTACCTGTCCTCTTCCATGAGTCTGTCGGCAGGCAAAGTGTACGTAATCAGCGTACTTGCCAAGACCGAAGCCGGTTCCAAACCGTACATTTATCTTATCGACAATGCGGCAGGTACCGAACGTAAAGACAAGGTAATCGCTTCCATCGAAGACAACGCAGGCAGCAAGGTAATCGATGGCGGTAAGTACTTCTGCGAATCCATCAACGAAGGCGAAGGCTGGACGCGTTACTACTTTGTTGTGGTTACAGGCAGCACGACGCGCAACGTTAAACTTGCCCTTATGAGCGGCGGAATTCTCGGCGACAAACTTCAGACCGGCACCGTTTACTACGACATCGCAATGAAAACGGAAATCGGCGGATACACCGCTACTCAGGAAAACGAAGATGACGAAGTCAAGACCGTTACCTACACCGCCAATGACGGTTACACCGCTTTCGACGAAATGAAGAAGGCAGAAGACATCGGCGCAGACTTCAGTGCAAACACCCTTACCAACGTCAAGGTTGTGGAACCCACCGCCGACGAATGGAAGGAAATCACCAAGGTTGAAAAGAAAGACGACAACAAAGACGACAACAAGGATACCGACAACACGACAACCACATCGGACGTCGACCTCGGATTGCTGTTCTCCGTTCTCAGTTCCGTACTTCTTGTTGCGGCACTGGCAGTTGTGGTAGTTGTACGTATCTTCAAAAAGAAGAATTAAAAATCAGTACTCTTCGTTTCAATCAATACAGTAAATAAAAGGACGAAACCGCGCGGTTTCGTCC
>DPQS01000004.1:957-2342 GCA_003537755.1 Clostridiales bacterium | reverse complement strand
GAAACCGCGCGGTTTCGTCCTTTTTGCTTGTTAAAACTAACTATAACGTACTTGTCAAAGTACAATTAAATCTTATTCCGTTTCGTTTTTTTGCCTGTTAAAGCAAGCAAATGCACACAATCACTATTTGTCACGTCGAAAAAAACCGTCTGCAACAAAAGCCTTGTCGCATTGCGCCATTGCGCGGCTACTTGTTAAGTATGCCGTCAAGCGGCGTAAGGTGCCACAAATCCACAAGTCCGTTAAGGATGTCGTCGGAGATTACGTTGACAACATGTCCGAGGGTCAGCATGTACACCTGAGCCGTCTTTTCCACCGTTTCGATAAGTCCAAACGTTTCGTCGATGTCCTTACCGGTGCCGTAAATACCGTGGTTCGTCCACACCACAAGGCGGTAATTCTGCATTTTTTCCGCCGTGGCGCGGCCTATTTCTTCCGTACCGCAAATCATGCATGGCAACACGCCCACACCGTCGGGAAACACCACAATGGCTTCGGTGTTGCTACGCCACAGCTTTTCCGTAAACACGCGGTCGTTTGTTTCCACAACGGCGGACATGCACATTGTGTAAGTGGGATGTGTGTGCATGACTACACGGTGTTTGGGGTCGATTTTCAGCCTGGTCGCGTGGGTCATAAGGTGCGCGGGGCACTCGCTTGTAAACTTGCCGCCGTCCTTCCAGCCCCACAGTAGTTCCGCTGTCTTACAATCGTCTGCAATGCGGATTACGCCGAGGTTCGTTTCGGGGTCCTTGATTACGTTTTTGAAGTACTTGCCCGTACCCGTAAACAAAAAGTACTTGCCTTTAAGTATCGGATCGGCGGTAAAATTGAGCGGAATTGTACGCAAAACCTTGTTTGTATCCAGGTACTCGGCAACTTCCGCTTCGTCCAGAATAACCGACACGTTACCGCCGTTGCGTTCGTCCCAGCCCTGACGGTACATGTTTGCCGTCACGTCTGCCATTTCCGTAATAAATTTCGATTCAAGTATGTTTTTCATTTGTCTACTTCCTTTTTGACAAAATATTGTGTTCGTATTCGGCAACGACGTCGTAGTAGTCGCTCACCACGCCGCACTCGGCAAGGTACTGTTCCCACACGCCGCCGAAGTCCATTGTTTTAAGGCTTTCCTGCATCGCCATAAGTTTGGTAAAGTTGCACTCTTCCTGCAATTTTTTAAGTTCCGTTGACGGCTCAAGCAGTGCGTACAACAGTGCCTTGTGCACGTTTCTCACGCCCGTAATCCACGCCGAAATGCGGTTGATGCTTGCGTCGAAGTAGTCCGTTGCAATAAACACTCTGTCCAGGGCGTCGTTGCGCACTATTTCCTTGGCAATCTCACGCGTTTCGTCGTCAAACAGCACCACGTGATCGCTGTCCCA
>DPQS01000004.1:0-792 GCA_003537755.1 Clostridiales bacterium | reverse complement strand
CAGCACCACGTGATCGCTGTCCCAACGCACGCCACGGGTAATGTGCAGGGCAATATGCTCGTTAAACAGCAACAGTGCGCTGATTTTGTCCGACACCAGTTCCGTCGGGTGATAGTGACCGTTGTCCATAAGCGGCGTGATGTGGCGGCTGTCTGCGTAGGAAAGGCAAAATTCCGCGCTGCCTACGGTGTAACTTTCCAGTCCGATGCCAAACACCTTGCTTTCCACCGTTACAAACACCTTGCTTTTGTCGTAGGGAGTGGCAAGTATTTCGTCAAGCGACTTCATGTATCTTGCGCGCGGCGACAATCTGTCGGCAGGGATATCCTTGTAGCCGTCGGGTATCCAGAAGTTGATTACGCATGGCACGCCCGTTTCGCTAGCGAAGTACTCGGCAATCTTCAGACATTGCACGCCGTGGCGCACCCAGTAACTGCGCACGCCCTCGTCGGGACTGCTTAGCGTAAGGTTGTCCTTCACCATGGGATGTGCGAAAAACGTCGGATTGAAGTCCAGCCCGATGCCGCGCTCCTTGGCAAAGCGCACCCATTTTTCAAAGTGTTTTGGCTGTATTTCGTCACGACCTACCGCCTCGTCCTTACCGAAAATCGCGTAACTGGCATGCAGATTGAGTTTCTTTTTGCCGGGAATAAGGCTGAACGCTTTGTCTATGTCCGCCATAAGCTCTTCGGGCGTGGTTGCCTTGCCGGGGTAGTTTCCCGTAGTTTGTATGCCGCCCGACAGGCTTTCGCGGCTGTCAAAACCCACTACGTCGTCGCCCTGCCAGCAATG
>DPQS01000005.1:14436-20917 GCA_003537755.1 Clostridiales bacterium | reverse complement strand
AAAAAATCCAATCCCCAAGGCACGTAGTGTTTTTGGCACCCGAGCGTGCACGATTAGAGTTACAGCCGTAGATTATTTTAGGCAATAAACTAATAGTGGTCAAGCCTCGGCTTGTGACGGCGGCTAATTATGCGTTAAACGACGTTCACTGTATCGCCAAATATTTTGTACAACATTTTGTAAGATTTTTGTCAATAATCTTTGACAAGTGCAAATTCATTTGCTATAATAGATAAGCACGTGAAGAAATTCACAACTTTATACATTATGTGCTGGCGTGGCTCAGTCGGTAGAGCAATTGATTCGTAATCAATAGGTCGGGGGTTCGATTCCCTTCGCCAGCACCATTTTTATATCTTACAGGCGTGGCTCAGTTGGGGCGACGCGTCAAACGAACACCACAGTGCGGTGTTCGTAGCCAAAGCCCACAAGAACTTGTTCGCAGGGCGGAAGAGCAATCGATTCGTAATATTTCGCTACGCTTCATGGCGTTCGCAACTACGTTGCTCGGCTGAGCAATAGGTCGGGGGTTCGCTGCCCGAACGCAGTGAGGCTTGCCGAGGTTCACACGCAGTGGGATACGGCAAATTCCCTTCGCCAGCACCACAACAGAGGAAAGTTTATTTCCTCTGTTTTTTTATTTTATATATTTTTTTATAATTTCAATTAAAATGACTTGATTGCGCCGTATAAAAATGGTAAAATATATTAAACATTTTTAACAAGTGACCTGTCGGCAATAAATGCACGCAAACTACACAGGTCATCGTTTGTCTGCAAGCAACGCAACAAAACCATCATTGTCGCCAATCAAATCGGTACAAATCTTTGTTTGCGCACCACTTGACAGCCACAACGTCACAAAACAGGGCAAAATAATGACTACTCAACAAATCGTAACAAAACTCAACGCACTCAAAAAGCAACAAGGGCTTACGCTTGCGCAACTGTCGCAAAAAAGCGGACTGGCACAGGGCACAATCAACAAAATCATGAGCGGCGCGCTGCAACGCATCAAGCCGGACAAACTTCAGGCACTGGCAACGGCACTCGGCGTGACGGTACAGTCACTGACCACCGACATACACACTGCCAAACGCAAAGGCGGTTTCGGTTTGGTGACAGTTGCCTGCATTTCGCCCGAGGTGCGTGTTGCCGACGTAAACTACAACGTACGACAAATTGCCGAGCAGGCGCGCATTGCCTACGCAAACGGCGTCAAACTTGCCGTATTCCCCGAGTTGTGCATAACGGGTTACAGTTGTGACGACTTGTTTTTTCAGCACACTTTGCGCCGCGCCGCCACTGACGGCTTGCAACAACTTGCCGCAATGCTTGCCGACATTGACATGCTGACCGTTGTCGGACTGCCGATGTCGTCGTCCAACGGGGCAATGTACAATGTTGCCGCAGTGCTTTTCCACGGGGAAGCGCTCGCCTTCGTACCCAAAACAAACCTGCCCAACTACAACGAATTTTACGAAAAGCGCGTATTTACGCCCGCGCAAAACTTCGTGGATTACGTCGAGTTTAACGGCAGACAGGTTCCGTTTGGCACCGACATCATTTTTGCCGACAAACTTTGCCCCGAGTTCCGCTTTGCCGTGGAAGTCTGCGAGGACATCTGGGTGAGCGACAGCCCGTCGGTGCGCCACGCCTACGCAGGGGCAAACCTGGTGCTCAACCTGTCCGCAAGCAACGAAACCATCGTCAAGCAGGACTATCGCCGCAAAATGGTGGAATTACAAAGCGGTATGACGGGCACGGTGTACGTCTACTGCTCAAGCGGACCGAGCGAGTCCACCACTTCGACGGTATTTTCGGGACACAACATCATTTGCGAAAACAGCCAGATTGTTGCCGAATCGCAACCGTTCACAACCGGCTACGCGCAGGCGCAGGTTGACCTCGGGTTCATCGGGAACGAACGCAGCCGTATGTGCCACGTACAGCAAGGCGGCTACCTGACGGTGGAATTCAGCCTGTCCGACGACGCCGAGCCGACGAGAGTTTACGACCCGTCGCCCTTTGTGCCCACTGACAAGGAGCAATCCGACATTCGTTGCGAACGCGCCCTTGCAATACTTTCCAACGGACTTGCACGCCGCATAAAACACGTAAACGCACAAACGCTTGTCATAGGCGTAAGCGGCGGTACGGACAGTTCGCTGGCGTTGCTTACCGCGGTGCGCGCGCTCAAAATTCTCGGGCGACTCGCAAGCGACATTATTTCCGTCACGATGCCCTGCTTCGGCACGACGGAACGCACCCTCAACAATTCCATTGCGCTGGCAACGGTGCTTGGCACAACCGTGCGTAAAATCGACATCACCAAGTCCGTAACGCAGCACCTTGCCGACATAGGACACGACATCGCCGTAACGGACACCACTTACGAAAACGCTCAGGCACGCGAACGCACGCAAGTGCTGATGGACATCGCCAACAAAACCAACGGACTGGTACTCGGTACCGGCGACATGTCGGAGTTGGCACTCGGCTGGGCAACCTTCAACGGCGACCAGATGTCAATGTACGGCGTAAATGCAGGCGTGCCAAAAACGCTTGTACGCGCACTGTTGCGTTACGAGGCGGCTCGTCTCGGCGGCGAAACGCGCAGGGTACTTCTGGACGTAATCGACACGCCCGTAAGCCCCGAACTGCTGCCGCCCGACCAAAGCGGCGCAATCAAGCAAGTGACGGAAGACCTTGTGGGACCATACGAGCTACACGACTACTTCCTGTTTATGATGATTCGCAAAGGTTTTGCACCGTCCAAAATTTACGCGCTGGCTCGCCTCAGTTTTGCAGGCGTTTATACCGACGAGGAAATTTACAAATGGCTGCGCAAGTTTGTGTGGCGATTCTTTACACAACAATTCAAGCGTAGTTGCTCGCCGGACAGCGTGCGCCTCGGCTCGGTGGACCTCAGCAAGTACGGACACCGCATGCCCAGCGACGCCTGCTGCGACACGTGGCTCGCCGACCTCGACGAATATGTGAAAGAGTAAGTTGTTGTAACGAGTTTTATGGGGAAAAACCTTTTCTACGAAAAGTGTTTCTTTGCCACTTCGGGGCGAATACAGACATTTACCGTTAGTTGACACCTTCGTTGAACATATTATTCCTGATGGGTGCACGCCCCGTGCCCCATACCCCTTTTCCAAAAGTTTGGAAAAAGTTGTTGAGTTGATAAAAAAAAATACGTCACCCTGAGCGAAGAGTAAGCGCAGTCGTAAGGATCTCGCGGAAGCGCACCACTTGTCTACAATCAAGTCATTGCAATAAGCAGCAATAGCCTGACGGAACCCTTTCGGGGGATTGCCACGGTGCGACCAATACAGTCGCTACCTCGCAATGACGTATAACAACCTACAGCAATAATACAATTACGTCATCCGCATAACCGCCGACGAATGTGCCGCCGCAGGCAGGTTGATTTTTAAGTCAATTTCATGCTTGTTCATACAAATCAAACGAAAAATAAAACCATTCTACGAGAAACCGATTATATCGGGGCTTGCGATGCGTCACCATTAAGAAAACATCGTAGCGACGGCGCGGCTGGGAAGGCTGCCTGTCACAGGCAATATTGCTCGTCGCGAAGCGAGCATCAGGCGTTTTTCGTATGGTGACGCATCACAAACCCCTGACACACCATTTTTACAAAGAAAACATACACAAGGAAAAATCAATATGAGAATGAGATATAAGAAACACCTCGAGGAACGCATGAGTGCCGTTTCCGACGTGTTGCTGCACCGCGAGGTGGAAGAATTTTACCGCATGACCGAGGAAGAGAAAAACTTTGTCGTCAATCCTGCCGACGTTTTCGGTAACAACAATCCGCTTTACCTTGAACTCGGGTGCGGCAAAGGCTCATTTGCCATACAGTCGGCGACATTGCACCACGACCGCAACTACATCGCGCTGGAAAAACTGAGCAACGTAATTGTCGTCGGTTGCGAGCAAGCGCAAAAAGCCGCACTGCCCAATTTGCGATTTCTCAATTGCCGCGCGGAAAATCTGCTGTACTACCTGCCCAAAAATTCCGTCACGGAAATCATTCTCAATTTCAGTTGCCCGTTCCCAAAAAAGACTTACGCCAACCGCCGCCTGACATCGCCAAACTACCTTGCAATCTACAAACAGTTGCTGACAGCAGACGGCATTATCCGTCAAAAAACAGACGATCGCCCGTTCTTCGACTATTCCGTAGAAACGCTGACGGCAAACGGCTGGGAAGTGTACGACATCGACTACAACCTGCCCGCCGACGCCGACGGCAACATCGTGACGGAATACGAATCCAAGTTCCGCGCTATCGGCAAACCGATTTACTCACTCAAGGCAAGGTTGCATAGCTGATTTAACGCAACAAAACTCCTGCCACGACAAAACTCCGAAATCCATTCTCACACATCGCCGCAACGGTACAAAAACTTGCCAAGGCAATCATATATATTCAAATGCCGTTCCCACGTTGTTGAAACACACTACAACAACAAAAAATCACATAAAAACCATATAAAAAAGGGTATGTCCGCAGACATACCCTTGATTTTTGCTATTTTATTGTTCGTTGTCGCTTTTAATTGCCTTTGCGTACAATCACAAAAACACTGCTACGCGACAAATCGGCTTCCGTTACGCTTATTCAACGCCGTCAAGCAACTTTTTGATTTGCGCAATCAAGTCGTCCGACTCACCGTCGGTTTCGCCGCTTCTGATACCTTCCAGTTGGTCGATAAGGTCGCTGTCGTTGTTGGCGTTGTACTGACCGCGAGGTGCGTTTGCGGCAGGAGTTTCTTCAGTTGTCGCAGGTGCTGCCTCTTCGGCGGTCGGTTGTTCGGTAACGACGGGCGTTTCGCTTGCGGCGGGCTCGGTTGCAACGGCTTCGTTTGCGGCAGACGTTGTTTCGGGAGCGAACTGTGCCGTTGTGCTGCGCAGACGTTCGATTTCACGAAGCAATGCGTCGGTCTGGTCTGCCTGTTCGGCAATGGTCGGTTCTTCCGTAGCGGCTGTTTCCTGCACGGGTGCGGCAGGTGCTTCCGTAGTTGCGGTCTTGGGTGCGGTAGCCTTCTTTTTGGGTGCGACTTTCAGCACTTCGATTGCTCCAAGGTCAACAAACTCGTTTACAAAGTTTCTGCTTGCCTCGTCGTGATTGTTGTCGGCGGCAACGATTGCCATACCCTTGTTGCGCAGGTAACCATACAGGTACACCATGTCGGTGGGTTGAGCAAGGATACACACGGTATCTATTGCACGATTGCTGAGAACTGCGTCAACCGCGTCAACTACAATGCGATTGTCAAAGTTTTTACGGCCGCGACGCTTGGTGCGTGCAACACGACGTACGACAAAACCGTTAAGTTCGGCATGTTCGATTATTTTCCTGTGTTTACGTTCGCCTGCACCGTACACGGCACCAAAGACGATTTCGCCCATTTTGCCCAGTTGGTCGAGCACGCTTTCGTAGTGGTCGATGTTGAGGCCGAGGTTATCCACATCAATAAACAAAGCAATCTTTTTGTCGCGAAGCATATTTAACTACCTCCAGGATTTATCTCAAACATTATACATTATTTATTTCATTTTGTCTATACTTTCTTTGAAAATAAAACAAATATTGTTGGCAAAGACCCGAATCCTGACCGAAAAGTTTGCAGAAATAAGGCGAAATTGCACTGTCGGGCAGTCCGGTTTCGAAATAATTGTGGTAAACTTTCTTCAGCCATGTATCCACGGGGAACACATCGCCGTGCTGCAAACCGAACAAAAGTATGCAGTCTGCCACCTTTGGACCCACGCCTTTTACCTCAAGCAGACGTTTGCGAGCCGTTTCGGTGTCGACGTTTTTGAGAGCGGCAACGTCAAAATTGCAAATGCCCTGCGCCGCCTCGTACAAAAATTTGTCACGATAGCCTGCGCCCAGCGAACTGAAAAACGCCGCGTCTTTTGCCGCAATTTGTTCTGCCGTCGGGAAGGCGTAACCGTACTTTGTAAGCGTGCCTGCGCCTTGACACAGCCGCTCGACGATTTGCTGTATACGTTTAATATTGTTGTTTGCGGAAATCATAAAATAGAACAACATTTCCGTCGGATCCTGGCGCAAAATACGTATGCCTTTGCCGCACTCCGCCGCCTGTTTCATAAGGGGCGAAATTGCCGAAATGCGAGCGACCGTCTGCGAATAATCGGTGTCCAGCGCAAAGAAGTCGGCAAAGTACTCGCCCCATTCCGTCTGCACCGCAACCGTGTCGCCGTCGGTGTGCAGTTGGGCGTACTTGTCGCCGCTGAAAACGCCGTAGTAACCTTCGCCCAGGTCATAGTAGCGAAAAATCTGTCCGCATTCCAGCGTATCCTTGACGGAAAAGTATTCCGCAGGGTACGTAACCGCCACAGGTAATTGTTCTGTTGTATAAATTTTCTTTTGCATATTTATGTTTTTTTTGGGAGGGGATAAGGGGATGTTTTTGTG
>DPQS01000005.1:656-14342 GCA_003537755.1 Clostridiales bacterium | reverse complement strand
ACCCTTTTTGCAAAAGGTGTTTTCTTTGCGCCCCTTTCCGAAAACGTTGGGTAGTTTTACGAGGGGATGGGACAAAAACAACCCTTTATGTTTGATTATAGATAAAAGTCTGCCGTCAAAACAAATAAATGACAGAATACACAATCGGGCATACTAACACATTCTCAATTTTTCTTCCGACCGCAACCTCACGAAGTGAGATTTCATCCGACTTGTCGGATTTCACCTTGCGCAGCAAGATTTCATTTGCCGCAAGGCAAATTTCATTGCGCGCACCATCTACATTATCAATAAAGTGCCTTTGTCCGCTTTGCCTTTACTGCCACTAATGTGCCCTTGACCATGAGGGGCGGGTGGTCGGGGTAGCGGCGCTGTGGGGGCACTACACAAATAATGCCGTCGGCACTGGATTTGCCTTTAACAATAATTACATTTTAATGCCGCATATTTCTTATTACGTCCGCCGAAGTTAGCACACTTGAAGTACGCAAGTAAATTACAAACGGTTAATCAACTACATCGGGGGTGGCGAGGTGTTACCCAATGAAAACCATCATTCCGAGGGCGCGGCTGGGTAGGCTGCCTACCATAGACAACATTGCTCCGACGGAATGCTGAGCCATCAGGGCGAGTTTTCATGGGCAATTCCTCGACAACCCATTACATTTGCTCCCTCACTTCGGCGCCATTTTTCCGCACATCACTCGGCACAAGTATTTCACCGACATTAAAAAAATATGCCGAAAGCATAACAGCCCTCGGCATAAAAAATTTACTTGTTACTCTGCAACAGGATAAACGGAAACTTGTCTGCGAGTTTTGTCGTACTTTTCAAACTTTACAACGCCGTCGATAAGTGCGAACAAAGTGTCGTCCTTGCCGATACCTACGTTGTTGCCGGGATGAAAGTGCGTTCCGCGTTGTCTGACAAGGATGTTGCCGGCCTTAGCAAATTGACCGTCAGCACGCTTGGCACCCAGACGTTTACTTTCACTGTCGCGTCCGTTTTTGGTGCTGCCCATACCTTTTTTGTGGGCAAACAACTGCAACTTAATAAACATCATCTCAAATTACCTCCAAATTGATGTAGTCGGAGTACTCGCCGTAGAAGTCCTGCAACCCAGCAAGCATTGTGTTCAGCACAATGTCGGCGTCGTGCCGTTCCTCACGGGTAAGACCGCTTGGCAGAGTAAACCGTAGTGAGCCTTGTTGTTCGTCGACGGAATACTTGACGTTGATACCCACCACCTGCAACAAACCGAGCAATGCCGATTGAATGAGTGTGGATACGCCTGCGCAAACAATGTCTTCACCTGCTTCACCGTAGCCGGTGTGACCGCTCGCGCTTACCTCGACGATGGAATTGTCCTTCCGCTTAACAGTAATGTCAGTCATTAGCCAAGTGTGATTTCGTCAATCTTCAACTTCGTGTAAGGTTGTCTGTGACCTTGACGTTTGCGGATGTTTTTCTTTGCTTTGTAAGTGAAGATGTTGATCTTCTTGCCCTTGCCGTGTTCCACAACGGTTGCGGAAACCTTGGCATTGGCAGCGTCGTTACCTGCAACAACATTTCCGTTGTCGTCTGCAGCCAACACCACTTCCAGTTCTACAGTGGAATTAACTTCGGCATCCAGAAGTTCCGTTTCGAAAATCAGTCCCTTTGTCACCTTGTATTGCTTACCACCGGTCTTAACAATAGCGTACATCGTGTTACCTCCCGTATCAGAGTCTCGCTAAAACAGGGTGACCTACGGTACTTTACGTTTCGCAAAAGTGCATGCGAAAACAACCCTTTTTATGCGGCTATGAGTTATTGTAAAGTAAAACCGTCCGTTTGTCAACCGATTGCACCGCTTTTTGCGCGAAAAATCGGCAATATATACTAATAAGATAAGAGTTTTTGCCCATACTAACGCAAAAGGAGGCGCAAATGGCAAAAAGCAAACAAAACTCTCACGAATACTACGCCAACTACGAAACCTGTCGCAACCGATTGTTTGACACATTCGACCCCGACGAACTGCAAAACGAGGACATACATCTGTCGTACAAGCAGGCACTTGAGGACAGCCTGAAAAAGGAGCGGAAACATGGCAAAAAATACTAAAAACAACGACGAACAACAGGCGGACGAAGTTAAGGTGTGCGCCGACGAAAACAACTGCGACGTAGACAAAACGCTGTCGGTACTGTCCGACCTGTACAAAAATGTAACCATGGCGCAAAACGCAGTAAAAACACTGCTACCCTACGTTGAGGACGGCGAAATGACAAAAACGCTGCACAGCCAGGTTGAAACCTACGACAAGTACATCGAACAGATAGGCACGCTTGCGGAAACGCTCAACTTCGAGCCGACGCCTGCGCCGAACTTTGCGCTTGGCATGGCAGGAATGGGCATCCGCATGAAAATGATGACGGACAGAAGCACTTCGCACATTGCAAAAATAATGCTGCAAGGCACTCTCAACGGAATGATTGAGCTGTACCGACTGGCGAAACTTTCCGACGTGGTACATCCCGAAGTCGCGCTGTTTACGCGCAGGCTACTGAAATACGAAGAAGGACGTTTCGAAGAAATGAAAAGCCGACTGTAAAGTTGGCTTTTTTCGCAGAAAACCTTCAATAAACGCAAATCCGGCGTGGACTTTGCAATCGGAATATGTTAAAAAACAGTGTTTGCTCAGACATGGCAAACACACTCAAATGAAACTTCGGCGCATAACACACTGTACCGTCCACCTACCGTAAAGCAAACGTCAAAAACATGCGAACAAAACAAAAGAATCCGAAAAAATGTCATTAAAATCATTATACGTATGCATTTTTTGACGACAATTAAGGCATTTTTCATCATTCATCCAACGCGCAACAAAATACTACAAAACAGGGGTTACCGCTAATGCGGCAACCCCGATTTTGTTTACTTTTTGTCTTGTGCCAGGTCGCTTTGTCTGGCAATCAACGCCCTGTTGATGACGTTGGTACATGCGTTGATGTCGCTGTCCTGCACAATACCCGACAGCAGTTTTCCGAGTTTTTCACGCTTAACTTCGTCGGTTATTTCGGCGTCGGCGTAAATCTCGGTTGCGTTGGTGGCAACAAGGCGCACCTGCCCGATAAACTCTGCAAGGGTCAACGTGCCGTCCGCAAGGCGTTTGCGTGCGTTGCCGAAGTACAACAACTGGGTGTAAAACACGCCGAAGAGGTCGTCCTTCATAAGGCTTTTCAGACTTTTGCCGGAAATTCCCGACAAAAACTTGAAAATAACCGTAGCCAATGCACCGATAGTTGCGCCGTCCACGGCTGTCTGAGTGATTGCCGAAACGCAAAAAGCAGCCTTCCGCACGGCAAACATATCCACCGCCGCAAACAACAGCCCGAACGCAAACGGGAACACCACCGCCCAATCGAACTTGTGTTGCACATCCACCTTCACCTTGTTGACAAACAACTTTTTGGCAATCTGACTGAGCAGACAGGTCGCCAATGCGTAAAACAAAAAGTAGTAATTTTCGCTGTTTTTGATAAATCCGAACAGCGACTCGACAAATGTTTCAAAATCCATAATCCGATTCCTCCCGGGATTTCCGACAAAAACCGATCCCCGCATATTTGTCGATTGTTCGGACATTGCCGTCCCTTACAACGTCCGTACTTACATTTTACCACACGCTGTCCACCGTTTTACTCCGGTCGTGTCAACTTTTTTTTAAAATGCTGTTGTAAAAACGCAGGTAAAACATTTCAATATGGATTACTTGACTGCAATCACACATTCATACTAAATAATAATAGACGATAGGTACCCTTCCGGGGGATCCTTCGACTGCGCTCAGGATGACATAATTTTACAAAGAGCATTTAATCGAAGCCTTACAACAAAATTACGAAATCATTTATAAAATTTTTGACTCAAACAGAGCAGAAAAACAGATAATTAAAGTACAGAAAAACAAAAAAAACGGCGAGGTCGAAGCCTGCCGTTTCAAAACTATTTTATTGTCAGTTTGTAAATTTCGTTTTTGTGTACGTTGCGATCCTTGGCGACCGCCTTCACCGCTTCGTTTTTGCTCATGCCGCCGTCGGTGTAGTACCTGAGGTGCTCGTCTACCGTCAATGCGCACAGGGGATTTTGTTCCTTCTCGGCGCGATTGACAACCAGCACAAACTCGCCGCGGTCGTCCTCTATCACGTCGGACAGTCTGCAAAAACGCGCGCGCTCGTGGCTTTTGGTAAGTTCCTTTACAAGGCAACATTCGCGGTCGCCCAGCCTGTCGCAAAGGTAAGCCATATTTTCCTTTATGTCATGCACCGACAGGTAAAAAATTGCCGTACCGACGGTGCCTTCCAGCATGGCGTCACGGTCCTTTTTGCGTTCGGGCAAAAATCCGTAGTAGGTAAAGGGCGGCTGAAAACCGCTGATAACAAATGCGTTTACCATTGCGCATGGTCCGCTGACCACGGTGTACGGCAGGTCTGCTTCGCGAAGCGCGTTTACCAGTATGTTGCCGGGGTCGTTGATACCCGGCATACCTGCGTCGGAAATCACCGCGATGTCCTCACCGCGCCTGCAAAAATCCAGCACGAAGTCAAGGCTTGCTTTTTCGTTAAACTTGTGGTAACTGTATGTCGGCTTTTCGATGCCGTATTCGCGCAGCAAAATCGCGCTGTGGCGCGTATCCTCGCAAAAAATCGCCGAGACGGACTTCAACGTTTCTACCGCGCGATAGGACATTTCCGACAGGTTGCCGATTGGCGTAGCAACAAAGTAAACCATTATTTTTCCTCTGAATTTGCATTTTTGTCAAACGGGCAATCGGGGTCGATGTCGTCCGCGCACTCGCTGCCGCCACTACCGCCGACAACACGTTCCGTACCGTACCACGCTTTTGCCGCCGGGGTGTATTCGCCGTGCTTGTCTGTAACGTACAACGGCGCGGACAACACACAGTCCTGACCGCCGCACTTAACGGCGCGCACAAGCACCAGGTTGGGGTCTACGTCGGGGCGGGGGCAAACGGGGACGATTTCCTTGACTACAAGTTTGTTTGCGCCGCACACTTCGCAGATTTCCGCAAGGCGCGACGACTGATGTACCATGCACAGCGCGCCGCGATTGTTGAGAATTTTTGCGGCAGTTGCCACAATGTCGGCAAGCGTTGCGCTTATCTCGTGGCGGCACATTGCAATGTGGTCAAACTTTTGCATTTCGCCGCTGCCGACCCTGCGATAGGGCGGATTACACACCACCGCGTCTACGGGATTTGTCACATATTTTGCGGCGTTTTTGAGGTCGTCGCACACAACGCTGACGGTGTTTTCAAGGTTGTTGAGTTGCATGTTGCGCGTGGCGATGTCGGCAAGTTGCTGCTGAATTTCCATTGCAATCACCTTTTTGGGGTGTTTTTTGTGCGCAACCAGAATGGCAATAACGCCGCTGCCCGTGCCAAACTCAACGCATGTTTTGCCCGTCAAGTCGCGGCAAAAGTTTGCCAGCAGCACCGCGTCGGTGGTAAAGCGATATTCGTTTCTGCTTTGAATAAGACTAAGCCCGTCGCAGCAAAGATCCTCGACGACTTCGTCATGTTTAAGAAGTACTTCCATGCTTATATTGTACAACACTTTTGACTGTTAGTAAATAGATTTTGCGATTTTTCAACCGACAATAAAAAACGGTTCAACCTTGCAAGGTAAAGCCGTGTTTTGAATAAAAAAAAACTCCCGACAAAAATTTTTCGGGAGTTTTTTACCTCAGGACGGGGCGAAACAACATTAAAAACCGTTTAAGATATTGAAAGTGTTTCCGCTTTGCGTGCTTACATTGTTGCGCGAGTTGCAGCAACGCCCCGCGTAGCAATTGAACAGCAGTATCACAAACGCAAGCACCAGCCCCGTAGTCGTGGACAGTTTTCCGTTTTTGTCCAGCACGGCGTACAACAGCAACAAATACAGCAAACTTCCGGTAATATTCATATTTTTCCCCTTTGATTTGACAAAATAAGCGACTAATTTACATTATGCGTCAAAAGTCGCCGTTATGCATGGTTTACAATGATGTCGATGTCGGATATGCACATATCTGCACAATTACATTTTATGCCACGGAGGAACAAATATGCTCAACGCCACACCGCAAGTAATGGATGACATGGACTGCTACCTGCCCGACAACAAATCGGTTGCCAGAATTGCCGCTTTTTTTGCACTACTTTCCGATCCGTCACGTGTCAAACTGCTGTCCGCGCTTGCAATAAGTCCGCTGTGTGTGACAGACCTTGCCGAGTTTGTCAAGATGAACCAGACCACCGTTTCGCACCAGTTGCGCCTTTTGCGCAGTCTTGACGTAGTTTCGGCGGAACGAAACGGCAAAATAGTAAAATACCGTCTTTCCAACCCGAAAATAAACGAAATTTTGCTTATCGGCGTGGAATACATAGGGTTTTGAACGTCAGACAATCCATAAAAATTTTTTATTATTTTTCAAAAACACCTTTTTTTACTTATAAAAACCTGCTATAATGTCTATGATACAAAGCGTATCAAAATATTTTTTGAGAGGTGCGTTATGAAAAAGATCAGAGTAGTTCAGTACGGATGCGGAAAGATGTCTACTTATATCCTTCGCTATCTGCACGAAAAGGGAGCGGAAATTGTCGGCGCAATCGACGTAAACCCCAAAGTTGTCGGTATGGACGTCGGCGATTTCGCCTCTCTCGGAATAAAAACCGGCGTGCTTATCAGCAACGACGCCGACAAAGTGCTTGACGAATGCGATGCCGATGTTGCAATAGTCACGCTGTTCAGTTTTGTCGGGGACATCTACGAGTGCGTGGAAAAGTGCGTTAAGCGCGGAATCAACGTCATCACCACTTGCGAAGAAGCAATTTACCCCTGGACAACGGCGGCGCAACTTACCAACAAACTGGACGCCCTTGCCAAAGAACACGGCTGCACAGTAACGGGCAGCGGCATGCAGGATATCTTCTGGATCAACATGGTTGCGCTTGCGTCGGCGGGCTGCCACACCATCAAAAAGATTAAAGGCGCGTACAGTTACAACGTGGACGAGTACGGACTTGCTCTTGCACAGGCTCACGGTTGCGACCTGACCAAGGAAGAATTTGAAAACACGCTGGCTCACCCGACGGAAGTAGTACCTTCCTACGCGTGGAACGCCGCCGAAGCAATCTGCAACAAACTTGGACTTACCATCAAGTCAATCGAGCAGAAAAACGTGCCCTACATCATCAAGAAGGACATTTACAGCGACACGCTCGGCAAGGAAATCAAGGCAGGACGTTGTATCGGCATGTCGGCGGTAGTCACGATCGAAACAATGCAGGGCATAACCATCGAAGAAGAAACCATCGGCAAAGTGTACGACAAGGGCGACGGCGATATGTGCGACTGGAAGATTACCGGCGAACCAAACGTAGAATACCACGTTGTGAAGCCCGCCACGGTTGAGCACACCTGCGCCACAATCGTAAACCGCATTCCGTCGCTTATTAACGCGCCCGCAGGCTACGTGACGGCAGACGAACTGGAGGAAATACACTACCTCACCTATCCGCTGCATTACGAACTGTAATTTGCGCGATTGCACAAAAAAGGCACAAAAATAAAAAGTAACAAGCAAACGCAAAACTCAGGAAGCCGTAATACAAAAGCATAATTAACAAAAAAATTAACAACTAACAAAAAGCACCGCAGAGGGCAACAAACCCTTTGCGGTGTTTTGTCGATATCGGTGTCAGATTTCCTTACGGTTGAGAAATGCCCTTGACAAAGTGACTTCGTCGGCGTACTGCAACTCACTGCCGACGCTTATGCCCTGTGCAAGGCGCGTAACTTTTATGCCGAGCTGCTTGACAAAACGCCCTATGTATGTTGCCGTCGCTTCGCCCTCGGTTGACGTATCGGTGGCAAGTATCACCTCGCGTACGTCGCCGCTTAGTCGCTTGAACAGTTCGGCAAGGCGGATGTCGTCGCGCCCCACGCCTTTAAGCGGATTGAGTACGCCGCCCAGCACGTGATAAACGCCCTTGTACTCGCCAAGACGTTCGATGGCAATTACGTCTTTTGCTTCCTGCACCACACAAATCACGCCGTTGTCGCGCGTTGCGCAGATGTGGCAGGGGTCGGTGTCGGTGTAGTTGCCGCACACGCTGCAAACCTTTACGTTAGTTTTGGCGTCCATTACCGCCTGCGCGAATTCGTGCGCTTCCTCGTCGGACATGGCAAGTATGGTCAGTGCGTAGCGTTGAGCCGTCTTTGCACCCACGCCGGGCAGACGGCAAAATTGCCCTATCAGCCGTTCGATTGGTTGAATGTAGTTTGCCATCGGATTACAACATGCCTCTCACGTTTGCAGGGATAAGTTCGTTTTCCGCTTCGGTAGCCTTGGCGCAAGCGTCGTTGATTGCCGCAAGAATAAGGTCTTCCAGCATTTCCACGTCGTCGGGATCGCAAGCCTCGGGCTTGATTTTGACGGACAACACCGTGCGCTGACCGTTTACCACGACTTCCACAAGTCCGCCTCCGGCAGTACCGGTCAGTTCCATTTCTTCCAGTTTGCTTTTAGCGTCCTCCATCATTTGTTGCATTTGCTTCGCCTGCTTCATAAGGCTGTTCATGTCGAAGCCGCCACCGCCGCCTCTTACGCCGCCGCCAGCTCCGTTGTATCCGTATTTGTTACCCATTTTCTGTTCTCCTTGTAATGGTTTTAATTGTTTATATTGACAAAATTTGTCACGAAATTTCATATACGTATACAAAATTTCGTCACATTTGCTTTTTACTGCCGTCGCTCGGGCTCTTCAAATTTCACGTTACTGCCAAGGTTTTCCAGTTGTCTGTTGACGTCCTGTTCGTTTACCCGCTCGACAAGTTCAAATGTCACTTTGCGATCGCAAACTTTGGCGACAAAGCGTTGAATGTCCGTCTTGAAGTTGTTGGTAAGAAGCAGGTACGAACCCTTTTCCACCATTACCACAAGCGCGCCTGCGTCGTCGAAACGCACCTTTGCTTCTTCCCATATTCCGCGAAGAAGTGGCATATTAGCCTTGTCCAGTTCCACCTTTACGCCGCGCCAGATAGACTGCGCGTTTGTACGGTCTACGATAAGCAAACTGCCTGCGTTAAGGTTGCCCGGTTGCTGTTCCAGCCGTGCAAGCCTGCGATCAAGCCCTTCCGCGTCAACTTCGCCCGTGCTTGTCGCAATGCGCAGAAGCGCGGCTTCGAGTGTGATACGCGGCGACAATGCGTAGCGCAGTTGCGACTCGAGGCTTACAAGCACTTCCATTGCGTACAGCAATTTTTTGTCCGTTGTTTGCTTTGAAAGGTCCGCAAGTGCCTGGAAATTGTCCGACGGCAACATCAGCATTTCCTTTGCGCCGCTACACAACTTGACGGTGAGCAGTTGCCGCATGTACACGGCAAGGTCCTTGGACAGCCTTGCCACGTCCTTACCTTCGTTTACCAGTCTGTCAACTTCGGCAAGTATGTTTGGCGCGTCGTTTGTCAGAACATGCCCTGCAAGCGTACCTATACTTTGCGTTGAACTTACACCCAGCACCGACATTACCGATTCGTAGGTCAGCTGCCCTTCCGTTACGGAAAAACATCTGTCGGCAATGCTTACGGTATCACGCACACTGCCTTCGCCTGCCTGCGCAATTGCGTTGACGGCTTCGGGCGTGTATGACTTACCTTCCTTGTCGTAGATTGCGGCGACATGCGAAGCAAGCGTTGCAGTAGGTACAAGTCGGAAGTCGAACCGCATGCACCGCGACAGAATGGTTTGCGGAATTTTGTGCACTTCCGTCGTACACAGGATAAACAGCGCGTGCTTGGGCGGCTCCTCAAGTGTCTTAAGAAGCGCGTTGAACGCTCCTACCGACAGCATGTGAACTTCGTCGATGATGTACACCTTGTACTTGCCGTTGACGGGTGGATACTGCACCTTTTCGCGGATGTCGCGCGCGTAGTCTACGCCATTGTTGCTGGCAGCGTCCATTTCCACTATGTCAAGGTTAGCGTCACCCTTTTGCATGCAAACGGGGCATGTTCCGCAAGGATTGCCGTTGTTTTCCTTGGCGTGCGGACAGTTGACGGCGCGAGCAAAAATCTTTGCCGTGCTGGTTTTTCCCGTTCCGCGCGTACCGGTAAACAGATATGCGTGAGACGCCTTGTCGTGCAAAATCTGGTTGCGAAGGGTGGTAATTATGTGGTCCTGACCGATGACGTCGTCAAAGGTTTGCGGACGATATTTGCGGTACAATGCAACGTAACTCATATTTATCCCTGCCTTGCACGACAGCCTTGACGCGCCGAGCGCGCAAAGCAAACCGAGCAATTAAAGTAGTATTTTCCTTCGCGAATGCGTCGTTTCCCTGTCCGCAAAACGCGATTTTTCAAATTTTCTATCATTTTTTGTAACGAATTTTCATATACGTATGCAAAAGTTCGTCACAATCGGTAATATGTAACCGACTTGTACAACCCCGCCGCAAAAGCGAATTTACTGTCTGCCGAGCAACTCTTTTACGTTCAGTCGCGCTCAAGCACGGCGGCAAGTTTTCTGCGTGCGCGCTGCAATGCGCCGTCCACCGCTTTGTAGGTACGTCCAGTAATTTCGGCGATGTCATCGTAGCCGTAGCCTTCGGCAAACAGTTCCAGCACTTGTTTTTCGGCGGCGGTCAGGTTTTTGTCCATTACTTCGGCAACGCGCTCGGCGTATTCCTTACTGAGCAGACTTCCCAGCGGCGAGCTTTGCGACGGCACGTTTTCCAATTGGGTGATGTCGATGTAATTTGCAAGCGGCTTGTTTTTCGTGGCGGCGTCACGCTTTACAGCGTCCACAATCTGCCCGGATACGCAACGCTTGGCAAACGACGGAAAGCTGCCCTTTTGCGACTCGTATCCGTTTATCGCGTAAAACAGTCCCAGCATACCTTCCTGCAAAAGGTCCTCTTTGTCGCCGCCCACCAAATAGAACTTGTTGGCAAGCGCGCGGATAAGCCCCTTGTAGTCGTTTACAAGCCTTTCGATACTGCCGCTGTCGCCCTTTTTCGCCTTGGCAACAAGCGCGGTCAATTCCTCGTTTTGCGCATATTCCGACTGTTGTTCGTTTGCCCTTGTCGTTGTCACTTTTTTGCCTCCGCGGCGCGTTGACGAACAACTTCGTACACGGCAATTCCGCACGCGACAGACGCATTAAGGCTGTTGACCTTGCCGCACAGGCGCATACTTACAACGCCGTCACACAGTTCGCGCGTAAGACGCCCTATACCTTTGCCCTCGCTGCCTACCACCAGCGCAACGCTGCCCGTCAGGTTGGCTTCGGTAATTTCTTCGCCGTCCATATCCAGCGCATACACCCACACGCCAGCCGCCTGCAACTGCTTTATTGCGTTGTTGACATTGGTTACGCGCGCTATCTTCATGTGAGCCGTTGCGCCTGCCGAACACCTGACAACCGTTTCGTTAACCGGTACCTGATGGTTGCGCCCTACCACGATGCCGTCCACGCCTGCGCACTCGCACACGCGAATGATGCTGCCGAAGTTGTGCGGATCGCTGATGTCGTCCAGTACCACCACAAACGGATGCTCGGTCGCCAATATGTCCTCAATTTCGCAGTACCCGAAGTCCGTAACGTCGGCAATGTAGCCCTGATGTCTGCCTTCCGCCGATGTTTTGTCAAGCACCGTCTTGTCTACAAATGTAATTTTTACGCCTTTTTTACGGGCAAACTGCACAATCGGACCGTCGTTGCCCTTTTCGCACATCAGGCTGTTGACCGTCATGTCCGAGTGCAATGCTTCGTAAACGCTGTTTTTTCCTTCGATTTTCATTTTTTTATTTTTGTTTTTGTTTTTTATTTTTTTGTGAGGTTGGTATTCTTGGTGAAGAAAACTTTCACAAAAGATTTCGTTCCCAAACCCTATCTCTCAAAACTTTGACGATGGGATGAGGGGCGGAGGAATACTTTTATTCTGAGTGCAAAATAAGTGGCGTGATTTGATAGGTACATATTTCGTACGCATGTCAAAGGCAGGCACGGGAAGAAGTCGAAAAACAACGTTTTTCTTTACTTCAAGTATTCTTCTGCGTTCACAACAACTTACTTTGCAACCATATTCCGGACGACATTCCGACCATACAGTCCTTTTGTCGCCGCAAAATTTTCAAGTCACCAAAAGGCAGCTCGGATTTAATCCTGCGGTTCTGCGTCCGTTGTCAGCAATTCTACAATGCGTGCCGTATCGCCGACGAGGTACAAATACCCTACGACGGCTTCCATGCCCGTTGCCTTGCGGTAGTCCGCGCCGCTTTGGTTCTTCGCCTTGTGGTGCGCCTTGGCATTACGTCCGCGGATATACACGTCGTGTTCCGCCTCGGTCAGTTTGTCTGCGACTGCTTCCGCAAGACGCGCCTGCGCGCCCGCATTGACCTCGCCCGAGGCTATTTTGTGCAACTCGCCTGCCTTCAAGTCGGTAGTTGCCGCAAGTTGTCTACGCACAAACAGGCTCCACACCGCGTCACCCACATACGCAAGCACCAGGCTGTTGACTGCCGCGGCTTGTTTTTCCGTAAGTGTGGCAAAGCCAAACAAATCCCTGTCCGCCACGTACTAATCCTCGCTGAACAGTTTTTTGCCGTACACGACCGCGCCGCTGATGTAGTCGATGTCGTCGTAGCCGTGCTTCTGGTAAAATGCGATCGTGTCCTTGTCCTTGGCGGGACACACCACGTACACGCCCTCGACAAAACTTTCGACAAGTTTGGTTTCCAACGCGGTAAGCAGCTTGTCTGCCGCGTCCGACGAAGCAAATTCCGGCAGCACGTCTATGCGAAGGTGCGCCGTAAAGCCTGCCTTGATGTAGCGTTGATCCAGTTTGCGTTCCGCAGAAAAATGGAAGTACGCACCGCTGTTGAGTTTGCGCACAAGCGGCATATAGTTGCCGTCCATTTGCTCGGCAAATGTGTCGCAGTCGGCGGCGCACACGATGTAGCCCACAATCGTATCGTCGTCGGTTGCCACGAAACAAAACTCGGGCTCGTTGTCCATGTAGTAATCGCAGTACATTGCGCACATCGTCGCGCGATTGATTGCGTTATCGTCGTCGGCAAGTTGGCTTGTAGCCATGCAAATGTCCTCGACGAAGCGGTAATCCTGTTTGGTGTAGGGTCTTACGTTAATCATGTTAAACTCCTTAAAGGTAAGTGCGGATTGTCAGGGTAGCTGCCTTTCCGAATCGGCAACGCAAACGTACTGCGCCGCAACATATGCGCGGCAAATAAACACCTGTCGTAAGACAGACAATGCAGCGTTTCGGTAGCAGACCAAACCATTGCAAAAGTATTGCCGCACAACATCGCAGACTCGGCAGCAACGCGAAAAATCGCCCACTTTCCCATTGTTGATTTTATGCTAACACACAAATGTCAAAAAGTCAAGCGACGACAGTGAAGCATTATTATTTAATATAATATATCAACTTGCTTAAATTACTATTGAAATACGTAAATTGATGTGATATAATTCGAGAGCAGACTGTTAATTGGGTGCAAAAGTGAGTTGGCGAGTGTGCGCCGAAGTGAGTTGAGTTGGTGCCGAAGCAAGTTAGCAAGTGTAATGTGGTGGCGAGGTATTATCCCTCGTGCGAGCGCGTGCTC
>DPQS01000005.1:0-438 GCA_003537755.1 Clostridiales bacterium | reverse complement strand
GCCGCACCCTCGTTCAGATGTCGCCGAGGGACAACACCTCGCCACCCCTGATAAAGTTGATTAACTGTTTGTAATCGTCTTGCGTACTTCAATTGTGCTAACTTCGGCGGACGTAGTAAGACAGCAGGCTGTATCGTGCTTATTTCAAATTATGTCATTGCAAGTCATCGATTGCAATATTGGCTTTGAAGCGGCAAATGTTTTCTAATCGTGCACGCTCGGGTGCCAATCCCCCGAAAGGTTTCCACTCGTCAACAACTGTTTGTTGCCATGATGTTGCGGTGGTGAATATATTGCAATTTCTCAACGTCATCACTTATAAAATGCCCCCACAGCACCGCTACCCCGACCACCCACCCCCGGCGCGTGAGTACGCGCAATGAAATTTGCCTGACGGCAAACGAAATCTTGCTACGCAAGGTGAAATCCGACAAGTCG
>DPQS01000011.1 GCA_003537755.1 Clostridiales bacterium | reverse complement strand
TTGTCAATGATTTTTTTATACGTACAGTGAGCGTCGTTTAACGCATAATTAGCCGCCGACACTCTCGCAAAAATTATTAGTGATGGCTAAATTAACCCTATACAAAAATCACAAAAAAACTACTTCGCCCAACTTGCAAGCAGACTGTCTACGTCGGTGATTTCCGCACCGTAAACGTCGCGCAGGTACTTGATACCGATGTCGTAGTCTTCCTTGGTGAAGGAGTCCGTTGCGTCCTTGGCAACAATTATGTTGTAGCCCAGTTGATAAGCGTCTGCGGTGGTGTGGCGAACGCACATGTGCGCGTGCAAACCCGTCATGATTACCGTGTCTACGCCCAGTTCTTTGAGCAGAAGGTCAAGGTCGGTGTGGAAAAATCCGCTGTAACGGCGTTTGGGTACGACGTAGTCTTTGTCGCATTGGTGCAGTTCGGGGATGACTTCCGCGCCCTCGGTGCCTGCGATTGCATGGTTGCCCCACAGTATAAGTTCGTGGTCGATGCCTGCAAGGTGTGCGTCGTTACAAAAGATTACGGGTACGCCTGCTTTGCGCGCACCGTCCAGCAGTTTTGCTGTTTGCGGTACGATTGCAAGACCGCGGTCGCACTTGAGTGCGCCTGTTACAAAATCGTTCAGCATGTCAACGACAAGTATTGCTTGTTTCATTTTTTCTACCTCCGATTGGATTCGTATATATTATACATCTTTTGTCATTCTTTTGCAAGCCGTTGGGGCGTTTGCGTTCAAATGATTGCGGTTTATTTTGATTTTATTTCGATTGCGCATGCAATGAACGTCGTCTGACATCTGATCCGCCTTTTGACGACGGTAAAACTATTGTTGATATCAAATTTGCGTTACGTATTGTTTTTTTTGCGCCAATGCGCCGGGGTTACGCCGTGTTTGCCCTCAAATACGCGGTAGAAGTGACTTACGTTTTCGTAGCCGACGGCGTTGGCAACTTCGTCTACGTTGAGGGACGTGTCGGCAAACAGTTTTTCGGCGGCAAGCAGTCGTTGCTCGGTAAGCAGTTGTTTGAAACTTTTGCCGTATACGTCGGAAATTTTGCGCGACAAGTATTGTGCGTTAAGCCCCGTCTTGCCTGACAACTCGTCAAGGGTTGCGGTGGGGTAATTTCCGTCGATGTAGTCGTTTACCGCCCGACGGAATTTTGCCGTGGGGTCGGTTTCCGCGCTGCCGTCGATTGCGTCTTCGACGTGTAGCGACAGGTAGTCGAGAAGCAGCGCAACAAGTTTCGGTAGCAAGGGTGTGTCGATGCAGTGCGGAGATGCAACGGTGTAAATCAGGTTGTCAAGCAGGTTTCGCACGGGGTACACGTTGCCGATGTCGTACAGCAGGTATTGCGCCGAGCCGTCCTTTCTGAGGTTGTTTGCAACAAACTCCGTCAGCAAATCGGCATTGGCGTGGCTGTTTACTACAGCCGCCAGAAGGTTGTCGGACAGCACGAAGTTGATGCCGATGTCGTCGCTGTCGGCGCGCATTATGCTGTGGCGTACGTGTTTGTTGAGCAGCAACAGTCCGCCTTGCGCGACGTTTACGCGTTTGCCCTCTATTACGTGCGTGATGTTGCCGCTGCAAACATACATTACTTCCATGTAGTCGTGTCCGTGCAAAGGAAACTCGCAAAACCGCGGATGCCGTGTCGCAACCATGTTTTTGTCGCCAAGAAGTCTTGCGCTTCGTATTACGTAGTCGGCGGCGACATTGTACACGCTTTTGTCAAAACCCTTGTCGTCAAGCATTGCCTTTTCGGCGGGGGTAATTTCGCTTAATGTTTTTATAAGGTCGTTTTGCATACTTCAATTGTACGCTTGTTTGGGTTTCGTGTCAATTTGAACAAGACAAAAAAGTCAAATTACGACACAAAAAATGTCAATTTACAACCTTGCTTGACATCGGCAGAGGGGTGTATAATGATAATATGAAATACTATCTTGCAGTGGACATCGGTGCGTCCAGCGGTCGGCATATCGTAGGCTACCGAGGCGCCGACGGAAAAATTCAACTTGACGAAGTGTACCGTTTCCCCAACGGAATGAAGCAAAGCGACGACGGACTTGTGTGGGACGTCGAAGCGTTGTTTGCCGAAGTGAAAAACGGTCTGCGCGTGGCAATTGCCGGATACGGCGAAATTTGCAGCATGGCAATAGACACGTGGGGCGTGGATTACGTGCTTATGCGCGGAAAGCAAAGCGTTTTGCCGTGTTTTGCCTACCGTAACGAGCGCACCGCCGACGACATCGACGAAGTGCACAAACTTGTACCTTTTGCGGAATTGTACAGGCGTACGGGAATACAGTTTCAGACCTTCAACACGGTGTATCAGTTGTATGACGACAAGGTGCACGGGCGACTTGCGGGGGTGACGGACTTCCTTATGATGCCGCAGTACCTTGCTTACCGCCTGACAGGCGAAATGTTGCACGAGTACACCGACGCCACGACGGGCGGACTGGTAAACGCCGCTACCGGACAGTACGACGAAGAGTTGATTGCCGCGCTGGGACTGCCGGAGCAGATATTCAAGCCGCTGAGCAAGCCCGGGACGGTTGTCGGACAATTGACGGACAACGTTGCGGCGGAAGTCGGCGGACAAACCACGGTGGTGCTGTGCGCGTCACACGACACGGCAAGCGCGTACGAAGCGGTGGACTGTGACAAAAATTCCGTTGTGCTGTCGTCGGGTACGTGGTCGCTTATCGGGGCAAAGTTGCCGCAGGCAAACACAAGCGAGGCAAGCCTTGCCGCAAACTTCAGCAATGAAGGCGGCGTGGGATACTTCCGCTATCTCAAAAACATAATGGGCATGTGGCTGATAAACGAAGTCAGGCGCAAAAAGAACGTTGCAATAACGGACATAGTCGCGGCGGCGGAAAGCAGTAAGTACACGCAGACCTTTGACGTAAACGACGAAAGTCTTATGGCTCCGAGCGACATGGAAACGGCGATAAGGCGGCTTCTTGCGGACAATCCGCCCCAAAACGACGGAGATTTGTACGCAAGTATTTACCGCAGTCTTGCGCTTAGTTACGGCAATGCCGTTTGCGAAATGGAAAAAATACTCGGCAAGACATTTGACAAAATCTACATTGTCGGCGGCGGCGCGAAAAACAAGTTTCTCAACGTGTTGACGGAACAATACACGGGCAAACAGGTTGTTGCTCTGCCTATCGAGGCGACGGCACTGGGAAACATCCTTTTGCAAATGCGCCGTGATTGAAAAACGCTATTTGCGGTTGTTTCGTGAAAAAACAGTAAAAGTTTTTCGGGAAAGGGTGTGGGAAAAAGTCTTTGATAAAAGAAATTTCCCTTACTGTCCGTGAAAGTTTAACTCGCAGTTATCCGCCATTTTAATCGTGTAATTATTATCTATGGCGAGATTAACTCTACACAGTCAAAAAAAACAGTAAAAGTTTTTCGGGAAAGGGTGTGGGAAAAAGTCTTTGATAAAATAAATTTCCCTTACTGTCCGTGAAAGTTTAACCCACAGCTATCCGCCATTTTAATTGCGTAATTATTATCTATGGCGGGATTAACTCTACACAGTCAAAAAA
>DPQS01000072.1:7060-7300 GCA_003537755.1 Clostridiales bacterium | reverse complement strand
CCGCAAGGCAAATTTCATTGCGCGTACTTATTTGTACGCGTCGGGGGCGGGCGGTCGGGGTAGCGGCGCTGTGGGGGCACACACTAAGTGCGGACAGTGACGACGGCATTATACAGACATTGCCATTGCGTCCACCGAAGTTAGCCAAACTGAAGTATGCGAACAGGTTACAAACGGTTAACCGATTACATTACGGGTGGCAGGGTGTCAATTCGTAGCGACATCTGAACGAGGGCGCGG
>DPQS01000072.1:0-6877 GCA_003537755.1 Clostridiales bacterium | reverse complement strand
AAGCGAGCGAGCACGCGTTCGCAACGAGTTGACACCCTGACGGGTCCCGTAGTCACAAATTACCGTGCTCGGCGCACTTTTATAGCCTGTCGCCACTTGCCGCACGGAACGGTCACACACGCGGCAACACATTGGTCTGCCAGAATTCCTTGAAGTTTTCCTTCGTGATGCCGGTAAACACATCGTCGCCAACGGTAACGGTTACACCCTCGCGGTTGCATCGTCCCTGACAAAAGCAGCCTTGAAGAACGATTTTGTCCTCAAGTCCACATGCCTCGACATAACGTTGAAACAATTCCACGATTGCTTCGCTACCCTTGATATGACAGGAACTGCCTACACATATTGAAATGATAAGCATTGCCTAAATCCTCGTAAGTACTTCCTTTTCAAAGAAATCCGCAACCGTAGCGGGCGAAACGGAATAAAATTCGTCGTTAACCGTCACGCATACGCCGTCCTGACAACGACCCATGCAGAATGTGCCGCCCAGTTCCACGCTGTCCTTGACGTTATGTTCGTTGATAAGGTACTGCAACTCTTCTACCACCTGACGAGAACCCTTGATGTGGCAGGAACTGCCGATACACACTTTGATTTTAACCATTTTTGTTACTCCTTAGTTAAAAATATTTATTGATAGTCCACGACGTTTGCCCAGCCGAGTAAAAATTCCCTCTCCTTGGCATTGCCTTTGACCGATTGACTTGCCGCAACAATCGGCATCCACTTCTGAACGTATTGTTTGTCGGTGCCGCTTTTTGCGCAAAACAAATCCAGATATTCTTCCGCGCCGTCTATATCGCCGTTCAACCAGAACAGCAAATAGGTGCGCGCAACATCCGCCGAAGCGTTGCCCTGAGTTGCATGCGACCAATCCAGAATGTACGGTGTACCGTCATCGGTGATGATGATGTTGCCCGGATTGAAGTCGCCGTGGCACAGTTTGTTGTGTTTGGGCATACCTTCGAGGCGTGTGTGCAGGTCGTATCTGGTTGTTGCGTCCAGATCGGCTTGCGAAATTTTACGACTCATTTTGTCCTTAAGTTTGGGAAGCAACGGGCAGGTACAGGATTGTACCTTTATTTGCAAATCCACAAACATTTCCATGTATTCGTGCTTTTTGTCGGGGTTTTCCGCCATAAGTCTGTCAAGAGTTTTGCCCTTGATGTACTCTGACACGATTGCCCACTTGCCGTCAATCATCGTTACGGCTTTTATCTTGGGGATATTGAGCCCGGTGTGTTCCACGCGCGCCTGATTGAGTGCTTCCGCAAGAACATCGTCCTTGGCGAAGTCGTCGCCGAACACCTTCACGCAGTCGTCGCCGTCGCGATAAATTGTCTTGTTGTTTCGTACCGCAAGTACTCTGTCAAGTTTCATTTTGTCGCCCTCCGTTACGCCTTTACACCGCTTTTGCGTTTGCGGTAACTTTGTTTGAAGTCGTGCGCTTCGTCTTCTTCCGTCACCTTGTCGCCCGGCAGTGCCTTTTCGTGAAATGTTTTGCCGTAGTAAGCGTCAAGATACATTTGTCTGATTTCGCTCATCAGCGGATAGCGCGGATTTGCGCCGGTGCATTGGTCGTCAAACGCCTGTTCCGTCATGTCGTCTAGGCGCGCAAGGAAGTCCGCTTCGTCCGGAACGTAATCGCGGATTGTGGGCTTAATTCCGACAACGGTTTTAAGGTCGTCAATCGCGGCAATAAGTCCTTCCAGTTTTTCGTGATCGTTGTCGCCCTTTATGCCGAGATACTCCGCCACTTCGGCGTAGCGGCGCAATGTGTGCGGATGGTCGTATTGAGGGAACGTACCCATTTTCGCAGGTACTTCCGCCGCATTGAAACGCAACACTTCGTCCAGCATCAACGCATTAGCAACGCCGTGCGGAATGTGATGGAACGCGCCCAGTTTGTGCGCCATGCTGTGGCACACGCCCAGGAACGCATTTGCAAACGCCATGCCTGCCATTGTAGCCGCGTTTGCCATTTTTTCACGCGCTTCAACATCGGTCTGACCGTTTTCGTAGGCGCGCGGCAGGTATTCGAAGATTGTCTTGAGTGCCTTAAGCGCAAGCCCGTCGGTGTAGTCCGTCGCCATCATGGAAGCATACGCTTCGAGAGCGTGGCTAACTGCGTCGATACCGCTTGCGGCGGTAAGTCCACGGGGTGCGCTCATGTGGTAGTCGGTGTCAACAATTGCCATGTTCGGCAACAGTTCGTAGTCGGCAAGCGGATACTTGACGCCGGTCTTTTCGTCGGTGATTACGGCAAACGGCGTAACTTCCGAGCCCGTACCTGCCGACGTGGGAATTGCAACAAAGTACGCTTTTTCGCCCATCTTGGGGAAGGTGTACACGCGCTTGCGAATGTCCATAAAGCGCATTGCCATGTCCATGAAGTCCACTTCGGGATGTTCGTACAGCACCCACATGATTTTGCCTGCGTCCATTGCACTGCCGCCGCCCAGCGCGATTATTACGTCGGGGGCAAAGGCGCGCATTTGTTCCGCACCTGCCTTAGCGCATGCAAGCGTGGGGTCGGGCGCAACGTCGAAGAAGCAGGTATGTGCAATGCCCATTTCGTTGAGTTTGTCCTCAATCGGCTTGGTGTAGCCGTTGTTGTACAGGAAACTGTCCGTAACGATAAACGCCTTCTTTTTGTGCATCACCGTCTTAAGTTCGTCAAGAGCAACGGGCAGACAACCTTTTTTGATGTAAATCTTTTGCGGTGCACGGAACCACAACATATTTTCTCTCCTTTCGGCTACGGTTTTGATATTGAGCAAATGCTTCACTCCGACGTTTTCACTGACGGAGTTACCGCCCCAACTGCCGCAACCGAGGGTAAGCGACGGAGCAAGTTTGAAGTTGTAAATATCGCCGATACCGCCCTGCGAAGATGGAGTGTTGACAAGCACGCGGCAGGTCTTCATACGTTCGTAAAATTCCTGCAGTTTGGCTTGTTGCGTTACCGTGTCGAGATAAATGCTTGACGTGTGGCCGTAGCCGCCGTCGGCAATAAGATGTTCCGCCTTGGCAAAAGCGTCCTCTATGTCCGCCGCCTTGTACATGGCAAGCACGGGGCTCAGTTTTTCGTGAGCAAACTCTTCGCTGAGTTCAACGCTTTCAACCTCGCCGATAAGTATCTTGGTGCCTTCGGGTACATTGACGTTGGCAAGCTGTGCAATGCGTGCGGCAGGCTGACCGACTATTTTCGCGTTCAGCGCGCCGTTGATAATGATGGTTTTGCGCACGCGTTCCGTTTCCGCAGGGTCAAGGAAGTAGCATCCGCGCTTTGCAAATTCGTCCCGCACCTTGTCGTAGACGTCGGCAAGCACGATTACCGATTGCTCGGAAGCGCAAATCATACCGTTGTCGAAAGTTTTGCTGTGAATGATGCTGTTGACGGCAAGCGTGATGTCGGCACTGCTGTCAATGATTGCGGGCGTGTTGCCTGCACCGACGCCCAACGCAGGTTTGCCGCTGCTGTACGCCGCACGCACCATACCGGGACCGCCCGTTGCCAGGATAATGTCAGCCTCTTTCATTACAAGGTTGGTCATGTCAAGGCTGGGGACATCAATCCAACCGATAATATTTTCCGGCGCACCTGCCGCAACCGCCGCGTCGAGAACTACCTTTGCCGCCGCAATCGTGGATTTTTTAGCGCGAGGGTGCGGACTGATGATAATTCCGTTGCGCGTTTTGAGAGCGAGCAAAGTCTTGAAAATAGCCGTCGAGGTCGGATTGGTCGTCGGTATAACCGCGGCAATCAGACCGATAGGCTCGGCAACCTTGCGTATACCGAAGGCTTTGTCCTCTTCGATTACGCCGCATGTTTTTGTGTCGCGGTACTTGTTGTAGATGTATTCCGCAGCGTAGTTGTTTTTGATTACTTTATCCTCAACCACGCCCATGCCCGTTTCCTCTACGGCAAGTTTCGCCAAAGGAATACGCATTTTGTTTGCGGCGAGCGCGGCGGCGAGAAAAATCTTGTCCACCTGCTCCTGCGTGTAGGTTGCGTAATTGTTTTGCGCCGCACGCACCTCTGCGATTTTTTCTTCCAATGCCTGTACATTGTCTACGATTCTTTCCATGGATACCTCCGTGAGCCACTCGTAATGGCAAAGACATTGAAAACAGTAATATCCGGGCAACACAATCTGCCTGGTTACTATTTTCTAATTATAAACTTTATTTTTATTATTGACAAGTCCATACAATACAATGTCGAAAATTTTGTATTGCTCGTCTTTGTCACATGGTCGGTTTTATCCGCGCACTCCTGTCACCGCAAGCACGGCAAGTTCTCTCGCGAGGTTGGCGTTTTTGACCGTTATGTCGTCGGGCACTTTAAGTACCGTCGGGGCAAAATTCCAGATTGCCTTGACCCCTGCCGCAACAAGTTCGTCGGCAACGATTTGCGCCTGACTTTCGGGGACGGTAATTATGCCGATAGTAACGTTGTTGTCGTGGCAAAATTCGTTCAGCGCGCTTGGCGGAATAACCTTGCGACCGCCATGCAACGGCTTGTCCTCGATGTCAACCGCGCCCACGATGTTTATGCCGAACTCCGCAAAGCCGTCGTGGTACAGCAAGGCTTTGCCGAGGTGTCCGACGCCTACCAGCACCGCACTTACGGGCGTGTGAATGTCGAGGGCTGCTTCGAGATGGGAAACAAGTTCCGTGCGCACGTACCCTACCTTGGGTTTGCCTGCACCGCTTACCATCTGTAAATCCTTGCGAACCTGCACTTCGCCGAGGTTCAACGCCTTGGCAACGGCTGCGGACGAAACATATTCCGCCTTGGACATATATTTGACAAAGTGAAGGTAATCGGGCAATCTGTTGAGCACCGAAACCGGGATTTTGTCGGCAGTGTTCATTTGCAAAACTCCTTTGTGTGTAAATGTGTTTGTGAGTATTGTCACCTGCGCTTGCAACCTCCGTGGTAGCGGACAGCACGTACGCAAGACAACCGACAACGGAAACGCCGGAAACGTGGCTTTCCCTCGCCGCTTTTGTTATCGATACAATTATATCGATATAATCGATTTTTTGCAAATACTATTTTGGTCGAAAGACATATCAAAATTGATATAAAACAGGCGTTTTAAGCCAAATTTGCTTGATTTACCGCAAAAATGTTGGTATAATTTAGTCGAAAATTGTAAAAAGTCCAATAAATGACGCTCGACCCGAACAACACAAGGTCAAATAAAGAGGTAATTATGAATATTCAACACCTTAAATATGCCGTGGAAATTGCCAAATACGGCTCGATAAGCAAAGCAAGCGAAGCGCTTTACGTGGCGCAACCTAACCTCAGCCGCGCGATAAAAGACCTTGAAAAGGAACTGGGAATTGTTATTTTTGATCGTTCGGCAAAGGGCATTGTGCTGACCCCCGACGGCGAATTGCTGGTACAACAGGCAAAAAGCGTACTGCGCCACATAGACGAAATAGAGGATATGTTCCACGAAAATAGGTCGGGCAAATCGGTGTTTTGCATAAGCGTGCCGAGGGCAAGTTACATTTCGCACGCCTTTGCGGAATTCAGCAAGAAGTTGAGCGACCGCGAACAATGCGAGGTGTACTACAAGGAAACCAACGCTCTGCGCGCAATAAACAACATCGTGCACAGCGACTACAAACTGGGCATCATTCGCTACGCCGCGCGTTACGACAAGTATTTTAAGGATATGCTTGAGCAAAAGGGATTGGAATACGAACTTGTTGCGGAATTTTGCCACGTACTGATTACAAGCAAGGACAGCCCCCTTGCGGAAATAGACAACCCCACCGCCGCCGACCTGACAAACTACATCGAGGTTGCGCACGCCGACCCTTATGTGCCGTCGGTATCTATGGCGGAACTGAGGAAAGAAGAACTGCCCGAGGACGTAAGCCGTCGCATTTTTGTGTACGAGCGTGCCAGCCAGTTTGACGTGCTTAGTGCCAACCCCGAAACATTTATGCTTGTGTCACCCGTGCCGCAGGAAACGCTGGACCGCTACGGACTTGTACAATTGCCTTTTCCGGGCGAAAACAAGGTGTACAAGGACGTGCTGATTTATCCGCATGGATACAACTTTACGGAACTCGACCGCAGTTTTATGACCGAGTTATGTAACAGCAGACGTAAATTTTTGGGATAGGGCCGACTGCGCCGACGCAACTTTTTTTTGATTGGAACAGCACGGCGAGCGAAAACACCATACACGGATTTTGTTAAGTGCAAAAGCCTTGTCTGCACCGCTTTCGCCACCGACGAAACATTACCAAAACAAGCAAACACAAGCACGCAAGTAAAAGCGTTTTGCACCTTTGGAATTGGATTATTTCAATTATTCAGGGTGTTTGCGAACAAAAATACACCCTCGCGATGAGGCTTGTACCGTCACTGTAGCTTACCGCCGTACTTACGACTTCTCTGCGGAAAAGAATATTCCGATATTGTCCGTGATGGCAAAGTTAACCACCGGCATAAATCGCTTTCACAAAAATTTGCAGAAAAAAATCAAAAATAATATGCTTTTGACTGCACGTCAAAAAAGTTAGCGAATATCATTGACTATTTTTTCATAATTTGCTAAAATACTTGGGCAAGTGAAATTTGATATGCAACTTTTGCACCGCCGAATGTCGCCATGACATGCCAAAGCAGTCAATTTGCAACAGAAACCTGACTTGCGCTACCGCTACAGCAAAAGCGGAAGAAACTTAATACGGAGAGATGGTCGAGCGGTTTAAGGCACACGCTTGGAAAGCGTGCGAGGTTAACAGCCTCCGCAGGTTCAAATCCTGTTCTCTCCGCCAATCAAAACCTAAATCGAATACGAAAGTGTTTGATTTGGGTTTTTCTTTTGCAAAAATTCAG
>DPQS01000015.1:34045-34534 GCA_003537755.1 Clostridiales bacterium | reverse complement strand
AGTGATGGCGAAATTAACCCTACGTATTAAAAAATTCAAAACAATTCCCGAAACGGAGAAAAAATAAGTGTTCAGTAAACTAAGACAAAATTTCAGAATGGCAAACGTGCTGTGCAGGGTGCTGTTTATCCTTACTTACGTGTTTGCAAGTTGGCAACGCTTTTTGCAGGCGTCGTACCTTGTCACGACGGAAGCAAATCTGCCGTTGTCGCTACTTGCGGCGGCGATTATGGGTGTGATACTGCAATTTATCGTGCCTGCGCTTGTCAACGTGTTTATCAACCTGTCCAAAATTCACTCTCTGCCCGTTGCGGAATACTGTGTGGTTGTGTTTCTGTTTCTGTCCGCAGGCATGTTGCTGTGCGGCGCAATCAACCTGTTTGCGTGGTTTTTCCCCGTGGCGGCGGTTTGGATTACCACTCTTTCGCCGATAGTGGTTACGCTGGGCGTGGGGTTTGCCTTTTTCAAGGTTACGGCAAAACTGTACTT
>DPQS01000015.1:33667-33860 GCA_003537755.1 Clostridiales bacterium | reverse complement strand
AACGACGTAACTACCGTAACTTACGCCAAGGCATGCGTTGTCGCCGTGGCTGTTCTTCTTGTCGTGTTGGGGGTGCTGCTGTGAAACGTATTTTATGCCTCGCCCTTCTTGCGGCAATTTGTTGCGCTCTGCCCCTTGCTTTTTGCGGTGTTGCGGCTTGTGCCGAAACCGTACCTGCGGCGAGTGCCGATTA
>DPQS01000015.1:29351-33502 GCA_003537755.1 Clostridiales bacterium | reverse complement strand
TGCGGCGAGTGCCGATTACAAAAACGACCCGATATATCTGTTTGCTAAGCAATTTGTCGAGGCTTGCCCAAACCGAAGCGGCGAAATTGCCGAAAAGGCTGCCGCCGACTGGCTTAAAACCAGGTTTGACGAGCTGCTCCCCGAAACTTCTCCGTCGGCAATTGACCGTGTTTCAGGTTACGACCGTGCGGTGTTCAACCTGTCCTGCAAACTGGACAACCCGAATACCGACCGACGGATCATTATCGGCGCACATTATGACGCGGTGAGCGGCAGCAACGGCGTCGGCGACAATGCCTTCGGTGTGGCTGCGCTGTACACGCTTCTCAAAACGTTTGCGACGGGCAGCCGTTTTGTACCCTACGACCTTGTGTTTGTGGCGTTCGGCGGCGAGGAGCTGGGATTAGTCGGCTCCTACGGCTACGTAAACGGTATGAGCGAAGCCGACAAACAACGCACCGCGCTTATGATAAACCTTGACAGCCTTGTGTTCGGCGACAAACTGTACTTGCATTGCGAAAACAAGTCCACCGACATCGCCGACCTGTTTAAGTCGCACGTCGACGGCATTGCCGAAAAGCCCTACCGCAAGGGTGTAATGACCAACGGTTACGACGTGTACGGATACGGCTATTACGAAACAATTCAGGGCAGCGACCACACGCCTTTCCGTCTGGCGGGCATTCCCGTGGCGTTTTTCTTCAGCGGAAACTACGACGGCATGGCATACGCCGAAAGTGCAAACGCAAATCGTTGCGTAATGAACACGTCGTCGGACAACTTTGCAAGCCTTGACAACTTTGTCGGCGCGGAAGCGGTCACACGCACAAACGCAGTCATCAGCGGCATAGCGGCAACTTTTGCCGACAGCGATTTTGCCGCCGTTTGCGACAATGCCGTCAATCAACTGGTAAATCTCAACCTGGTGTACACGCGCCTGTACCCGAAACTTGTCGCGCTGGGGCTCAGCCTGGTGTGCCTGCTTCTGCTCGTTCCCTACTACCGCAAGTTGCAAAAGCGCGCCATAATGGGCACCGCCGAGGCAAAAACTTCGCGCGTGTTCAGCCAACCCGACGCAGAGGACATTTTTACATTTGACAAGTAACGCTATGAAACAAAAGAAGATACTTAAATTGCCTGTGTACATTGCCGTTTACGTTGCGGTAATCGCGGTGTGCATACTGGCAGACCAACTTACAAAACTGTGGATTTTCGACGGGCTTCTGGGGGCAACCGAGGGCAAGTCCGTCAAGGTAATGGGCGACTTTTTGCGTTTTACCGCCACATACAACGAGGGCGCGATTTTCGGCATGTTCAAGGGGCGCGCCTCCGACATCATGTTTTTTATCATCACGGTTGCCGCAACGCCGCTGTACGCCTATTTTCTTGTGCGTGCGCGTAGTCGCAGCGTGTGCGGACAGGTGGGATTTGCCTTTATCGTTGGCGGAGCAATCGGCAACGCAATCGACCGCGCTTTTGTGTGCACTGACGGCACGTTTTTCAGCGGCAAGGTGCGCGACTTCATTTCCTTTTCGATTTTTCCGCCGATATTCAACGTCGCCGACAGTTTTCTGACGGTGGGCGTGGTGCTGGCGGTGCTGGCGATAGTGGTGTTTGACCCCGATTCGCTTGTCAACGGTTTCATCGAGGAACGCGCGGCGGCAAACGGTGACGAAAACGCCGACGGACAAACGACGAAAACGCAAACCGGCAACGACGAAGGTGCCGCAATCGACGGCAACAATGACGCGACGGAAAATAGCGGCGAAGGGACAAACGACTTGCAAAACACCGCCGAAACGGGCGGGAATGCCGTGCAAAACAGCAACGCAGACAACGCCGCCGAAGAAGCGGAAAACGGCAAAAACGGTGGCGAAAAATGAAAACGGTATGCGAAATTTGTGACGAATACTGCCGCAGACTGGATGTGTTTGTAGGCAACGTCGCATGTCTTACGCGTACCCACGCGCAGAAACTTATCGCAAGCGGCGGCGTTACCGTCAACGGCAAAGTTGTCACCAAGTGCGCCGAGGAAGTGGCGGTAGGCGACGAAGTTTCGGTAACTCTTCCCGACGACGCGCCCCTGGACATCAAGGCGGAAAACATCCCCCTGGACATTGTGTACGAGGACGAGGACCTTGCCGTCATCAACAAACCGCAGGGCATGATCGTGCACCCCACAAGCAACATTTACACCGGTACGCTTGTCAACGCGTTGTTGTACTGCGTGCACGATTTGTCAGGTATCAACGGCGTGTTGCGCCCCGGCATTGTGCACAGGCTGGACAAGGACACCAGCGGCTTGCTGGTCGTTGCGAAAAACGACTTTGCCCACGTGGAATTGCAACGTCAGATACAGGTCAAGACGTGCCGCCGCATTTATCTTGCGCTGCTGGAAGGCAATCTGAAACTTGACGACGGCTTTGTGGACAAGCCAATAGGCAGAAGCAAAAGCGACCGCAAAAAAATGGACGTCGTCGAGGGAGGCAGAAGCGCGCTTACCTACTACCACGTACTGCGCCGCTACCGAAACTACTGCTACGTGCGGTTTGAACTCAAGACGGGGCGCACCCACCAGATACGCGTACACGCGGCGAAAGTGCTGGGTCATCCCGTTGTCGGTGACGTTACCTACGGGCACAAGGACGCAAAGTGGGGGCTCAGGGGGCAGTTGCTTCACGCGTGGAAGTTGTCCTTCGTACATCCGCGCACGGGTCAACAAATGGAATTTACCGCGCCGATGCCCGACTACTTTGCCCGCGTGCTTGACGACATCGAGCCGTCTGCGCTCACTCCGCCCGAACAGGAGTAGTAACGTAATTTGTAACAAAAAAATCGCAACGTATGCGTTTTTTATCGACAAAAATGTAGTCTATCCAACTCAAAATCTCGCAAAATACAACGGGAGCAAAAACAATGAAAAATTTACTGTCGCTTACGTCGCTTGACAAGGCACAAATCAACCACATATTGGAAATCGCCGGGCAAATGCGCCGCATAGTGCTGTCATCCTTCAAAAAGGGACCGCAACTTGCAGGCAAGGTGGTTGCAGGCGTGTGGAACAAGCCCTGCGCTTCCAGTACGGGGGTTTCTCTTGCCACGGCGTATCTGTCGGGTACGGCATTGCCCGTGTTCGGCACGGAAGAACCGCTGGAACATTGCCAACTTTTTGACGATATGGGCGTAAATACTGTGGTTGTTTCCTGTGAAAACGACAATCTTGCCAAAAGTTTCGCCGCCAAGGCGCGTTGCAGCGTGGTAAACGGCGGCTCGGGACGTTACGACCCCATCGGCGTGCTTGCCAACCTTCTTGCGCTGTCCGTCAAGGCGGACGGGCTGGGCAATCTGTCGGTGCTTGCGGTGGGCAATCGCGACGCCAACAAGGTGGACGAACTCATCCACTGTCTGCAACTGTTCAACAGCACGCTTGTGTGGTATCTGCCAGCCGACGACTTTGTTACGCGCCGCCGCGGCATAGTGCTGGACAACGCCGTTGCGGCATTCAGCGGTGTGGACGCCGTCGTCGACCTGGGGCTCAGCGCGTATTCCGACCCTGTCAAGTACTACGGCACGGCAGGCGGCATTTTGCAGGACTACCTGGAACGCGCCCGTCTCAACTGTCCGCTTCTCGGCAGCCGCAAGGTTGTGGACAACATCGGCGTCAAGGATTACGAATACAGCATAGCGGCGGAACGCGAAACCTGCTACGTCGCCGTTGCCATGGCGGTGCTGTACCTGCTAAACGACTGATTTCGTCGCAATCCGGGCGGCGCGCTGTCCGTTTTGCAAAAGAAATTCGACAAAATTCGTCAAATGTCGGCAATTCGCTTGATTTTTGCTCCCGCTCAACGTATACTGTAATAGTAAATACAATGTAATTTATAATATACGTTTGTATTGCTTGGCAATGCTTTGGGGAGAGGAGCAATGACTACTGCACTTGTTGCACACAACGGCACAAGTATGTTTGCATGCGCACAAATATGCGCAGGTTTTGCTGACTCTTATTTTACAACTGCACACATTGACATCAACCGCAAGGGGTGACAAGGACAATTTGTCATCTGTTGCGGTTTTTTCGTTTGCGGAAACGCCATTGTGAAAAGGGCGCCGAAGTTAAGCGGACTATGTAAGGGGTCCTGTCGAGGAAT
>DPQS01000015.1:21602-29137 GCA_003537755.1 Clostridiales bacterium | reverse complement strand
GCCTCGCGCCGCTTCGCCTATTGTGGCTTAGTGGTAGGTACGCTTCCCAACCGCAGGCTCGCGGCGATGTCCCTTTATTGGTAACACCTCGCCACCCCCGATAACACTTACTAACCGTTTGTAATCGGCTTGCATACTTCAAGTGTGCCAACTTCGGCGGACGTAGTAAGAAAGTGTTGCAACAGGTAATTGGCAATGAAAAAAGACGTTTTGTCGCCAATTTATATTATGTCATGTTGAGCGAAGCGTAGCGAAGTCGAAACATCTCCGCGGAAGCGCCATTGTAAAGCCTTTATCAAATTATGTCATTGCAAGCCGCCGACGGAAAACAATCAAGTAAATCAGGCTGTTTTTCTAATCGTGCACGCTCGGGTGCCAATCCCCCGAAAGGGTTCCGCTCGTCTTAAGTCGCTTGTGGCAATGACTGTATTACAGGCATTAAACATTGTCGTATGTGCGTATTCGTCAACGCTTTAAGAGTGCCCCCACAGCGCCGCTTCCCCGACCGCCCGCACGGCATGGCAAGGGCGGGTTGGTAGGTAGTAGCGGCATGGGTGCAAAATAGTAAAAAAGGTCGCGGACCTTGGAAAATAGGAGGAAGAAAATGACAAAAACAAACAAAACGTTGTTGTGCGCATTGCTCGCGTTGGTTCTCACGCTTGCATGTGCGTTGACAATCATGCCCGTTGCCGGCACAAAGGCAAATGCAGCGCAAAGTAGTGTGGAATATATTCTTAATCCAGACAAAGCGAACAATGAAAGCGCCGATATAAGTAGTGAAAAGAGTTATACTGCAAAGGATATCGCAAATACTAGCACCTTGGATTGGAAAGCAGTTGTCAAGGTATATAATGTAGGTGATAATGGTATTAAACTTGGTACAAGTAAGGTGGCGGGTTCATTTTCTATTGTTGTTCCTAAAAATGCGGAAAGTATTGAGGTAAAGGCAAAACAATTCGGCGAAAAAGATACAACACTAAAAATCGCGGATGTATCTTATACTACAACAAGCGAGTTTGCTAAGTATAAGTATCCTCAAAGTGGCAGCCTTACTTCTGGTGAAACTATAACTATTGGAGTAGCGAAGAGAGCATACATATATAGTATAGTTGTAAACTATGCAGCTTCCCACACCCATGCGTATTCCGAATGGAAACACGTGGACGGAACGAAAACGCACGTCAAAACCTGCAATGTCGATGGTTGCGACGCGCCTACCGTGGCGGAAGCATGCACGATTGTAAACAACGTCTGCACTGTGTGCAACTACGATTACACGGCTAAGTTAACCGTCAAGGAAATCGTCGTTGCGGCTGAAGGTCAAACTTCCCTTGCAATCGACGCCGAAGGACAGTTCAGCGTTACATACAACGTTACGGCAAACCAGGGCATCAACATGATGCAGGGTGACCTTGCCTACAACAGAGAAAAACTTACTCTTGTTTCCGTCGAGGCGGGCAACGCGTTTGGCAACGACGAAAGCGGAAACAACAACATCACCGTAACCAACGACGTTACACTTGCCGAACAAAAGGTTGTCGCAAGCGTTGTCGAAGGCAAGACCGGCGTACTTGCAACCGTAACTTACAAGCTTAAGGCAGGCGTCACGGAAGTTGTCGCGGGCGACTTCTGCATGATGGTCAAGGCAACTGCCGGCAACGAGTACGTGGCAGACGGCGTTGCAACGGTTGAAGCCAACACAATTACCGTAGTTGTGCTGAAAGGCGTTACAATTACTCTCGATGACGTAGCTCTCACCTACACGGGCGCAAGCCTTACCGTGGGCGCAGGCAAGGACATTGCCTACACGACAACCCACGGCGAAGATTACACGGGCGAAGCGGTTGTGACCTGGTACACGGTGAACGGCGAACAACTTATCGAAGTTGCCGAAGCCAAAAACGTAGGCGCATACCAAGTTAAGGTTGCGTTCCCTGCGAAGGACGGTTACGCGGCGGCAGAAAAGACGGCAAACGTTACCGTAAACGCAAAGGAAATTACCGTAAGTTTTGCAGCGGACAACGGCTACGGCCGCAAGGCATTCGGTGCCGACGGCAAAGCGGTGTGGAACAACGCCGGTGAATTTGTGGCAACGGTCAGCGGCCTTGTCGGCGGCGATACCGTCAACGGAACTATCGCTTTTGCAGCAGTAAACGGCTACGAACTGGACAAGGCAAACCTTACAGGCGGCGCGACGGAACTGACCGGCAAAGTCAGCCTTGTGTATACGCTGGGCAACGAATTTGTCAACTACACGTTTGCAGGCGGCAACACGGCAACGGGCGACGTTGAAGTTACGGCATACATTGCCGACCTTACGGTGACTGTAAGCCTTGCAACGGAAGTTTACTACGGTACAACGCTTAACTTTGACGGCAACATTACCGTCAAGGACAGCAGCAACAGCGACGTTACGGCAAACGCTGTCATTACCATGACGGTAAACGGCGAAACGTTTGATTACAAGACCGAAACACTGACAAGCGCAGGCGAATACACGGTAGTAATTACGGTTGTGTGCAACGGCGCGGAGGGTCACCTTACCACAACTTACACGATTAAGGCAATTACGATTACCGTTGGCGAAGCCGACTACGCCACCGACGGACAGGTGCATTACGGTGTAACGTTTGACTCGGCAGTTGCAGGCACAATCGACGCCACCGTTGACGGCGTTGCGCTTACCGCTGACGGTATTACTATCGTAGCAAGCAAAGGCCTGAGCCTTACAGCAGGCAAACATATCGCAACGCTTGCAAACGGAACAAACTATGTATTTGCCGAAGGCACTACGCTTACGACAAAAGCAGTTTACCTTGCAATGTTTGACGCTGCTTTGCCCGACAACAGCGAAAAGGAAATTGCAGAGCAGTACCGCTTTGAAGGACAAAAATTCAGCGCGCCGGGACTGACATTTGACGGCTACAACCTGCTTGGATGGTTTGAAGAAAATGCAGAAACGGCTTTTGACTTTGCAGCAACAGGCGCAACTGCGGACATTTTGCTGACGGCTAAGTGGGAAGAAATCCTTGGCGAACACAAACTTACGCTTGTGGTTTACTACAACGGAAACGTTGTTGAAACGTTTACCTACGACAATGTAATGGCAAACAAGGCGTTTACCGCAATCGAAAACTTCTACCGGGCAAACGACGCACGGTGGCTTGTGTTCAGCGGCTACTTTGCGGGCAGTGACTTTGCAACGACAATTACGACAATGCCCAACGCGGAAACGACAATCTACGCCAAGTACGAACCGGCAATAGGTCTGGGTGACGTGGACGGCGACGGAAATGTGGGCAACAGCGACATTGTACTGTACCGTCAGTACATCGTCGGCGGCTACAAAATCACCGTTGTCGAAGCAGGCAAGGAATACGAAGAAGCAGGCAAAACTCTTGCCGAAGGTTACGTGCGTTTCTTTGCGGCGGTTGCCAATGTTGACGGCGTAGAGGGCAGCGCAAACGACATCAGAGATATTGCTACGTTGCGTATGGCTATGGTAGAGCAGGACGGCTACAAGGTGGTTGGCGGCGCGGTAGTCGCGCCGGAAAAGGCTGACGGCGGCAATGCCGAAACACAGGCTGTAAACACGAAAATAGAAAACAGAATTTACGCGCTTTTGCCGACGACGTTTGGCGTAGGCAAGGCTGCATAAAACGCTAAAAAAATGAAACGTATTACGATTTTACTTACAATTTTGCTACTTACGGCGGTTGTGTTCGCTCCGATTTTCGGGGCGGACACGGCGCATGCCGACGACGGCGAAACCCTTGTCAAGATGAGCGGAATGTCCGACAGCGACGGCGTGTACATCGACGTGGTGTTGCTTCGCAATGTGGGGCTTACCGCGCTTAAACTGCGCCTGGAGTACGACGAAACGGCACTTACGTACGTTCGCGCGCTCAACTGGAACGAGGCGTTGAAGGGGCTTGCGTTTACTGCAAGCGGCACCGATACGGAAGTGGACAACGTCCGCTTTGTGTACGGACCGGGCAGCAAAAACGCAACCACGGGCATGCTTATGCGGCTGTACTTCAAACTGAACGACGGCGCAAAGGCAGGCACGTACAAGGTAAACCTCGTGTGCGAGGACGCGCTGACAAGCGGCAACGTTGACGTGCCCGTTACGGTGCAGGCGGCTCGCATTACGGTGGACGGCAGCAGCAACGTGCAGATTGACACGGAAGTGCCCTTTGCAATCGACGGCAAAACGGCAGGCATTGTTTGCGCATGCGTGGCGGTGGTAATTGTGTTTGTGGTACTTCTCGCCGTCAAGGCAAGCAAACGGTAAAAATAAAAGTCCGCGCGGAAGTGCGGCACGGAAAAATCATGAGTAAAACTAAAAGCAAAACTAAATATAAGGCAATGTTGGTTGCCGTGTTGCTGCTTGTTTCGGCGTTGCTTTTTGCAGGCATTGTAGGCGCGCAAGCCGAAACCGCCCCGACCGTGACGGTGCAAAGCAAAACCATTCACCGCGGTCAACGCTTCGAAGTGGACGTCACTCTGACGGGTAACAGTGGTCTTGTTTCGTTGCGCATGGCACTGGGGTACGACCTTGACGCGGCAAAACTGGTGGAAGTGCGCCGCGGCACTGCGCTGAAATCTCACACGCTGGACTACAACATCGATCGCAATCAACCGCTGTTCAACTGGGTCGGCATGGTGCCGGACAAGTCCGAAGGCGTGCTTGTCACGCTGGTGTTTGAGGGATTGATGGAATCTGCCGCCGACAACTTTACCGTGGCGGTGCGCGTAGATCCCGACAACACCCTTGCCGACATCGGCAAGAAGCAGCCCGTCGCAACCGTTGACGGAACGGTGACGGTGACCAAAGACGACTTCTACTACGTGTTTGTCAACTACGACGGTACGGAATTGTGGCGAAGCGTCAGGGTGGCTTACGGTACGCCCGCACCTGCCTACGCCGGCAAGGAACCCACTCGTCCCGAGGACAGCAAGTACACCTACATTTTTGGCGGAAAGTGGCAGCAGGTCGCTTCGGACAAGGCGGACGAAGTGGTGTTTGAGCCTGTGTTCGACACCATTGCCAAAAGTTACACTGTGGACTTCTACGTGGCGGACGACATCAGCGACGTTGCGCAAAAAACATATACGTATACAAAAAATTACAACCAAACGCTTACTTTTCCGCAGATGAGCCGTGAGGGATACGCCTTTGTGGGCTGGTACACCGACAAGTACTACACGCAGAAGTTTGCCGGCGACGTTATGCCCGAATACAACCTTACACTGTACGGCTACTGGCGCGTTGCACTGCGTGAACAAGGCCCCGTAATTGCCCTTTCCTACGCAGGCAAGGACGAGAGCGGAAACCTGCTTGTGGACGTAAACATGACTGCCAACAACGGCGTTGCCGTGATGAAACTTAACCTGGAGTACGACAAAACCGCGCTGACCTACGTCGGCTACACGGCAGGCGACGCGCTTCGGGACATGAACCTGTTTACGTCGGGTGCGGAAACGGACAAAACCGTGTTTCAATGGATGTCGGATAACAACTGTTACGGCGCGGGCAAGGTGATGACCCTCCGTTTTGCCCTAAAGGACGGCGCAAAAAACGGCGGCTACCGCGTTGCGTTTACCTACGACCGCAATTCCGACGTCATTTACCTGGACGGCAACGGCAAAATGTGGTTCAGTCTGCTGTCCATTGACGACTTCGTGTTGCCCGTCGGCACGGTAAACCGCTGGAACGCTGTCCCGAGCGGCGGCGAACGCGACGTTGACGTAACTTCGGAAACGGATATGCCCGGCAACGTTACGCTGGACGTGAAACTGGTTACAAGTCAAATCCCCCTGACGGACAAACTGGCAAACGCGGTGGGCAAGGGCGAAATTAAGGACGCTTACGAAATTCGCCTTGTGTCAAACGGCGTCGAAGTCAGCCCGACAGGCAAACTTACGGTGCGTCTGCGCCTGAGCCTTCGTCAGCAACTCAGCGGCAACGTGCGACTGCTGCACTACGCCGAGGACGGCACGGTCGAGGTGGTTCCGTCGCGTATCGAAGGCGGCTGCCTGGTGTTTGAAACCGACCACCTGTCCACATGGATTGTCGTCGGCAACCCCGTAGACGTGCACAACAACGACTGTCTCAGTTGGGCGATTGTCGCACTGTGCGCGGTGTCGGTGCTTATGATAACGGTGGTTGTTTGCTTTGGCGGACACATCGGCATCAACATCGTGGCAGGCTTGTGGGCGTTTGTGTCGGCGGGCGAAACGGCATACGTGCTGTACTTGCACACCTGCACTTACACGATAGTTACCGCCATACTGGCAGGCATGCTGTTTATGCTCATCTTCGTGGCGATGTTCTACGCCGCTTCGCACAAAAAGCCGAAGGGCGTCGTCAGCAAAATCCGCGTTAAAGAGCGCGGCAAAGGCTGTTACGTGATACGCGAAGCAAACGGCGGTTACACATTCGACGTGTGCGATGGCAGCGGCAACGTGATTGCTTCGGCTGTGGACAACTTCGACAGTGCGGCAACGGCAAAACAGTACGTAACCATTGTAAAAACCGCTTGCGCAAACGCCGTGGACGACTCGTACGAAAAGGACGAATATCCGCGCTTTGCTGTGTACTACGACGGCGCAAGATATCGTTTCACGCTTGCCACGGATGCAAACAAAGTGCTGGTGCGCTCCGAACGTTTCGAAACAAAACGCCAGGCGCACAAGGCTGCCGAACATATGCGCAAACATATGAGTTAGCAAACGTCGGCGTTGGTGCAGTTGCCGCAAAAGTGTGACTGCGCGGCGCAGCTGCATTAAAAACAAAACAAAATCAGATACCGCCCGACATTTTTGCCGAGCGGTATTTTTTTTGCTACGGTATTGTTGACGGCAACGAAAGCCATATAAAAAATATCTATGATTTCGTAAGTTTTTTGTATCTTTTGTTTTCAAAAAGAATCTTGTCGCAAAGGGTATATTATGGTATAATAACTCGGATATGTATTTTATCCGTAGTGATATGACTACATTGTTTAATTGCGAAATTTACGAGTGCTGCCGAACTTAACGGCGCACGATACGGAGGTTTACGATGAAAGGTTCTACATTGCCGTTTGAAGGCACGCCCGAACAGGAAGCTAAACTGCGCGCTAAGTGCCGCGAATTGTTGCCGCTGGGCGGCGCAACCATGCCTGCATTGCAATACGCGCAGGAATTGTACGGCTACCTGCCCTACGAAGTGCAGATGATCGTGGCGGAGGAATTGGGTGTTACGCTTGCCGACGTGTACGGCGTGGTTACGTTTTACTCGCAGTTTTCGCTGTACCCCAAGGGAAAGTACCGCATCGGCATTTGCCTCGGTACGGCGTGCTACGTCAAGGGCTCCGGCGACATCTACGACAAACTTAAGGAAGTGCTTGGTGTGGAAAGCGGACAATGCACCGCCGACCGCAAATTCAGCCTGGACGCGACCCGTTGCGTAGGTTGCTGCGGACTTGCGCCCGTCATGACAATCAACGATGATGTTTACGGCAAGATTACGCCGGATGATGTGGCGGGGG
>DPQS01000015.1:21165-21405 GCA_003537755.1 Clostridiales bacterium | reverse complement strand
CGGGGATTTTAGAGAAGTATAACTGATTTGTAAAGACGGTTTTGGATAGAAACCGTTTCGAGAAACGCGTTTTCCCCAAGCCCCTCTTCCCAAAACTTTGGGTAGTAATCGGGGTGTTGTCAGGAGTTCTTTATGAAAATAAGTAAAATTGCCGAAATTCTCAATGCCGAGTTTGTCTGCTGTGAGGAATTTGCCGACCGCGAAGTGTACGCGGCATGCGGCAGCGACATGATGAGCGAC
>DPQS01000015.1:12039-20954 GCA_003537755.1 Clostridiales bacterium | reverse complement strand
CAGCGACATGATGAGCGACGTGCTTGCCTACGTCAAGGACCAGGCTGTGCTTATCACGGGGCTGTGCAATCCTCAGGTGGTGCGCACGGCGGAAATGATGGACATGTTGTGCATCGTTTTCGTGCGCGGCAAACGCCCCAGCGACGAGGCAATCCAACTTGCCAAAAGCAAAAATCTGGTTATGCTGGTTACGGCGCACCGTATGTTCAGCGCATGCGGAATGCTGTATGCGGCAGGACTGAATTCCGGTACTTGCTATGAATGAGTGCGTTCACCTCGAGTATGACGTAGACGGCAACAACTTTGTTTCCGCAGGTCAAGCCACCGAAAAGGTGAAGTTTTGCCTCAAAAGCATGGGTATCAACGCCTACGACATACGCCGCATTGCCATTGCGATGTACGAGGGTGAAATCAACATGGTTATCCACGCAAACGGCGGCAAAGCAATCGCCGACATCTACGTGGACCGCATCGAGGTTCGCCTTGTGGACACGGGCAAAGGTATTCCCGACATAAATCAGGCAATGCAACCCGGGTTCAGTACCGCTTCGGAAGAGATACGCGACCTCGGCTTCGGCGCAGGTATGGGCTTGCCCAACATGCTTAAAAACACCGACAAATTCGACATCAAAAGTACCGTCGGCGTAGGCACGGAAATACTGCTGGTGGTAAATTTCCATTGACAAATTTTTCGCCATGGGTGCCGTTGCCGGCAATACGTCGCGGAAGAATCGATGTTGACGATACCGGCGGCACAAGGAAACGACCTTACGCATTCTTACGGTCGGACATTTACACGGTCGGTAATCAAAAAACATATACGTACCTAAAAAATCATTACAAAAAAGCGGACTGAAAGCGACGTTGTTTTGCTTAAAACGGGCTTTTGTCCGAACAAAAAGGGGTCGTCATGAGCGAACTCAAACGGCTGCACACGGTAACGTTGGACAAAGACAAGTGCATAGGTTGCGCCTCGTGTATCAAACGTTGTCCCACCGAGGCTATTCGCATACGAAACGGCAAGGCTTGCGTAATTTACGACAAGTGTATTGCCTGCGGCGAGTGCGTGCGTATCTGTCCGTCCAATGCCAAAATCCCCAGTTACGACAAATTTGACATCGTAAACAACTACAAGTACAAGGTCGCGCTGATTGCGCCGTCCTTTTACGGACAGTTTGACGATATCAAGGACATAAATTACATACTTACGGCGTTTCGCAACATCGGTTTCGACTTCGTGTACGAAGTGGGTATCGGCGCGGAACTGGTTTCGCAGGTTACGCAACGATTGTTTGCCGACGACAAATTGAAAAAGCCGATAATAAGCACCGCATGTCCTGCCGTGTTGGAACTGGTTTCGCAGAGGTTTGAAAACCTGCTCGGAAATCTGCTTCCGCTGCTTGCGCCGGTTGACGTCGCGGCGAAACTTGCGCGTGAAAAGGTTGCAAAACGCGGCGTTGCGGAAGAGGACATAGGCGTGTTTTTCGTTTCGCCCTGTCCTGCCAAGGTGTACGCGCTGAAGGCAGGTTGCACTGTCAACCGCAACTACGTGGACGGCGTGTTGTCCGTCGCGGAAGTGTACATGAAGTTGGTTACGGAAATAGGCAAACTGGACGACGCGCGAAACCTGTCGGAAATGGGCATCCTCGGTTTGCAGTGGGCAAGCAGCGGCGGTGAAGCCGCAGGCGCGATGTGCCGGAAGTATCTTGCCGCCGACGGCATCGAAAACGTCGTCAACATACTGGAAGCATTGGAAAACGGCAGCTTGAAAGACGTGGAATTTGTTGAACTCAACGCCTGCACAAGCGGCTGCGTCGGCGGTGTGCTTAATGTGGAAAACCCCTTTGTCGCACGTGCAAGGCTCAGGCAGCTGCGGCAAAAATTCCCGCAGGTAGGCATAACCTTGTCGGAAACGGGCAAGCCGACGTCGTATTTTATGGCGGAAAAGTTGCCCGAACACGGCGAAAACACCTTCGGAAACGACCGCACGCTGGCGTTTGCAAGGTTGCTTGCAGTTCAGGAAATGTACAAGAAACTACCCAAAAAAGATTGCGGCATTTGCGGCGCGCCGAGTTGTACGGCGTTTTGCGAAGACGTGGTCATGGGGCGTATACCTGCGGATTCCGTCTGCCCGATTGCAGGCGGGGTAGCCGCGACGGGAGGCAAAAGTGACGGTTGACAAACTTGCGGAAATACTGAACGCAACCACGGTAAATCAAGCGGATTTTTCGCGCGAAATCGTTGGCGGATACGCAGGCGATTTGCTCAGCTTCGTCATGGGTCGCGCACCGGAAAACTGCGCCTGGTACACGGTGATGACCAACGTCAACGTGGCGGCGGTTGCCGTGCTTGCCGATGTGTCGGTTGTGGTGCTGTGCGAAGGCTGCCTGCCCGACCCGACGCTTGTCGAACGCGCCAAAACACAGGGCATAAACGTAATTGCTACGACCTTGCCCGTCTACGATGCCATTGCGGCGGTGTGCTGCAATGAAGATTAAGTACGATTTGCACGTGCACAGCGCATTGTCGCCGTGTGCGGACGACGATATGACCCCCGTTACGATTGTGGGGTATGCCAAACTCTCAGGACTGGACGCTGTTGCTGTGTCCGACCACAATGCGATAGGCAACGTTGCCGTCGCGCTTGCCGCAGGCGAGGCTTACGGCGTATGCGTGGTACCTGCCATGGAACTGCAAACGGCAGAAGATATACACGTGTTGTGTTTGTTTGACACTTTGGCACATTTAACTGCCTTTTTTGAGGCGATAGACTTTCCGAAGATAGGCAATCGCGCGGACATATTCGGCAATCAGTTGCTGTACGACGAGGACGACAACATTGTCGGAAACGAGCCGCGGCTGCTGCACATCGGCGCAAACATAGCTGTCGATGACGTACCGAAACTTGCCAAAAAATTTGGCGGCGTTGCGGTTGCGGCACATGTCGACCGTGAGGAAAACAGCATGTTGCAGGTGCTGGGAGAAGTAATCGACGAGTACGCGGCGGTGGAACTGAGCAAACACGCAACAGACGAGCATAAGCGACTTGTTGCAGACAAAATCGTAATTACCAACAGCGACGCCCATTGGCTTGACCGTATCGGCACCGCCGGCGGCACAATGGAAGTTGCAGAACTTTCCGCCAAAGCCATAGTGCAGGCGTTGCAGAAATGAAACAGACTGCGCCTGCTTTCCTTAATTCCAACAGCGCGCCCTTGACCATGAGGGGTGGGTGGACGGGGTAGCGGTGCTGTGGGGGTATTACCAAAAGTTAGCGAATAAGAGGGACACCACTTGTAGAAGGGCTGCAATAGTGACGTTGTCATAAGTATACTTAGGCGAACGGAACCCTTTCGGGGGATTGGCACCCGAGCGTGCACGATTAGAAAAACAACTTCTTTTACTTGATTGTTTTTCAATCGGCGTCCCGCAATGACATAATTGCACGAAAGACATTCATATGGTACCTTTCCAGGGGATGTTTCGACTTCGCAACGAACAACACGTTGCTTCGCTCAACATGACATAGTATAAATGTGGCGGTAATTGCCCTTCCCTTTGCTAATTATCTATTGCCATACTTCCTTGCTAAATTACTACGCCCGCCGAAGGTGGTCAACTTGAAGCGTGCAAACCGATTACAGACGGTTAGTAAGCGTTATCGGGGGTGGCGAGGTGTTGCCCAATGAAAACCATCATTCCGAGGGCGCGGCTGGGAAGGCTGCCTACCACAGGCAATATTGCTCCGACGGAATGCTGAGCCATCAGGGCGAGTTTTCATTGGACAATTCCTCGGCAGGACCCCATTACACTCGTTAACGCACTTCGGCGTCCTTTTATTAGTGGGTACACGACCCGTGCCTTCGGCGCCAATTTGAAACGCTTCGGCACTCATTTAATAGTGTGGAATAATCTGTGCGCTTGGCACCTGTCTTTATGAAAAAAAACTCAATTTCGCCACAAACCTACAACCTCTTATGAGAGAACTTGCACTAAACATACTTGACGTCGCCGAAAACTCTCTGCGCGCCAAGGCAACCAAAATACAAATCGACGTCGATGTCGCCGACGACACCATACGTATTACCGTCGCCGACAACGGCCGCGGCATGAGCGAGGAATTTCTGTCCCGCGTTGCCGACCCCTTTACCACGACGCGCACTACGCGCAAAGTGGGGCTGGGGCTTCCGCTAATCAAAATGGAAGCGGAAATGAGCGGCGGCAGTTTCGGCATTACGTCGGAAGTCGGCGTGGGCACTACGGTCACAACCACGTTCGGGCGCAATCACATCGACCGTCCGCCGATGGGCAATCTTGCGGAAACGCTTGTCGCATTGCTGCCCGACCTCGGCGAAACAAGACTGATATTTTCCTATCGGGCGTTTGGCAAATGCTTTACGCTGGATACGGACGAAGTAAAGCAACAACTGGACGGCGTGCCGATAGACGCGCCCGACATACTGGTGTTTTTACGGGATATGACAGAAGAAAATATTGCTACAATAAACGGAGGTATCGTATTATGAAGAGTATTGCCGACATTAAGGCGATTAGAGAAAAGATGCAATCGCAGATTGTCGTGCGCGACAAGGAAACCACCGACGAAATTCGTATCGTCGTAGGTATGGCGACTTGCGGAATTTCCGCAGGGGCACGTCCCGTGTTCAACACCCTTGTGGACGAGGTCAGCAAGCGCGCTCTGCGCAATGTAAACGTAAGCCGCACGGGTTGCCTTGGCATGTGTCGCCTGGAACCGATTGTGGAAGTTTACATCCCCGGTCAGGAAAAGGTTACCTACTGTCACGTAGACGCCGACAAAGCCAAAAACATCATTGCAAACCATATCGTCAACGGCAATATCTGCACGGAATACCTTGTCGGAAGTGAGGAATAACAACTATGTACAGAAGTCACGTATTAGTTTGCGGCGGCACGGGCTGCCACAGCAACCGCAGTGCGGAAATCATTGCTAAATTCAACAAAGAGATCGCCGAAGCAGGGCTTTCAAATGACATTCAGGTCGTGCAGACGGGTTGTTTCGGCTTGTGCGCTGTCGGTCCTGTGGTCATCGTCTACCCCGAAGGCGCATTTTACAGCCACGTTCACCTGGAAGACGTTGACGAAATCGTCGCCGAGCACCTGGTAAAGGGACGTATCGTCGAACGCCTGCTGCACAAAGACGATCCTGCGGCAAATGCGGTCAGAGCACTGTCCGACACCAACTTTTACAAAAAGCAAACCCGCGTCGCGCTTCGCAACTGCGGCGTAATCAACCCCGAAAACATCGACGAATACATTGCCTACGACGGATATCAGGCACTCATCAAGGTGCTGACGGAAATGCAGCCGCAGGAAGTGATAGACACCATTACCAGGTCCGGACTTCGCGGTCGCGGCGGCGCAGGCTTCCCGACCGGGCGCAAGTGGCAGTTTACTCACGACGCACAGGGCGAGGTCAAGTACGTGGCGTGCAATGCCGACGAAGGCGACCCGGGCGCGTTTATGGACCGTTCCATTCTGGAAGGCGACCCTCACGCGGTGTTGGAAGCAATGACTATCGCAGGCTACGCCGTCGGCGCACACCAGGGTTACATTTACGTGCGTGCGGAATACCCCATTGCCGTGCATCGTTTGCAGGTGGCAATCGGTCAGTCGCGCGAATACGGACTTCTCGGCAACAACATTCTCGGCACCGGCTTTTCCTTTGACATCGAAATCCGCCTCGGTGCAGGCGCGTTTGTCTGCGGCGAAGAGACCGCGCTTATGACCAGTATCGAAGGCAATCGCGGCGAGCCGCGTCCCCGTCCCCCGTTCCCTGCGGTCAAGGGTTTGTTCGGCAAGCCCACGCTTCTCAACAACGTTGAAACATACGCCAACATTACGCAAATTATCCTGAAGGGACCGGAATGGTTCGCTTCCATGGGTACGGAACGCAGCAAGGGCACCAAGGTGTTTGCTCTCGGCGGAAAAATCAACAACACCGGTCTGGTGGAAATCCCCATGGGTACGCCGCTTCGCACGGTAATCGAAGACATCGGTGGCGGTATTCCTCACGGCAAAAAATTCAAGGCGGCTCAGACCGGCGGTCCCAGCGGCGGTTGCATACCTGCAAGCCACTTCGACATCCCCATCGATTACGAAAGCCTTATCAGTATCGGCTCGATGATGGGCAGCGGCGGTCTTATCGTAATGGACGAGGACAACTGCATGGTTGACATCGCCAAGTTCTTCCTTGAGTTTACCGTGGACGAATCCTGCGGCAAATGTACTGCATGCCGTATCGGTACCAAACGTCTGTACGAAATGTTGTGCAAGGTTACAAGCGGCAAAGCCACGCTCGAGGACCTGGACAAGATGGAAGAACTGTGCTACTACATAAAAGACAATTCACTGTGCGGCCTCGGGCAATCTGCGCCCAACCCCGTACTGAGTACCTTGAAGTACTTCCGCGACGAGTACGTTGCCCACGTTGTGGACAAGCGTTGCCCCGCGGGCGTATGCAAAAACCTTATCAACTTCCACATTGACCGTGAAAAATGTATCGGTTGCAAAATGTGCGCACGCGGATGTCCCGCCGACGCAATCAAACCGCAGACGGAAGTTATGCCGGGCAAAAAACTGCCTTATCTTGTCATCGACACGGGCAAGTGCGTCAAGTGCGGCAACTGCGTGACCGTATGTAAGTTCCACGCCGTGGAAAAGAAGTAAGGAGGTAACAGGAAATGATCAATCTCAAAATAAACAACGTCCCCGTTTCCGTCGAAGCGGGCACGACCATCCTTGCCGCGGCAAAGAGTATCGGTATCAAAATCCCCACGTTGTGCTACCTTAAGGGTGTAAACGAAATAGGCGCATGCCGTGTGTGCGTGGTGGAAGTCAAGGGCGCGCGCAACCTTGTTGCAAGTTGCGTTTACCCCGTCAACGAAGGCATGGAAGTGTTTACCAACACCGAACGCGTACTTAAGGCGCGCAAGACCACTCTGGAACTTATCCTGAGCAACCACCGCAAGGAATGTCTTTCATGTGAACGTAACACCAATTGCGAATTGCAGACCCTTGCCTACGAATACGGCTGCGACGCGACAAAATACAGCGGTGCAATGTGCACCGACCCCGCCGATACCAGCACCGATTACCTTATCCGCGACAACACCAAGTGCGTGCTGTGCCGCCGTTGCGTGGCAATGTGCAACAAGGTACAAAAGATCGGCGCACTCGGCGCAAGCGAACGCGGATTCGACACACACATCGGTTGTGCGTTCGACATGAACCTTGTCAACACACCCTGTATCGGTTGCGGTCAGTGTGTGACGGTGTGCCCGACGGGTGCGCTTAAGGAAAAGGACGAAATTACGCGCGTAAAGGAAGCCCTTGCAGACAGCGGCAAATACGTAGTTGTGGGCAGTGCTCCCAGCGTGCGTACAGCCATTGCCGAAGAATTCGGTTGCCCCGTAGGCACCGACGGCACGGGTAAGATGTTTACTGCGTTGCGCCTTATCGGCTTCAAAAAGGTGTTCGACGTCAACTGCTCGGCGGACTTCACCATTATGGAAGAAGCCAACGAACTTCTGGGACGTATTACAAACGGCGGCACTTTGCCGATGTTTACAAGCTGCTGCCCCGGTTGGATTACTCACCTTGAAAAGAACTATCCCGACCTTCTCGACCATCTGTCCAGTTGCAAGTCGCCGCAAAATATGTTCGGCGCGCTTATCAAGCACGTATTTGCAAAGAAGGAAGGCATCGACCCCAAGGACATTTACGTGGTGTCGGTAATGCCTTGCACGGGCAAAAAGGGTGAAAAGAACCGCACATACACCGACGGAATAGTGGACGTGGACGCGGTGCTGACTACAAGGGAACTTGCCCGACTTATCAAAAACAACGCCATCGACTTCAACGCGCTTCCCGACGGACAACTTGACAGCCCGTTCGGCGAGTATACCGGCGCAGGACTTATTTTCGGCGCGACCGGTGGCGTAATGGAAGCGGCACTTCGTACGGCGGCTGTAAAACTCGGCGCAAAGGACGCACCCTTGGAATTTACCGAGGTGCGCGGACTGGACGGCGTAAAGGAAGCAACATACGACGTAAACGGCACCAAAGTAAAGGTGGCTGTCGTCAACGGTATCGGCAACGTAAACGAAGTGTGCCAAAAGGTGCGCGAAGGCAAGGCGGATTACCACTTTATCGAAGTTATGACCTGTCCGGGCGGATGCGTAAACGGCGGCGGTCAACCGATAAACGGCGACTACAACAACAATCGCGCGGACGTGATTGCCAAGCGTTCGGCAGTGCTGTACGGCGGTGACAAGGCATTGAAACATCGTCGCAGTCACGACAACGCAAGTGTGCTTACCGTCTACAAGGAATACCTTGGCGAACCCAACGGACACGAAGCGCACAATCTGTTGCACACGCATTACGCGCCTCGCGCAAAGTACGTAAAGGAATAGCGGCGGCTGCGGTTAAGGGTAAATCGGAACATTGTCGGAATTCTTAGAAGCGGTCTTTTTTTGCTCGTCGCGACCTGTTGTCGGCAAAGGACAGCCCAAGGTCGTTAGCGATGGCGAATTGAAACCATGCAGATTAGTGTTGCAAAATTATTTCAGAACAAAACTAAAAAAGACGGAATTGTCACAACTGCGGCAATTCCGTCTTTTGCAATTTGTCGCAATGACAAAATTACAGACGAGCGGAACCCTTCCGGGAATTGAAACCCGAGCGTGCACGATTAGAAAAAAACACATTTACTTGATTTTTTTCAACCGTCGGCTCGTAATGACATAACTACACAATGGCATTATACAGTCCATTCCTGATTATGTACCGCCGAAGTTAACTTACTTAAAGTACACATAACGATTACAAATTGTTAGCAAGCATTATCAGGGGTGGCGAGGTGTTACCACGAA
>DPQS01000015.1:0-11806 GCA_003537755.1 Clostridiales bacterium | reverse complement strand
GGCAATTCCTCGCCAGGACCCCTTACATAATCTGCTTCACTTCGGAGACAACTAAACTTACTTCGACACCTTTTCAACGCACTTCGGCTACATTATCTAAAAAAATTGATAAAAATCCACGTTCAAACCACTCAACCGACTTTTGCGTAGCGGCTTGTATTTAACGCGGCTTTATGGTACAATAAATTTATGAACAGTTACGATTTTGACGATACCATTTTTCGCGGCAACAGTTTCAGACGATTTTTCGGTTACTGCCTGTTGCGCCTGCCTTACCTCGTATTGTTTACCCCCGTCTTTCTGGCGGCGGTAATTCTTAATGCGGTAAAACTTATTGACAAAAATACCTACCTTACCTGGCTTGGCAGTTTTGTCGTGTTTGTGCCGAATGTCGAAAAGCGCGTAAAAAAATTCTGGGATAAGGAAATGTGCCGCATAAAGCCGTGGTACATTGCTCAGCGGCGCGACGATGACGTTGTTGTGTCGGCTTCACCTGCCTACATCGTTGACGAGGCGTGCCGACGACTTGGCGTAAAGTGCATTGCCACAAAGGTTGACCCGCGCACCGCAAAGGTGGACGGAGTGCATTGCTACGGTGCGGACAAAGTGCTGCGTTACAAGGGCGCAAACCTTGGCGGCGCACCGAAAACTTTTTACAGCGACAACTGGTCGGACGAGCCGATGTTTGCCTATGCCGAAAGCGGCTATCTCGTAAAAGGAGACAAAATTACCCTTGTGTACAGTGGCGGTAACAAAATTGCAGACAAACACGCGAAAAAATAAATGTACCGCTTTGTGCAGTTAAAATGTATTTACAGGTACGTTTAATGGCGATAAGTGCTGATTTGCCGCCAAAAATCGTAAACAAAATGCTACTCGCAGCCGAATCTGCGTTTGGTGGCTTCACCGCCGCGCAGGTGTCTGACCTGCAGGTGGTAGGCAAGTATGGCGGCAACTTGGTCAAACAGACCTTTGTCGACAAATTGCAACCGCTCGGTCATGTCTTTGTGAGCGGTGGATTTACCCACGCTAAATACTTTTGCCGCTTCTCTCAGCGTGCATTTGGTCGCGGAAATGTGCTTTGCCATGTTTATCACGCGTTCGCAAACGTAGTCTTTCACAATGGTCCTCTGTTAAGTGTATGTCGAGTTTTGTCGAGATATGATTTTTACGCAGGGCTGAAATGCGGCGTCTGCAAAGCGACGGCAAATTTAATGTGAAGCACAATTCATATACGTTTGACATCGGGCGGCGCAAAGGGTATAATTACTTTCGTTAACAATCTTGTACGGGCAGACTGTGCCGTGGCAAAAGCGGCGTACTGCCAAAGGAGAATCAAATGCTTACAAACAAACAAATGGAAAACTTTGCCGAACTTGCCGTACGTATCGGCGCAAACATGCAAAAGGGGCAGGAAGTGGTAATTCGTTGCGACGTCAACTGCGCCGATTTTGCTCATCTCATTGCGGAAAAGGCTTATCAATTCGGCGCGAAACGCGTACTTATGCAGTGGAGAGACGAAGTGTTGGGGCGAATCAATATGCTTAACGCCAGCAAGGAAACGCTTTGCGAAGTGCCCGACTACCAGGTGGCGCAGGCGCAATACTTCATCGACCACAAGTGCTGTCTTATCAGCATCAGCGCAGGCAATCCCAACATCTACAAGGGTTGTGACCCCGACAAAATTGCTGCCGCAAACATTGCTTCGAGCAAGGCTATGGCAAACTTCCGCAAGGCGACAATGGGCAACTATCTGCGTTGGACAATTGTTTCCATTCCTACGCCTGCATGGGCGGCGCAAGTGTTCCCCAACGACCCGACGGACGTTGCCGTTGACAAAATGTGGAACGCTATCGGACACATCATGCGTCTTGACACCGACAATCCGACCGAGGCATGGCGCAAACACATCGACACACTGCACCGTCGCGCCAAGTTCCTCAACGACCACAACTTCGAGTACATCCACATGAGCAACAAGGAAGGCACCGATCTGACCGTCGGTCTTGCCCTTGACCACGTGTGGCTTGCCGCCGAAGAAGAAGGACAGGACGGACTGCCATTTACCGCCAACATGCCCACGGAAGAAATCTTTACCGCGCCGCACAACAAAAAGATCAACGGCACGGTTGTCAACGCGCTGCCCCTTGTCAACAACGGCAACATTATCGACAACTTCAAAATTACCTTCAAAGACGGCAAAGTGGTGGACTACTCGGCGGAAGTGGGTTACGATGCGCTTAAAGGATTGCTTTCGTCCGACGAAGGCGTGCTGAGCCTTGGCGAAATCGCACTCATCGGCAAGCATAGCCCTATTGCGGAAAGCGGAATTTTGTTCTTCAACACGCTGTTTGACGAAAACGCGAGTTGCCACCTTGCATTCGGCGCAAGTTACCCCACGACGGTAAGAAACGGCAACGCTATGACTGCGGAGCAGCTTGCCGAACACGGTATGAACAGCAGCATTCAGCACGTAGACTTTATGGTGGGTACCAAGGATATCGACATCGACGGTATCGGTTTCGACGGCAAAGTTACTCCGTTGTTCCGTGACGGCGAGTGGATTATTTAATGTAGCCGCCATCGGCATTTAAGTCAGTTTGGAATCCGACACGATAATCGGCACTGCAGTAGGGCGAAATTGTTCAAAATACCCTTGGCGTTTATTGCAGAGTGAGAAATTGCACGTATCGCAAAATCACCGCTCTGTAAGCCATCCAAGAGAAGGAATGACTTCGCGAAGTGACGGATGCGTGGCGGCAGCAAGTTAAAATGGAGGACTTATGAAAAATCCTATCGTTACAATTACAATGGCAAACGGCAAAAAAATCAAGGTGGAATTGTACCCCGACGTTGCGCCGAACACCGTAAACAACTTTATTTCGCTTGTAAACAAGGGCTTTTACAACGGGCTTAAGTTTCACCGCGTTATCCGCGGATTTATGATTCAGGGCGGTTGTCCCAAGGGAAACGGCACCGGCGGCCCCGGGTACGGAATCAAGGGCGAGTTCAGACAAAACGGATTCGACAACAAACTTGCGCACGAACGCGGCGTAATCAGTATGGCGCGCGCAATGAACCCCGACAGTGCGGGCAGTCAATTTTTCATCATGCATGCCGACGCGCCTCACCTGGACGGTGCGTATGCCGCATTCGGTAAGGTAGTGGAAGGTATGGACGTTGTGGACGAAATCGCCGACGAGTACACCGACTTTTCCGACCGTCCGTATGAGGATCAGGTTATGAAATCGGTGACGGTGGACACCTTCGGCGAAACCTATCCCGACCCCGAAAAAAAGTAAAAGGTGAAAAATGAACTATAAACTTAAAGCGCGTAAGGGCGGTTGTCTTGTTACTTTTGTTGTGATAGTTCTGATTATTGTAGCAATAGTTGTGGGCGGCGTTACTTACGTGCTCAACAAAACGCCCGACGAAATCGGGCTGGGCGGCGTATCTCTCGGCAACGACACAGTGGACGGCGTTGGACTTGGCAACGTAAAAATCAGCGAGTTGTGGAACCTTGCAAAGTCGCTTACGAAAAACGCATATACGCTTGACGGCAACAATCTGCCGACGAACGAGGACAAAGCAGCCGCCGACAAGACAGCCGAAGTGTGGAACCTTGGCAAAAAAGGCGACGATGTTTACTATGGCAAACTGTTTGTTCAACTCGAACCCGTTTGCGACAATGCGCTGTTGACCCTTGCAAAAAGCAACTACACCCTGCCGGAAACGCAACTTGCGTACATGTTCAACGTCGCGCTCAATCAGTTTTACGCCGACAGTAAGGTTATCACCGACCTGGCGCAAACGGCGGGCAACGAATCTCTTTCGCAGATTGTCGCTCCGCTTAAAATTCTGCAAACACTGGACGCTTCCGTGTGCCGCATGCACTTTGTGGCGGACGGTGACGATGTAGTGCTGAAATTGGCTGTTTCGGTGGATATCTCCGACTACACGGGCGAGGTTAGTATTCCGTTTGTTACGCTGGCGGACATTGTGTACGCCGACATCGACATCAAGGTTAACCTGTCCGACGAAGGCAGACTGCAAGGCACATTTTCCTCTGTTTCGGTAAACGGAAACAATCGCGACGTCAGTCTTAAAGTGTTGGACGCGGTGTTCAAACTGATTGCGACGGAAAACGATGAGCCCCTTACAACAGCGCAAATCAGCGGTTACGCAACGGAAGTAGTCAGTTATCTTTTCTCACGTATCGGTCGCATTCAGAATATCGATACGGCAAGCGGCACGGTAAAACTGGTGTCCGTGGCGGAATACGCTTACTCGAAGTAATTTGGTCTTAGCGGCTGTGTTGCAAGCCCTGTCCGGCGAATAACATCCGCCGTTGCGCTTGCGACGACAATCGGCAGCGACTGCTTGATTGTAATCAAAAAATTACTACGTATCTGAAATTTAATTACAAAAAGGCTGTTTTCTTTTTGCGAAAACAGCCTTTTTTTTGTTAATGCGTTTGTTTTTTAGAGTGTTTTTTTTACCCGGAACGTAAATAATACAGCCCGAATATTTTCCGCAAAAAACTCTTTAAGACGTGAAAAGAGCCGACATTGCTGTCGGCTCCTTTCAAAGGAAGAGAAAAAATGTGCAGACGTGTCAAACTTATTTGGCGTTGTTTGACACAAGATTGCTGCCGTCGGAAGTGTAGGCGCGCGATGTGGCAAGGTAGTATGTAACGTCAACCGTACCGCTGAACGCTTTGCCGTGAGTGGAAGAAACGGTTTTTGCCGTGTCGTAGGTGCCGTTTATCAGACTGTCGATAAACTCTGTCACCACGTACGACGGTATTGCATAACCCATATTCTCCGTGTTTGTAGTTACTATTTTGAAGGAATTTACGCCGATTACCGCCGCATATGCGTTGCACAGCGGTCCGCCTGAGTTGCCCGGGTTGATTGCCGCGTCGGTTTGCACCGCAAGGGTAACAGTTCCGTTGCTACTTTGAAAGCGGCGCACCGGAGCCGACACAACACCCTTTGTGATGCTGATGCCGTAGCCGTTGGCATTGCCTATCGCAATGGCGGTCTCGCCGTAGTTTAATGTCATTTTGCCGTTTGCCGAGGTCTCTGCGAAGTCGAAGAAAGGCAGGTAATTGAGGTTTGCCGTTTGCCCTTCGGTGTCGATTTTGAGCAGAGCAAGGTCCAGTTGCTCGTTGTATGCAATGATTTCGCACTTAAAACGCTCGTTAATGCCCTCGCGTGCCGCGTAAACCGTGCGCGACACAATGGTAAAGTTGGTGTAGTTGGACCAATCTTCAACGTTTATTACGTGGGCGTTGGTTATCATGTAACTGTCCTCGTCGATTGCGAAGCCTGTGCCGCTTGCCGAAGAAGTGCCCTCTGCCGTGCGGTAACTTGTTCCGCCAAAGCCGTAACTGCGCGTAGTGTAGGTGAATGTGATGTCGCAACTTATTTCGTAAGTGGCAGCCATCGCAATGCCCGCAACTTTGGTAGTGTTGCTTCCGTCGGGGTCGGTATCGTAGGAATCTACATCGATGTTAAGTTTGTTAAAGTTGCCGTATGTAGAATTGCCGCTGCTGCCGCCACCGAACAACGGAAAGTCGGACAGAGAGCAACCGCACAAGGCAACCGTAAGTACTACAATCAGCAGTACGCTTGTCGCGACAAGTGCCGATTTTGTCATCCGTTTCATAGTAAGTGTTGCCTCCTTAGTGGGAAACTATTCATTTTGTACCTTGATTTTAACGCCCGTAACTTAAAATAAAATTGAAAAATGAACTTTTTTCGAAATTTTTTGCGTGCAATTTTGAAATTGCACAGCGAAAATGAGGTAGCTATTGAAATATGTCAGGCGGCACTGTCAATAGTGAGAAGTTTATGCTGTTTATCCATTATATAAAAGGTGACAAGTACGGGAAGGTGCCGATTGAAAAGACAGTGTTGGAAAGGAGAGTACCTTTAATAGTGCACGCTCCGTGCTCCTCACCCCGGAAAGGGACAAAAAAACTCGCACTAATTTTGTGCGAGTCGAATGTTTTGTTTGCTGAAGGCGCAGCCGCAGTAGTGCTGACGGTAAAGCCCGTACTTTTCGCTGAGTTGTACGCTTTTGTTGTAGCCGTCGCGCTTTTTGAAGTCGGCAGGCAGCCACAACGCGTTGCCCGTGGCAAGTTCTTCGCCGACGGCGTTAAGTAATTTGCTGTTTTTGTATGGCGAAACGGTCAAGGTAGTGCCGAAGTAGTCGAAGCCGTGTTGCTCGGCGTATTCGGCAGTGTCGCCAAGGCGCAGACGAAAACATTTGTCGCAACGTGCGCCGCCTTCGGGTGCCTGTTCCAAGCCTTTTGCCGTTGCGAAAAATCGCTCGGGTGCAAAATCCCGCACTACAAGCCTGAGCGGTGCAACAGGCTGCACGTCAAACTTGCCTTCGTTTACAATACCGACAAGTTTGACCAGTTGGTCAAGGCGTTTCTGCCATTCGTCGCGGTCGGTAATGTTGTCATTGGCGTAGTACAGCGTTACCTCGAAGTGGGGCAGTACCTGTGTAAGGCAGTAAGTGCTGCACGGCGCACAACAGGCGTGAAGTAACAGTTTTTTGTGTACGTATTCACTTTTTTGCGACGATTTTTCAATTTCGGCAACAAGTTTGCCGAACAAAATGTCGTAATTTACGTTGGGCGCAATCATTCTTTTACACGCACCCTCAAGGGGATGTGCAGTTTGTCGGCAAGTGCCTGACAAGCCTTTACGTCGGCTTCACCGATGCTGTCCACCACGCTGAATATCACTTTGCCGCCGCGTTGTTTGCACAGTTTTGCAAAATCAAGCAACGCTTCGTATGCCTTTTCGCCGTAAATGCTTTGGCAATGCTTCTGATACTTTGCCGCGGTGCATTCGTTGAGCGACACGTTGATTACGTCGCAACTGGTCACGATAATGTCGGTTACGTCCTCGCCGTGGATAAGGTTTGCCTGTCCGTTGGTGTTTATGCGCGTCGTCTTGTCCAGACAGTGCAAAAAACTTGCCACTTCGTCCAGCGTTTCCAGGTTGTACGTCGGCTCGCCGAAACCGCAAAAGACAACTTCCTTGTCGTATTCGTCCATGTTTTCCGGCAGCTGGCAAATCACGTCCTCCGGCGTGGGTTCTTCGTCAATCCACAGCGGAATGTTGTTCATGCCGTTGTGGTCGTGACGTATGCAAAAGTCGCAGTTGTTGCTGCAACGATTGGTAAGATTGATGTAAAGTTTGTTTCCGATGTTGTAAACGTAGTTGTTCATAATGCTGAATAAGTGTCGTTAAATGTGTCGCTTTACGTTGTTTAACGACGCAAAGCGTCACTTTTGTTCGTGTGCCATTGTGTATGCCGCAAGTTTCGGAAAATATCTCATTACGTTTGCGCGTATCTGCCTGTCAAGCGTTTGCTTGTCCGTGCCGTACACTTCGGCAAGCCCGGCAAGCACAAGCGGAATGTTGCACGGCGTGTTTATCGTGCCCCTGAGTGGTACCGGCGTCATGTACGGACTGTCCGTTTCCGTCATTACCCTGTCAATCGGCACAGCGGTAATTACATCCTCTTTTTTCGCGTTTTTGAAGGTAATCGCGCCTCCGAAGGCGAAGTAGTGTCCTTCGCGCACAAGTTGTCGCGCAAGTTCCGCGCTGCCGCTGTAGCAGTGCCACAGTACGCCGCTACTCAAGTGCTTTTTTTGCGCGCGCAGTATGTCCAGTGCGTCGCCGTATGCTTCGCGTATGTGCAACGTCAGCGGCAGTTTCAATTCGTCGGCAATCTCGATTTGCCGCGCAAACACGTCACGTTGTACGTCGCGGTCGCTAAGGTCGTAGTGGTAGTCCAGCCCGATTTCGCCTACGGCAACAACCTTCGGGTTTGCGGCAAGCGCGCGCATGTCGCGTTCAAACGCGTCGTCGAAACTTTTGCTGTCGTGCGGGTGCATTCCGACGGTGGCAAAAATCTGTTCGTATTTGTCGGCAAGTGCAACTCCGCTGTGCATGGTCGCGAAGTCGCAACTGTTGTTTATGGCAAGTTCCACGCCGCAAAGGGTCATTTGCGCAATTATTTCGTCCACCTTGCCGCTGAAAGCAGGGTCGTCTAGGTGCAGGTGAGTGTCGATCATTATCTCACTTCCGTGCCGCTGGCAATTTCTTTTTCGGGGGTTACAAAAATTACGTCGCTCCCGTCCGCCGCGCACAAAATCATGCCGTTGCTTTCCACACCTCTGATTTTTGCAGGCTTAAGGTTGGCTACAAGCACCACGGTTTTTCCGATGAGATACTCGGGCGAGTAGTGTTGCGCAATGCCCGAAACGACCTGCCGCACTTCGTCGCCTACCTGCAGTTTGAACACAAGCAGTTTGTCGCTTTTTGCAACCTTTTCGCAGCTAAGCACCTTTGCCGTGCGAAGTTTGACCTTGGCAAAGTCGTCTATTGTGATAAGGTCGTCGTCGCCGCTTTGTTTGTCGTCGGCAGCGGCTGTTTTGGCGTTGTTGCCGACTTCCTTTTTCGCTTCTGCCGCCGCTTGTTCGTCGGACAGGCGTTTGATTTCTGCCAGTTCCTTGGCTACGTCAATGCGGTTGAACAGGTTTTCACCCTTGTTCACCTTTGTGCCGGGCGCAATTCCGCCAAACTTCACAACGCCGTCGAAGTTGTCAGGCGAAGCGATACCCAGTTTCTCAAAAATGCGGTCTGACGTTTGCGGAATAAAGGGTTTCAGCAGCGTTGCGGCAAAGCGGATACATTCGCACAGCACATACATTACCGTTGCAAGGCGGTCTTTGTCACCGTTTTTGTTAAGCGCCCACGGCATTGTTTCGTCGATGTACTTGTTTGCGCGTTGAATGATGCGGAAGATGTCTGCAAGCGCGTCGGGCGCGGACAAATTGTCCATGTCGGCACGCACCTTTGCAAGTGTTTCTTCGCACAGGGAAACAAGTTCGTTGTCAAGTTCGGTGTAAGCGTTCGGCGCGGGTATTTCGCCGCCGAAGTACTGCGTAACCATTGCCGTTGTGCGCGACACAAGGTTGCCAAGGTCGTTTACAAGGTCGCTGTTGGTACGCGTAAGCAACGCTTCCGTCGAGTAGTTGCCGTCGCTTCCGAAGGGAATTTCACGCAGCAGGAAGTAGCGCACGGGGTCTACGCCGTAGCGGTTTACCAGGAAGAACGGGTCCACGCCGTTGCCGAGCGATTTGCCCATTTTAGCCTCACCCATAAGAAGCCAGCCGTGACCGTACACTTTCTTGGGAAGAGGAAGTCCCAACGCCATAAGCAGTGCGGGCCAGATAATGGTGTGGAAACGCACGATTTCCTTGCCTACCATGTGCAGGTCTGCCGGCCAGAATTTGTCAAAGTTGGCGTGGTTCTCCTGCAAGTAGCCGAGTGCGGTGATGTAGTTGCTGAGTGCATCAATCCACACGTATGCCACGTGCTTGGGGTCAAAGGGCAGTTTTACGCCCCAGTCGAAGGTCGTGCGCGACACGCACAGGTCCTTAAGTCCCGGTTTGATAAAGTTGTTTATCATTTCGTTCATGCGGGACTTCGGGCTGATGAAGTCGGGGTGTTGTTCGTAAAACTCGATGAGTTTGTCCTGGTACTTGGACAGACGGAAGAAGTAACTTTCCTCGTGTTCCAGTTTTACTTCGCGACCGCAGTCGGGACATTTGCCGTCCACAAGTTGGCTCTCCGTCCAGAAACTTTCGCAGGGAGTGCAGTACCAACCTTCGTAACTGCTTTTGTAGATGTCGCCGCTGTCAAGCAACTTCTGATAAATTTTTTGCACGACTTTTTCGTGGTAATCGTCGGTAGTGCGGATAAATTTGTCGTAGGAAATGTCCAGGATTTTCCACAAATCGACAATTTGGTGGTACAGTTTGTCAACAAATTCCTGCGGCGTTACGCCTGCGGCTTGTGCGCGCTGTTGCACCTTTTGTCCGTGCTCGTCTGTGCCCGTCAGGTAAAACACGTCGTAGCCGTCCATGCGCTTGAAACGTGCGATTGCGTCGCAACTGACGGTGGTGTAGCAGTGTCCGATGTGGAAGTTGCCACTGCTGTAATAGATAGGGGTGGTGATGTAGTAAGTTTTTTTGTCTTGCATATTGACCTCTCGGTTTTTCGCTGTCGGCTAATGAAACCGAAGCGTATTTTGACTGTTTGGCGTGTGCTTTGTCGCAAAAAAAGCACGCATGAATAACTAATTATATCAAAGCCGTTTGTATTTGTAAACCAAACCGCCGTCGGTGTTGCACATAATTGCGACATGGGCTGTTTTTTTGGTCTGCAAAAACACTAAACGCACCCGGAAGTCGTTTAACGCAGCCCTGATCGGCTTGACGGCATAAAAGTTGTTGTACAGTGGTTGGGTAAGTAAGATTGTCAGTTGTCTTTGTTTGAAGTCTTGGATTTGCCGTTGTCTTTCAGCAGTTCGGGGAAGTTTTTGACGCTTAGCGAAAGCAGCGAACGGATGGCTTGTTTGACGAATTTCTGCGTTTCTGCGGTTTCCCTGGATACGGCGCGAAGAGCGCGGATTATGTTCTTTTTGCCGTATTTCAGCAGTTCGTCGATGTTTGCCACGTTTTGCGAATCGACGTAGGCAAACAGCAAGTCCACAAGCCGTTTGCGTTCGCTCTCGGACAGTCCGTTTATCCAGCCGTTAAGCGTTTTGTCAAGGTATCCTGCCGTTGCGGTAAGCGAAGCGACAGGCACAAATTCGCAACCGTCTGTTTCCCATGAAAACGGGTCGTGCTGCATGATGTTGGAACGGTTGCTTTTTATCACGCGGAAACTTTCCTGCGCTTCCAACAGCATTCCGACAAAGGAAGATTGCGGCACGGTTTTGTCTATTTTGTCGCTGATTGATTTGAATTCGTCGCTTGCAAGCACCTGCGGCAAAAATCCCGGTCCGTCGTGGGAATAGACGCGTTGTATGCGCTGCTTGGTCTGTTCGTCGGCGTAGGCGGCGGCGTACACGGCAAGGTTGCCTCCCTTGGAGTGACCGCCGAGGATAAGATTACCGTCGGTGTTTTCGGCGACGGATCTGAGGTAGGCAACGGCTTCTGTCTGCGACGGAATGGGTGACTGAAACGCCATGTTGAAGTCCTCTTTCCAACCGACGACGGACGAGTCGGTACCGCGGAATGCCACGTAGCAAAGGTCGGGTGAAAACTGTACGCACACCGCGCCGAATTGCTTTTCCGCTACGGTGTCGCGTTGCCTTACAAAGCGTTTGACGGTGGTGTTGCGGAAGCGCGGACTGGCTACCATTGCCGTAAGCATACGTTTGCTTGCTTGGGGATCCCACATGTCGAAAAACATCTTACCGAAGCCTTCTGCGCGGAAAAGGTCGGTCATTTTCACCCCGTCGTCGGTGCATACGTCGGGTGTGGCTTCGTTGAGCCATATCTGGCAAAACTGCGACAGCACCAGACTGTCCACTGCGTTGAACGGTTGCTCCTCGACGGGCAACAGCATCTGTTCGACGTAATCTACCATGTTTCTCATGTTTTTTCTCCGCGCCTCAATCAGGCAAATGTAATGAAATCTTGCATACGTATCGACTTTTTGTGTGCAAAAAGAATGTTTTTAGAAAATATTGTTTTGTGTTTTTGCCGTAAAACGTTCAGGCAACACAAAATAAAAGCGGACGATGTCACCTAATGTATGTATGTAATTTCAGCCGCGCGGAACCCTTTCGGGGGATTGCCACGGCACCCGAGCGTGCACGATTAGAGAACTTTTACTACAGTCTGTACCTGTCCCATAATCGGTGCCTCGCAATGACGTAGTGAAATAAAAGGCTTTATAAGGGTGCTTCCGCAGAGATGTTTCGA
>DPQS01000010.1:24864-36609 GCA_003537755.1 Clostridiales bacterium | reverse complement strand
CTTGGCAAGTTCCGTCTTACCTACGCCCGTCGGCCCTACGAAAATAAAACTGCCTATGGGTCTGTTGGGGTCTTTCAGCCCTGCTCCCTGTCGTCTTACGGCAAGCGCAACCGCCTTTACCGCTTCGGGTTGACCGATCACGCGCGAAGCCAGTTCGTCCTCGAGGCGTACCAGTCTGTCACGTTCCTCGCGCGAAAGTTGGCTTACGGGTACTCCGGTCATCTGCGACACCACGTTGCGCACGTCGTCGGCGGTCAGCGTGCTTTTGTGTTCCTCGCACAGACGTTTGTATTCCGTTTGGGCATTGTCGTACTCGAAGCACAGTTGCTTGTATTTTTGTTCCAGCGCGGCGGCTTGTTCCTTGTTTGCAGCAAAATAAGCGGTTTCACGCTTGTGTTGCACATCGGCAATTTGCGCAGCCAGTTCGGCAATACGCGGCGGCGCGGCAAATGTTGTCATTTTCAGCTTGCTACACGCCTCGTCAATTACGTCAAACGCCTTGTCGGGCAGATAGCGGTCGTTGATGTACCTTACGGACAGTTGCACCGCCGTTTCGATTGCTTCGTCTGATATTATTACGCCGTGATGCGCCTCGTACTTGCCCTTGACGCCCCTGACTATCTGCACAGCAAGCGCAGGCGACGGCTCGTCCACAACAATTGGTTGGAAGCGACGTTCCAGCGCGGGATCCTTTTCGATGTACTTGGTGTATTCGCGCAATGTCGTCGCGCCCACAATGGACAAATCGCCGCGAGCAAGAGACGGTTTCAGTATCTCGGCAGCGTCCATGGTTCCGTCGGAAGTACCGCCTGCGCCGACAAGATTGTGAATTTCGTCCACAAACAAAATTATGTTCCCGTCGGAAATAACCTGCGAAACTACTTTTTTCAGACGTTCCTCGAAGTCGCCGCGGAAACGGCTGCCTGCAATCATACCTGCGATGTCCAGTTCCACAAGACGTTTGCCCTGAAGTTCCGCCGGTACGCGCCCCTGCGCCATGGCAAGAGCCAATCCCTCTACTACGGCTGTTTTACCAACGCCCGGTTCGCCCACAAGCACGGGATTGTTTTTGGTGCGGCGAGTAAGCGTTTGTACCACACGGGCGAGTTCCGTATCTCTGCCTATTACAGGGTCGATTTGCCCCAGCATCGCGCGTTCGGTAAGGTCTGTACCGAAGGGCAAACGGTCGTCTTCCGGGCGTGCAATGGCGTTGCCGCTCATGGCAAGTTCGTCCTCGGGCACCTGCGCGGCAAAGTCGTCGCCGCGGGCGAAACGCATAAGCGCGGCTTTGTTAGGCAGTGTATCTACGATTTTGCGGAAAAACGCGTCGATTGTAATGCCTGCCTTATCGTTGCAGTAATACTGTATTTTTTCGTAAGCATAGGTTTCCTTTATGCTTAGTAACGCCAGCAGCATGTGTATGCAGTTTGTTTCTCTGTCGCCCAGTTCCTCGGTGAAGCGTGCCGCAATCCTGTTGAGGCGGTTAACCTCGTCGGAATCGTGCATGCGTGTGCTGCCCGTATCGGCGTCGTGCGACGACGTGCTCACGTTTGTGGAATTCATGCCGATTTCCAGCAAAAAATGGCGTGCTTCGTTTTCCACCGAAACAAGCCCTATAAGCACGTGATGCGCATTTATTTCGCCGCAATGATGAATGCGGACGTATGTCTGAGCATAGGAAAATACATCCGTTAACGTTTCAGAAACCATACCTATTCCTGTTTCCCGAACGGCGACTTCGTCGAAAATTCCGTCCAAAGCCGCCCCTTGCCTTATAATTTAATATATTGTATCAAATTACAGCAAGTTTATCAAGAGAAACAGTCAAGTTTTTTTGCATATGTATTTACGTTCTGTCCGTAAGTTTCTGTTTGCGGACGGAGCGAAGCGTAAATTTTCCGTGCAGGTTAATGGCGCGTGCCGCAGCATACGCCAGCGACGGCGCAACGGCAAGAAACACCGACACGACATACATCCACACTGGTAGCTGCGACAGCCCGAACAACGACATGAGCGGCGGTACAAACGACACCACCCCGACAAGAGCAAAGGACAACACCGTAGTCCACGCCATAAACGGCGTAATGTCGCGGTCAAACAGTCCCCTGCGACTGCGCATTTCCAAGGCGAAAAACAACTGCGACATACTAAGCACCAGAAACGCCACCGTGCTTGCTTCGCCCGCGCCGAAGGTGTTGCCGACGGCATATCCGACAAGCGTAACCAACCCGAACAGTACGCCGCCGACAATTATACGCATGCCGCCGCCGTGACTGAAAAAGTTTTCCGTCGCGCTTCTCGGGGTGCGGTTCATTACATCATTTTCCTGTTTGTAAATGCCAAGCGCAAGTCCCGGCAAACCGTCGGTAACAAGATTTACCCACAACAATTGCATTGCCGACAGCGGCGAAACGTCCCACAGCAGCAACGCAAACAACACGCACAATACCTCGCCCACATTGCAGGTAACAAGGTACATTACGGATTTTTTGATGTTTTCGTACACGCTTCGTCCCAGAGAAACGGCGTCAACCACGGTCGCAAAGTTGTCGTCGGCAAGTATCATGTCGGCGGCATTTTTGGCAACTTCAGTACCGCTGCCCATTGCACAACCGATGTCGGCGCGTTTAAGCGCAGGCGCGTCGTTAACCCCGTCGCCCGTCATTGCCACGACGGCACCGTTTTTCTGCCAGGCTTCCACTATGCGCAGTTTGTCCGCAGGCGTAACGCGCGCGTATACGGCAATGTCGGGTACTTCTTTCGCCAGCGTTTCGTCGTCGATTTTGTCAAGGTACACGCCGTCCACCGCACGGTCGTTTTCGTCCTTTATCCCTAGAGACGAAGCGATTTCCGTTGCCGTAGCCAGACTGTCACCTGTAATCATAACAGGCTTAATACCTGCCGCTTTGCAGGTTTTAACGGCGTTTAGCGCTTCTTTACGCGGCGGATCGGCAATTACAAACAATCCTACGATGTTGAAGTCCGACTCAAGCCTTGCAGAGCGCGGAAAGTCCGCGCCGACCTTTTTGACGGACAGCGCAAGCACCCTGAAACCGCGCCGCGCATACACCGCGCTTTGCCGCTCGAACAGGGCGTAATTTGCCGACGTGTTCATTGCTTCGGGACTGCCCTTTGTCACGACAAAGTATTCGCCGCCGTCACGCACGACCACCGTCATAAGTTTGCGGTTGCTGTCAAAGGGCAGCTCAAACATACGCGTCGATTTTTTGGCGGCAGTCGCATGTACGGTAACGGCAATTTCCGTAGGGTCGCCGACAGTGTTGCCGTCGCCGTCCGTCGTCACGTCGCAACAATCGGCAAAACGTTCCACGAGGGGCGCAACCTCGGCGATGTTGCCGCCGGACACAAACTTTCTGCCGTCAAACACGCCGTACAACGTCATTTTGTTTTGCGTAAGCGTGCCCGTCTTGTCCGAACAAATCACCGTCGCGCTTCCCAGCGACTCGACAGAAGTAAGCCGCTTTACAACGGCATTTTTGCGCGCCATAGACTCTATTCCCTTGGCAAGCACAACGGTAACGACGGCAGGCAGTCCCTCGGGTATCGCCGCCACAGCCAGCGAGACGGACGTCAGAAAGATGTCCACAAACACCGACAACAACGTGTCGCCGTCACCCATGCGGTTTACGCCCTTGACAAATGCCGTTACAAACACCACCGCGCACACGGCAAGGCACACAACGCCGATTACTTTGCCGAGATGTTTCAGTTTTTGTTGCAGAGGCGTAAGCGGCGTTTCGCGCCCCGTGATAAGCGCGGCAACCTTGCCGATTTCGGTATTTTTGCCGGTTCTGTGCACGATGCCGAAGCACCGACCCTTTGTGACAAAACTGCCTGCATACACCGTGCGCGCGTCGTCGCTTACAGCCATTGTCTGCAACGTGTATGCCGACTTTTCCACAGGCACGCTTTCCCCGGTCAACGCCGATTGATTTACCTGCAGAGACTCTGCAAACAGCAATTTTACATCTGCAGTCACGACGTCACCCGCATCGAACACGGCGCAATCGCCGCAAACAACGTCCGCGCCGCCGATTACGCACAGTTTGCCGTCGCGCACGACCTTGGTGCGAGGCGAAGTCAACTTTTTCAGTTCCTGCAAGGATTTTTCCGCGCGGAATTCCTGCAATGCGCCCAAAGTTGCGTTGGCAAGCACTATCGCGACGATTATTATCGGTTCGAGAATGTCGCCGACGTCGCCGCTTACAATGGCAATAACAAGGCTGAGTGCCGCCGCGACGAGCAAGATTACTATCATAAGGTCGCAAAACTGCGAGGCAAACATTTTGACGAAACTCGCCTTTTTGCCCTCTTCGGTGACGTTGGGTCCGTCCTGTACCAGCCGTCTTGCCGCCTCTTCGGAAGTCAACCCGAACGCGGTCATGTCTGTTTTCAAATATTTTCTCCGCAAATTAGTTCTAGTAAAGTTGCCGTAAGCCCGATTGCATCGACGTTACAGTAACGGCAGCGTTTGTACCGTATTCAGACGCCGACACACTATTGCCACACCGCAAACGCTACGTCAGTCTGCCCGACCGAGTAGCGGCGGTAACTTTTGCAACACCGTGCAATGCTCAACCGTCACGGCAACGTAAGCCTTATAACTTATGCAAACTTGCCGCCAAATAGTAGAACGTGTCCTATGTCAATGCTTGTTATTGACAAAATTCCATTCAACGCAAACAAAAAAAACGTCTGTATTTCAAACGGAATACAGACGTTTTTTTGTAATTATTTTTAATATACGTATTGATTTTCTGCTTACGCGAAGCACCTGAAAATCACAATTTCATACCTGTCGTGGCAATGCCTTCGACAAAGTATTTCTGAAACACGGTGTACAGCACAAGCACGGGCAAAATCGTCACGATACAGCATGCCATAAGCGCGGGATAGTTGTGTTTTTCCGCCGAACTGAAGTTTGCCACCACCAGTTGCAACGTGGACAACGCCTTGTTGTCGCCGATGTAAAGCAAGGGTCCAAGATACGCGTTGTAGTGACCGATGAACCCCAACAGTCCTTGCGCAAGCAATGCCGGCACAATGAGCGGCAACATGATACGCACAAAGATACCGAACCAACTCAACCCGTCGATTTTGCCTGCCTCGATAAGCGAATCGGGAATGCCGTACATAAACTGGCGCAGGAAGAAAATCAGGCTCGCGCCGCCGAACAATCCCGGGATAATAAGCGGCAGGTAAGTACCTATCCAGCCGAAACTCTGGTACATCAGGTAATGCGGAACCATAAGAATCGTGCCCGGCACCATCATTGTAAATAGGATAATCGCAAAAAACGTCTTACTCATCTTGAAACGGATTTTTGCAAAAGCGAATGCCGCAAGCGCACCGAAAAACAACGAACCTACGGTGGGAATTACCGACGTAATCATGGTGTTGAGTAAGCCTGCCCACAGCCACGGCGTACCCGTTTCGTAGTTGGTGTAGTTGAAAAACGCCTTGTATCCCTGCAACGTCAGCCCGTCCTTGCCTATGATGGAAAACTCCCACGACAAGGCGTCTTTTGCCGACTTGAAAGACGTAATCAGAATAATTGCAAACGGCATCACAACCATCAGCGAAGCCACGATAAGCCCGACGTACACCAACGCGGTGTTGCGACGTTTGTGCGAAGATTTTGAATTAAGCGACATCGTAGTTCACCCACTTTTTGCTTAGTGTAAAGTTAAGTTTGGTAAGTCCTGCCACAATCAACGCCAGCACGATACTTGCCGCGCAGCCAACGCCGTAACGCGAACCTGCAATACTTTCCTTGTAGATGTAAAACACCGCCGTCAGGCACTTTTGCCCCTGAGGGTCCAACACCTGAATACGCGTAAACGACTGCAACACGCCGATTGTACCCATTACCAGCACGTAGAAAATTGTCGGCGTAATTGCAGGCAACGTAACATGGGTAAAGATTTGCAGTTTGTTTGCGCCGTCGATACTTGCCGCCTCTTTCAGCGTGCCGTTGACGTTGGTAAGCGCGGCGGTAAACAGCAGTATGCGGTAGCCGCAGGTGGACCACAAACCCATTATCATAATGGACCAGATGAAGTTGTCAGGACTGAACCAGTCGATACTGACGCCAATAATTTTGTTTACAAGTCCGTACTGACTGTTGAGCAGCCAGTTCCACATAAACGTCGTCGCCGTGACGGAACACACATACGGCACAAACAACAGCACCTTGAAGAACTTTGTTCCGCGCACCTTTTTGGTAAGCAGTTCGGCAATAAGCACCGACAGAATAATGGATACGGGCAATTCCAGCATCAGTATCAGGTTGTTAAGCAGCGAACCCCAGAAGTACTTGTCCGAAAGCACGGTGACGTAGTTGTCGAAAATTCGGTTTATCGGCAGGAAGGTCGCACTCGAGATGCTGCCTCCTTCCGATTCCATAAATGACAGCACTACCGCCATGCCCATCGGGACGTAGGTAAACACAATCATCGCAAGCACGGGTATGCCTGCGAAGATCGTGCCCCACAATTCATCGGACCGTCTTTTTTTGTGCTTTGTAATTGTCATAGTACGCTACTCCTTCGGTTTACTTTGCCAGGGTGTACTTCAGCAGTCTGTCAAACGTGTCCTTGTAGTCGCTGTGCGCGTAGAAGTTGGTAAGCGTCGCCTTGTACTCACGCACGGTTTTATTGAGGTAGATGGACCAGCAGCCGTTACCGTCAATCCAGTCGCCGTCTTTGAGGAACCACCAGTCGCCCGGAGTCTGGTACTCTGCGCCCTTTGCAAAGATTTCCGCGTTCATGGGTTTAAGTCCCGCGTCGAGGTCGGCTTGCATTATTTCTCTCGCAAGGGTTTTTTGGTTGGGCAAAATCGCGCCGCTTTGCGCAAGAATACGTTGTCCCTCTTCGCCGCAGGCAAACTTGATAAACAGGTATGCCGCGTTTTTGACGGAACTGCGACTCCACATTCCCCACGCCGTCGAACCGCTGTGTGCGCCTTCGTTGCCGCTTACGGTAACGTTACCCTGTTCGTCGTATTCCTTGTAAACAAGCATGGGCGCAACGTCCCAGTCGAAGTCCTCGATCATGCGCGCCTGCGTTACGTTTGCGCGGATGTCGACCAACATTGCGGTACGTCCGTTGATGAAGTAGCCGAAACGACCGTCGGTGCTGAACTTGTTGGGATTTGCCGAAATACCTTTGTTTTCGATTACCTGCATGTCCCCGAGGCGGACGTTTTCCGCAAGTGTTGCGTTGTCGCTGCCGGCGTTGTTTTTCATCAGGTTGTTGTTTGCTTCGATGGCTTCCGCAGGGGTTGCGCCCATGCGGTAAGGCACAAGTTGATAGAATGCGTCGGTAATACCGCTTTTGCCGTTAAGCGCGGCGTGATAATGGTTTTCGCCGACTTTGCCTGCAAGGCTCATGTATTCCGCAAAGGCGCGGCGTTGGCTGGGCAGCACGTCGCATTTTGCCGCAAGTTCATCGGTGATGTAGAACTTGTCCTCGTAATCGACGATGTCGCCTGCCTTGTAGTCGGTGCCGTTGACGGTGATCGCTTCCTTTGCCTTGTAGTTGACGGTGCTGTCGGCAAGCGTAAACGTGTAGTAGCCGCCCGTGTAAGTCGGGTCGCTGCTTGACAGGTACTGAATGCAGTTGCCGCCCACGCTGAACGCGTAGTTGAACCACCAACTGGTAATAAAGCCGTAATCGCAGTTGCTGTTGACCGATTGCAAACGCTTTGCAAGGCTTGCGCATTCGTCCCAACTCATTGCGATTTTGTTGTTGAAGTAGTACTTGCCGCCAAGGCTGAAGTAACCTTTCGCAGGCACGGTGCCGCTGATGTTTTTGTCGGCTTTGGTCTTGCCGTACGCGTCCGCCGCACCGTTGTTGTAGGCTTCGAGGTTTTCTTCGTATACGGAAATTTCCGTGATGTTGGCTGCCTTCATGTAATCCTTGTTGTAGTAGATTACCGTGCTGCCGCTTCCCTTGGGAAGCCCGTAGTAATGGGCGTTGGGACCGTCGCTTGTTGCCGTTTCCACGTCGTACAGGTAACGACCTACCGCGCCCTGACTCATGTCGGCGATGTCAGATTCAAAGTTGAGCGTCAAGTTGCTGCTGTGAATGAACGGGTCAAGGTCGGCAAGCAGTCCGCGCGAAGCCCACTTTTTGTAATACTCGTCGGAAACAAGCACGATGTCCTGACACTCGTTGCTGTCGAGGCGCGTTTGCGTAACGCCTTCGTAGCCGTTTGCCGAACCGCCGCTGTACACTGCCTTGATGTTGTAATCCTTGTACTTTTCGTTGAAGGCTTTCATAAGGTCGATGTACACCTTTTCCGCTTCGCCTTCGGTGTAACTGGTAAACTTGACAACAGTACCTTCCTCGGATGCCACGATGTTGCCGTTGTCGTCAAAGGTGATGTCCTTGCCGCTGCCCTGTTTCTGACAAGCGACCGCAAGCACGGCGGTAAACGCCAATGTCAGTACGACGAGCAATGCCGTTACTTTTTTCATTTTTTGTTTTCTCCTTGTTTGCCGAAGTTTCCGCAAAGGTGCCTTTTACCCGTGCGCCGATGCGGAAACATCGTAATTTTTACTCAAAAAATTTATCGTTTCGTCGCAAAATTTCGTATACGTATGTGATTTTTCGTTACGCGACGATTACTTGCGCATTTCAGCCGTTTGCGCCGCCGCCAAGCAATTCCGCGACCTTGCCTACGGCGTTGTCGCCGCTGAGATACACGCAATCGTTGAAGTTGACGTGCGCGTCGTAAGTCATAATGCCTACGTAACTATTTGTGAAAAACCTTTCGCCGTCAAACTCGGTGTAAATGTCGTGGAACTTCAGTTCCTTAGTAACGTAAGGCGACATTCCCTCGTCGATCGCTTCCTGCGTGGCGAAATACAGCACGTCGTTTACGAAGAAACACATAATGTCGTTGTTGCGGTACACCGCCAACTTGACGCCCCGGCTTACATAATGGTCGTCGTCTTTCAGAAAGCCCGTGTTGGTTACGGGTCCCCAGTCGGTGCCGTCCGTCCAGTTCCAGCCGCTGCCGCTCGTGGTGCGTTGTACCACGCCCAGCCTGTTGTCGCACGGTTGTCCGTTGTGCAGCATCTTGACGTACAGCGTAATGCGATTGCCGTCAAAGTACTGCGTAATGCCTGCCTTGGGGCTTGTGCCGCTTACACCGCCCAGTCCCGTCATGTAGCACTCGAAGTAGTATTGCGTGTCGCCACCGTTTTTGACAAACGCGTAACCTGTAGGCGAAACCGTCGTAACGGCAACGTTTGTTTTGTCCGCAGCGTCGCCACTGAGGTCAACGCCGTAAGACGGATAGTAGACACCTTTCAGCGAGCCGTCGGTAACGGTAAGTTTGCCGAATATATTGCCGTCGGGCGAAGTTACGTTACGCGCCGTACCGTCCTCGTTTTTAACGCAGGGAATCCATGTGTAAGGCGTAGCCTGGAAACTGAGCGTCTTCATCGTGCGTCCGCGGTTTCTGTCGTTTTCGTTGCCGGTCGGGTCGGTCTTGTGGTTGTAGGCAACGTTGTACATCAACTTGTCCGCACCGTAGTTGCCTTCGTCGTCGGCGGTAAAGCCCAGTTCGTACCAGGGAATAAACACTTCCACGTCAAAGCCTTCCGCCGTGTCGCTGTTAAGTTCGCCGCGCAGTTTCACCGCAAACTGACCGTCGAAGTAACTGCTTACGTAGGTGCTTTTACCACCTACGCCGCACAGTTTGGTGTATTTGCCACCGCAGTCAATGCGGTACTGGCATGTTTTGTTGCCTATGCTTACTTTGTTGCTGCCGTCGGCATTACTTTCGGCATTGAAAAACAGTTCCACACTGCTGTTGAAATACACCGCACGCAGATGATGGAAGGACAGGATGTTGTCCGTAACTCTGACGAAGCAGTGAATACCGCTTTTGCCGAAGTACAGGTAGTTGTCCACGTACACACGGCTGTCGGGATTGTTTTTGTGATACAGACGAAACACCGACTGCTTGCCGTACTCTTCGTCCATGATGCCGTCCAGCTTCATTCCGTCGGCATTTGTAAAATCCTTGATATCCGAAGCGATAGGTTCGGCGTTGGTGTACCCGTACTTACCAAGATTCGGCGTACATCCTACCAGTAACGCGCACATCATCGCGACTGCCAGCAAAAGAGAAACGATTTTTATATTTTTACTCATTTGTCATTCCTCCTTCCCAGCACCGTCACTTCCGACACCGCAAACACGTCGGCTTTTTTAGGTTCGGAAATCATGATTTCGATGCTTATCACGTCCATATCGGCAAACTGAATTGTCACGGACGCGCCGGCATACACCACGTCAAAGTAACTCTTTTCCAGGCTGAACGCGTCGTAATCGAAGGCGATTCTGCCGGTGTCCACTGTGCCTTCTTTGCCGTCCTGTCTGTACTTTATGCGAATGTTGTCCACCGCCGTAAAGGTTGTCGTAAACTCGCAACTGTTGTACACCATTATCGCCTTGGCTGACACGTAATCGTCCCACACAAGGGTGATTTTCGATTTGCCTTTGTTGAAGTATGTCTGATCGACAAGCGACGAATTTGCGTGAATTTTCAGCGTTCCGTCGGTAAGCCGGTAGACGTCGCTGCCGTCGGCAAGGTTTGTGGCGTACACGCGCGCGCTTTCAGCCTTGTTTTCGTAGCCGCTGATTTCGCAGGGAAGCGGTTGCAACGTAACGGTTGGACCATTGGCGTAGATAAGAGGCAAACCGTCCTCGTTTGTTACGAAACTTACCTTGTCGAAGCGTATTTTGCGTGCTTCGTCGATGGATTCGTCGTTTTTGAATGTGTGGTAACTGATGTACAACTGGTCGCCGACGGTAATGAAACTGTGGTGCCCCGACGAGTTGGTGTACATCGTCAGTCCGTCAGTGGTCAGCACCGCGCCGCCCTTTTCGACGGGCACCTTGCGGAAGGGGCCCATCGGCGACTCGCCTACCGCCTGCCGCACCTGATAAATGCTTTCGTCATAGGAGTGGACGGAAAATGTCAGGTAGTACAGCCCGTCGTGATACAGCATGTACGGACCTTCGTTTACCGTACCTTCGTCGATTTCTTCCGTGCCGCCTACCGTCGTGTAGCCCGTCACGGTAAGGCATTTGACCGTCGAGTAGTCCGGTTGCCACCACTCATCCATCTTCATGATAAACGTCGCGCTGGAACTGTAACCTGCCGTGCGGTCCTGCGTAAACAGCAGATATTTGGTGCCGTCCGCGTCGACAAAGGGTTCCGCGTCGATTGCGGCAAAGTAGCCGTCCTCGAAACTTTCCTCGCTTGAACGGTACTGGTATGCCGGGCTGTCCTTGGGAATATTGGAAAAGTCCACAAGAGGCTGATTTACGCCCGTGTCGTACTCGACAAACGGTCCGTCGGGCGTAGTTGACGTTGCCAACGAAACGTAGTGAGTGTTGCTTGTACCGCGCTTGCTTGCGCTGTAAAACATGTAGTAAATTCCGCTCGCTTCGTCGTGATACACCGCAGGCGCCCAGAAGTTGGTGTACCCCCAGAATGTGTCGAGATCAGGGCGGAACACCGCGCCGAGATACTGCCAATTGGTCATATCCTTGGTGCGCCACGCGTTGATTGTGGAAGTCGCCGTCACGTAAGCGTAGTAAAATCCCGTATCGGGGTCAACCGTGCCGTCCTCGCCGACCTGCGGCGCAACGTAGATAAGAGACGGATCCGCACCCTGCATGGTCTTGGTGTTGCCGTAAAACA
>DPQS01000010.1:10750-24766 GCA_003537755.1 Clostridiales bacterium | reverse complement strand
AAAACAGGCTTGTGTCGAAGTTGTTGACGTCGCCGTTTGCCACGACGAAGAAATCCGTATTTGCGCACGCCGACAGGCATATTGTCGCGCACAGCATAATCGCAATCAAAAGAGGAATGAATTTTTTCATTGTTTACCTTACTCCTCGTCCGTTTCTTCGGTGATTTGCGTAATTTCCGTTTTGTTTTTGTTGTTGTTTACGCCGACCGCAACTTCGGTGTCGCAGTAGCAAGTGATTGTAATTGCAGGGAATTCGTAAGCGGAAATCTGTCCGACGATTTGACCGACCGCACCGCTGCCGCCGATTTCGCCGCTGTTTCTGCAAGCCTCGATTACAACCGAGGGCGCAGCTGTCGTTTTGCCTTTGTTTATCCAGCCGATAATGCCGCCTGCGCGTTGCAGACCTGCGCTTACGTTGCCGTAGTTTGAGCAGTTTTTAATTTCGAGGTTGCCCGTCGTTGCGCCGACGATACCGCCGACGTCGTTGCTTGTCGGGGAAGTAATCGTTGCGTAGTTGTTGCAGTTTGTAATCGTTGTCGGCGTTCCGTCGCCATACAGAACCGCGCCTACTATGCCGCCGGAACTGCCAGTACTGCTTGTGCGCGTTACGCTGCCGTACACGTTGACGTTTGAAATAGTTGCGTTTGCCGCGTAGCCGAACATACCGACGGAATTGCCGAGCGACTGCGCGAGATACACGCTGTGACCGTTGCCGTCAAACGTGCCTGCAAAGTAGTGACTTGACGAGTTGCCTATTCGCGCCTTGACGGGGTTTTCGGCAGAGCCGATGTCGGCAAGCAGCACAACGCGCTGTCCCTCGTACTTTTCGCCGCTGACGTTTACGCTGTCGGCAAAGGCTTTGTATTCCTCGTATGTGGTAATTCTGATGTCGGTGTCGGGCAACTTTTCAAACGTTGCGGACACCACCGCATCGGTGTCGGGCATTTCGAAGGAAACCTCGGTTTGCTCTTTGATTTGCCCTTTGAATATTTCCGAAAAGTTTACCTTCAGCGAGCGTTCTTTCATTATGTAGCCGCTGTCAGGCGTCACCGTAAGCGTTACCTTTTCGCCATAGAGGGCGTTTGTTTTGTCTGCGGTAATCGTTCCGCCTTCGCTTTCCGAGATTGTTATGTTGCCGTTTATTGCTTCGACGGTCACTTTGACTGTGACGTCCTCGTCGGGCATAACGAATTTTACGCCGTCAAGTTTGTTACCGTTGACAGTTGCGCCGCTTGCCTTGTAGCCCGCCGTCGGCACGATAGTTACAAACAGCGTTTCGCCCGTTGCCGCTTGGGTCACCTTGCCGCCGCGACCCGATACATATGCCGTTGCGTGTTCGGTCTGTTCTACGGTAATTTTGTGCACGTTTGCGACGGGATAATTGTCGCTGCACGCCGCAAGACAGACGCAACACACTATTGCCACTGCAACAAGCAGTATTTTTGTTTTGTTTGTCATTTTACTGTAAGCACCACCTTTCCTGTATTTTCAAAGCGTTGCAGTATGCCGTGCGCCTCGTCAACCTCGGCGATGGGCAAAGTTTTGTAGATTGACGGCTTGATTGAACCGTCCTCGAAGTACTTCCGGAAGTCGCGCGACAAGTCCTGCAGAATACGATGTTTCTGTTCGTTGGTGCGGTTGCGAAGCATGCTGCCCACAAGGTGCAGACCTTTTGTAAGCAGCGGACGAAGACTGACCGTCGTTTCGATGCCTGCAAGGGTGCTGATTACCACCCAGTAACCGCCGCGAGCCATAAAGGGCATTGCTTTACCGAGATCCTCGCCACTGAGGCAGTCCATGCACACGCTGACGGCTCGACCTTCCTTTTCAAGGCGTTCAAACGCTTCGGGAATGCTTTCCTCTTCCTGCACGATGATTTCGTCTGCGCCGAGGTGTGCGATTTTGTTTGCAACTTCACGCGTCTGCACACTTGTAACCACATATGCGCCAAACGCCTTGCCCATGGGAATTGCGCTGCTTGCAAGTCCGCTTGCGCCTGCCGCAACGTACAGGGTTTGCCCCTTTTGCAGGTGTCCTTCCTCAAACAGATTGAGGTAACTGGTGCAGTACGCTTCGGGTATGGTTGCCGCCTGCGCATAGGTAAGCCCCTTGGGCATGTGCAGCAACAGTTTGTAGGGAATGGCTATTTTTTCGGCATACGCGCCGCCGCCCACAAGTGCGCAAACGTCGTCGCCGATTTTGAAATCGCTTTCCTCAGCGGCAGTTTTGCCCATTTCGACGATTTTGCCGGCAAGTTCCAGTCCGGGCCATTCGGGCCAACCCTGCGGCGAAGGATACTTCCCTTCACGTTGCAACAAATCCGCACGGTTAAGTGCCGTTGCGTGAATTTCCACAATTACGCCGTCGTCGGCAAGTACCGGGTCGGGCACTTCCGTCCACACAAAATTTTTGTTACTGTCGATAAGCATTGCTTTCATAGTCGGTTCCTCCGAAAAATTTACTTCCTGAAAACTTTCTTTCCGAATGTTTTTTAATTGTCTTTTGTCTGCTTCTTTATGCGTTTCGGTCATTTTTGTCGGCGTCGACGTTTTCCGTTGCCGCAGTTGTTGCCGTTTCGACCTTGTTACCTTTGCCGAAAGTTACGTTGCTGACGACCACCGCCGCCCCGACAAGCACAAACGCCACAGCGTGTTGCCAGGTAAGGGTTGCGTTAAGGGGCAGCAGCATACTGATAAGCGCGGCAAACAGCGGCTCCGCCATCTTGATGATAAACAGTTTACTGAGGCTGTAACGCTGCACCACGTTGTACCACAATCCGTAGCTTACCACAGTTGCGGCTATTATGTATAGCATTACGACAAGTCCTTGCCAGGTAATAGTGCCGAATTTACCGCCGAACGCCAGTCCCAGCGCGACAAGCACCACTCCGCCCATAAGTTGCGAGTACCCGGTGACGGTAACGGCGGACACGTCGGATAGTTGCTTTTTGAAAACTACGTTGGAAATTACCGTACACAGACTTGCCGCAATTACCAGCAGCGACCCGATGTCGAAGGAAAAGCGGAACGAATCGAGATTTACCACAAGCACCGAAGCCACGCCCAACACTGCGCCTGCAATCTTGCCCCAACTGAATTTGTCGTCCTTGAAAAACAGAAACGATATGCACACAAACACCACTACTCCGCTTTGTTTAAGCAAGGCTGTTTTGCCGCTGTCAATCATGCTGAGCCCGATGTACGTGCAGGTGTAATGCAATGCCACTGCAAACAACGCAACAAGCGCAGTGCCGATAAGTTTCTTCGGCTGTTTTACCGCAAACGTGCGTTTTGTCGTCACGCAAAACACCGACAGCAACGCGCCGCTTATTGCGAAGCGCACCCCTGCGAAAAGTATCAGATTAGGGTAAAACGATGTGTCTATTTCAAAAATTTTGTATCCGTATTTAACAAACGGAAACAGCGAGCCCCACAGCAACATGACAAGCAAGCCAACACCCACAATTGCGGCGGTTCGTTTTCTGTCCGATGTTGCCACGGGCATTGCGTTGTCCTTGCCGTCCGTCGCGGTTGTTTGTTCCGCCCCGTCCGCGACAACGCAGTTTTTATCCGAAAGAATGTCCATACAAACTTAATCCTTAATCTTACTCTATTTATTTTTTCCGTCCGAAACCCTCGATTTGCATATGATGCATGGACGTTCTTTCTTCGGGCAGCGTTCCGTCTCTCACGTGCAAAGCAGCGGCAACATTGCGTATATGCAAGTAATCCGCCCGAAACTTTGCAGTAATGCCGCGCGCCGTCAATCTTCCACGTCGTAACCGCATGCTTCGAGCGTAAGTTTTTGAAGCAGGTATTCGTGGCGGAAGTCCACGTCGTAGGGTATTTGCCCTGTAATCATCTGCACGAATTCCTGCATCATCACGTCGTAGCGACCTTCTTCCGCAATGCTTATCTCGCGGTAGCGGTCCTTCCACGGTTCCTGCTCGGAAAGCGTCGTTTCCTTGATTTTCATAGGGTTTTCGATTGGCGAAATGCTTATCGTACCATTTTCGCCGTAAACGGTGAACTCACGCAGTCCCCAGCCGTTTACTTCCACGCTGGACGCCTTGACCGTTGCAATGCCGTCGTCATAGGCAAGAACCGCCAGTGCGGTATCGGCAAAATCTATGCCGTCGTTGCCCGAACGTCCCTCGAAGTGCGCTATACTTTTCGGCGAGCCCTTTACCTGCAACACAAGGTCGATGAGGTGACCGCCGAAGATAAACATATCCGGACTTTTTACGTTGTAACCGACAAGTTGCCGCTTAAACCACTGCGGATGCTTTGTGCTCATCGTTGCCGTTACGTTGTACACCCTGCCGAGGTCGCCGCTGCGCACCTTGTCAAGCAGGTATCTCACGCCTGCGTTGTAGCGGTACATGTAGCCCGTCTGAAACACAAGTTTCTTTTGTTCGGCGATGTCAAGAAATCGTTTGTACGCGGCAAGGTCGGTGCCGGCAGGCTTGTCCATGTGGACATGCAATCCGCGTTCGGCGCAAAGCGTAGCCATGCCGACAAGTTCGGGAACGGACGCTTCCACCATCGCCGCGGTTATGCCACAGTCAAGCAACTGCCCTACGGTCATCACTGGTATGTCGCCATACAACGACGGTGCTTCGGCAAGTTTCTTTGCCAACATTTCGTGCGACGGCTCGTACAAACCTACGATTTCCACGTCAGGGCGTGCTTTAAGGGTTGTTATCGCCGCCGTGGCGTGGTTGTGACCTATTCCGAACAGACCTATCTTCAACTTTTCCATAACCGTCCTCTGCATCCGTTGCTTACGGCAAAAACTTTTTTCTGACAAAACCGCAGGCGAAAAGCACGCCAAATAACGTCTTTTTTCGCATTTATAAACCAATTTTAACAAATGATACTATGCGTGTAAATATCTATATTGATATTTTTGTCAAAAGTGATATCGAATTATGTCAAAAAAGTTGAAAAACCGCCCGATTTACTCTTGATTGTTTGTCGAATTTGCTATATAATTTAGTTACTATGAACACACCCGACATGTCAGAATTGATACTGAAACGCATTGTTGCGATAAACACAATCTACAAAAACGACAACAAAACGGTGACTCGCAACGACCGTTCCACCTATGCCGTCACAATGAAGATTGCAGGACGCACCACCTACTTCTGCAAAGGCAAAAAGTACGTGTCCGACGTCAAAAACATGCTGTTTATCGACAAAAACGCAAAATACCAGTGGCACATGGACGAGCGCGGCAAGTGCGTAATGATCGAGTTTGAGGCGGATATGCCCGAAACGCAGTTCGATTTTGCCGACTTTACCCTGTCCGACACCGCCGCCAAGGAAGTTTCGGCGTTGTTTTTGTCCGCGGCAAACTTGTGGGATATGAAAAAGGACAACTACATGCTTAAATGCAAGGCGTTGTTCTACCGCATACTGGACAAAGCCACCGCGCCGGAAAAACAGCAGTACCTGCCCAGCAGTTACCGCCATGCGCTCGAGCCGGTGGTAAACTACATACACATCAACTACAGCGACCGCGACATAACCAACGAAACCCTTGCCGCCATTGCAGGTACCAGCACGGTGTACTTCCGCAAAATGTTTACCAAGGCGTACAACGTTTCGCCCATCAGGTATCTGCGAAGCGTGCGCATAAAAAAGGCAATGGAACTGCTGATAAGCGACGCCGCGTCGATAAGCGACATTGCCGAAATGGCAGGTTACGGCTCGGTGTACAACTTCAGCAAGATGTTCAAGGCGGAAACGGGAGCTTCCCCAAGCGAATACGCAAAGGCGTATTCCAACAGAGTCAAACAGTAATACGGTACCCGCTTTGTAGGTGCACTGCCGACAGCAATCGGCACAAAAGTAATACACACCGGGTAAAATTTACAAAAGGCTGTTTCGATGTCAACGAAGCAGCCTTTTATATTTTTTGAAAGATTTTATCGTAAAAAACAAATACGTACCAAGAATTTTCTTACAAACAAACGGGACTGCGTTTTGCAGTCCCGTTTATACTTTCAATTATTCCGTCACCATGTTTGCGGTTCCGTTTGCCGTACAAGTACCGAACATGATACCGGGCGTTGATTTTGCGCTGTCGGTACGGTCAGTTTTGTCGATACCCGAAACAGCCTCTGTCGTTACGCCGTTTTTGATAAAAGTAACGTTTTTAACACAGTCGTCCGTCCAGTTTACGTAATTCACTTTGCCCTGATAAATACGTCCGACGATACCGCCGACCGAGCCTTTACCGCTAAGTTCGCAATCGGAAACCGTGCAGTTTTTAACGGTAATATTGGCATTCGCCGTACTTGTCATGCCAAGTATACCGCCGATTACCGCTGTTGCTTCCGTAATAACTATATTTGCAGTATTTTTACAATCGGTTATTGTAAGAGAATTACTTGCATATCCGACAACACCGCCGACATAACTATTTGATTTGGCTGTTATTGCACCGTTGTTGACGCAACCGCTAACGCTTCCGGTTGTCTGGAAACGTCCCACCAAACCGCCGATACCGATAACCACACTACCTGTGTGCGAAATCGTCGCATTGTTTGTGCAATTTATCAATGTCAATGCAATTTCCGCGTCGCCTTTTGCGATTACGCTTCCTACAATACCTCCTACGCCCATATCTTTGGTTGCGGTAGTATTTGTAACGCTTCCGTTTACGGTCACGTTTTTGATTACCGCGCCGTGGTCTGCAACGCCGAACATACCCACGTGTCCGCTAAGCGATTGTTGCAGATACACCGCTTTACCGTTGCCGTCAAATATTCCTGCAAAGTAGTTGCCGCTCGCATTGCCGATACGCGATTTAACGGGATTTTCTTCGTCGCCGATATTTGCCGTCAGCATGATGTATTTGCCGACAAATTTATTGCCTGCGTTACAAGCGTCGGCAATCGTCTTGTAGTCCGTTGCGTTGGCAATCGTAAACGGGTTTTCTTCGCTGTTTACAAAGTCGGCGTTGTCCTTTTGCGCGACAATCTTGCCGTCGGTTGTCTTCCATTCTTCGAGGTCGGCAATTTCTTCGGTGCAGTTGCTGTCTGCGAAAACTTTTCCGCAGTTGCTGCACGTGTAGTACGCCTTAGTGCCTGCCGTTGCGTAACTTGCCGAGACTTCTGCCGTTTGTTCCGCTACGTGTCCCGTTGCCGCGGTTTCGCCGTCTGTGTAGGTGTAACCGCATTCGCAGGTGTGCGTCGTGTAGCCGCCCTCGGTGCAGGTTGCAGCCTTTACCGTGTCGGCAAACACGTGCGCTTCGACGTTCTGCTTCTCGCCGCAGGTGCATTCCTGCCAGTGGTTTGTTTCGTCGTGCTTTGTCGTGTTGAATTCGTGCACGTGGCTGTTTTCAAGAGTGTAGGTCGTCACGCCGTCGCTGTCCGTGTTGGCGTTGACAAACTTGCCTGCAACGTCTGTAGTAACTTCCAGTGCGAATTCGCCTTTGATTACCCTCAGCGTTTGTCCGTCGGCAAGTTTGGTTTCACCGTCGGCAAGAAGCGTAACAATGCCGTCGTTATCTGCAGCCGCAATTGCTTCGGCAAGAGTTTGATACCGCACGTCGCCAACTTTTGCCACGGCGACAAGTTTGTTTATGATGTCCTTGCGATACTCTGCACCGCACTTTTCGCATGTGTACAGAGTGTAACCGTCGCTGTCAAACGTAGGCGCAACGGCATCGCCCTTTACAAGAGTGCAGTTTTCCGTCAGTTTGTGTTGCGCATTACGACTGCAAGCCTTGCTATGCGTTTCCGCATTTTCGTCGTGAGTCCAGTCGCCCGCGAAGTCATGTTTGTCGTTCACGGGCACAACAAGTTGTTCCGCCGTCTTTTCGACATACTCTTCGCCTTCGAGCGCAAACAGTTTACCGCAGTGACTGCAAACGTAATGTTCCCGCATGCCCGTTTCGGTGCAGTTTGCTTCGGTGCCGTCAACCTTAGCGTAGGCGTGCGCCGTGTGCGTGACGGTTGCCTTGCCGCCGCCGACCACTATATCGGAGCCGTCCTCGTTCTGCAAGCCTGCCGAAGCGTAGGTAATTCCGCAGACGGCGTTACTGCCCACGTTGCCTGCAATTCCGCCGAAGGTATTTGCGCCTGCCGCCGTCACTTCGCCGTCGTTGGTAACGTTGCTTAATGTTACCGTAATTTTCTTGTCCGCGCTTACGCCGTAAACACGGCCGACGATACCTCCTGCATACGAGCCTTTCGCTTCCGTCCTGCCGTGGTTTGCGCAGTCGATTACGTCAATGTTGCCCGTACTCGTACCGACAATGCCGCCTGCCTGGTTGCTGCCCTTGACGACTTCCTGGTCGTTTTCGGTAGCCTTGTATTCGTTAGCGATTACCGTTGCGTAGTTTGCGCAGTTTTTAATAGTTGTCTTTTTGCCGTCCGCGTACACTGCCGCGCCGACAATACCGCCCGTCGCACCGCCGTTGCTGTTGCGCGTAACGGTTCCGTACACTTTTACGTTGGCGATTGTCGCGCCGCCGACATAGCCGAACAAGCCCACCGAGGACTCGGCTGCGGCATTAAGCCACACGCTGTGGTTGTCGCCGTCGAAGTTGCCGCAAAATGCCGTCGAAGCGGTAAAGGAAGCAAACTCCTTCACAGGCGCGGCTTCGCTGCCTACATCTGCCGCAAGTTTGTAGCACTTGTCAATGTATTCTTCCGCGGAACTGAGCATTGCAAACTTGACAAAGTCCTGCGTGCCGTCAACAATGTATGGGCTTTGCTCGGTGCCTTCGCCGTCAAATACTGTTGTTGTTTCGGCAGTCGCAAGCGTTGCAATAACGCTGTCGAACGCCTTGCCGAATTCCTGTCCCAGACGAAGCATCGAAGGGGAATCGAGGTGTGCAGGATCGTTGCTTTTTGTCTTTGCCCAGCCGTTGACATCAAAGAAGTACGCCTTTGTGGACATAGTTGCGTACGCCTGTTTGTAGGTGTTGATTATCTCGTGCTGTTGCCACCTGTCGAGGTTAGTAATGCTTGCGTCAATCGTGGACAGACCTGCGGTGCCGTCGATGTAGTCGGCAAGCGCGCCTTTCACGTCCTTGACAAAGTTGTTCCACAGCGTGCCGTACCTGTTGGCGTTAAGCATATTATGCGAGTCGCTTTCGCCCTGCATCCACATCAGCGAAACGATACGCGCGTCTATTCCGTCATCGGCAAGCAGGCCCATGCCCCTTTCCACCTGAGCCAGCAGATGCGTGTACAGGTTTTTTGCGGGCAGTTCCGTTTTGCCGAGAAGTCCCAGCGACGACGGCGAATACCAGTTTGCATTGAGCGTGGTTGCGCCCGAAGCGTCCTTAATCAGGTAAAACGTTTCGTCGGGGTAGTTTTCCGAAAGATACTCGGCAAGTCCCAGTTCCGGTCCGAAGTACTCGTAGCCGTTTTCCGCAAGTTTGCCCATGCCTGCCCTGACCGTCACGAAGTCGTCGGACGAAACGGGCTTGGTCTGGTTGGGGTTGCACGACAACAAAATTTTGACGTTGTCGAAGCCTTTCTTGTACTTTTCAAGCAGCGACGAGTCAATGCTACCGACAACGCTGTGTCCCACCATGTTGCTTTGACCTGCAAGCAGTATCACCTTGGCGATTTTGGGAATAGCGGCGTTTATTTCGTTTTTGCAGTCTTCGCCGTCAAACGTTTTGCCGCAGGAAGCGCAACGCCAGTGCTCGACGTTACCCGTGGTCGTAAGCGTAGCCGCAACCGCCGCAATATGTTCGGGCGAATGCGCCGCCGTCGTTTCGGTATCCTTAAAATTGTAGTTGCAGCCTTCGCAGGCGTGCAGTGTGTAACCGCTTTCCGCGCAGGTAGGTGCGACCACAGTCGTTTTCATCGTGTGCGCGGTAACGTCCTTTTTGTCGCCGCACGCCGTGCATTCCTGCCAGTGGCTTGTTTCGTCAAACTTCGTTTCGTAGTCGTGTGCACCCATTGGCGTTTCACCATCCTTGAAACCATACCCGCAACCCTTGCACTTGTGAGTTGTGTAGCCCGTTGTCGTGCATGTGGGCGCAACTACCGTTTCCGTCATGTCGTGCTTCGCTACGTCCTTTTTCTCGTGGCAGAGCGAACATTCCTGCCAGTGATTGGTTTCGTCGTACTTTGCTTCGTACTTGTGGTCACAACCTTTTACGTCGCATGCGCCGAGCAGACACATTACAAGCACAAAAACAACGGCCATGACGACAATCAACCCTTTACGTTGTTTCATTGTTCCTCCTCGCCGATTTTGTCGGCATTACGATGTTGTATTACTCTCGCAATTATCTTACAGGCGCAAAAGGTCAATGTAAATATCTATGTTGATATATTTTGTCATTTTTGATACCGAAAAAAGGTCACATCGGGCGAAAATTGTCCGAAATGACCTTTTTATTTATCTTTTTTGCGCCGTGTCGTCCATATTTTTGCCTTCGACATCCGCGGCGGTATCGTTTTTGCGCCACACGCCCTTGTCCACCATCTGCGGATGGGAAACGGAATTGATAAACCTGTCGAAAAGCATATTACAGTACAAAAATTCGCCCAGTTGCGTAAGGGGCAACAACAACGCCACGTACAGCGCGACAAACAACGCTTTGACATACACCGGCACCGCAAACATTTCGACCAGCGTTACGCCGAAGAACGGCAACAGCGCGCACAATGTACCGACAAAGGTTGTCGGAAGCGTCTTAATGTACATCAGAAAGGCGTTTTTTGTCAGTTTCAGCAGTTTGCTTTTGTACACGACTGCCTGATTGAGCACCAGCAGCCCCACAGGCGCAAGCAGCACTACGGCGGTAACCGACGGCATGTATTTAACCACCTCCATTGCGGTGTTTGCCGCCGTTGCGGTGTCCATAAAAGCACAAATGAAACGGGTTACGCCGCTCAATCCGAACACTACGGCATACGCGCCGCCGTTCAGTTTTACACCGTCGAAGAAGTCGCAACGGAAAAACACGCCTTCGCCCCAAGCAAGTTGGCGCACTACCCTTGCCGTACCTGCCATACCTACGCCCAGCACAATGTAGGCGACGATGTACGACAGACGGAAGTACATATCGGCGGAAAACATTTGCCGAAGCCTTTCCTCTTCGGCAACGTCTGTGTGCGAAGCGATTGTCGCAAGGGTTACATCGTGCGTAAGCAGCAGGCACACCAGCGGCAAAGCAAACAGCAACAGCACGCCGCCGAGCCGAAACAGCAAACGGTGGCGGATTTTAATACAGTCGACGAACACCTGCGGACGGGTATGCGGAAGCCCGTCGGGGGTAAAGTCGCTTGCGGCGCGTTTAATCTTCATTGCCGAAACCCCCTTTTGCCGATTGTCTGACCGCGGTTACGGCGCTGTCGCCGCATGCAAGAAATTCCGTAACGTTACCGCAAAATACAACTTTTTTGCCTGCGATTACGTACACTATGTCGGCAAGCGCGGTGATGTCCGCCATATCGTGCGTGACATAAATACAGGTGCACACCATTGCCGACGTAACGGAACGGATGTAGCCGCGGATTTCGCGCCGCAAAGACGGGTCGATGTTACTCAGCGGCTCGTCAAACAGGCACACGTCGGGACGTTTGACCAGTGCGCGGGCAAGAGAAACGCGTTGTTGCTGACCGCCCGAAAGGTGCCGCGGCAACCTTGTAAGACAGTCGGTAAGATTCAGTTTGTCGGCAATGTCCGTCACCGCCGCAACCACTTCTTCCTTGCGTTTGCGCATTACGTTAAGCGGGAAAGCGATGTTGTCAAACACCGTCAGCGACGGATAAAGATCGAAATTTTGCGATACGTATGCAAAATTTCGTTTCTTTGTGGGTATGTTGTCGGCGTCCAGACCGTCGATGTAAATGTGTCCGTCAAACTCAAACAATCCGCCGATTGCCTTGAGCAGAGTGCTTTTGCCGCACCCCGAAACGCCCGTCACAACGCAAAATTTGCCCGACGGAAAAACCGCGTCAAGGTTGTCCATCGCGACGGTTTCGTTTTTCTTTTTGTCGATGTAGGTGACTGTAAGTCCCTTTACGTCAATCTGCGGCATTTGTTTCGTCCTTTTGCAATAGGGTAGTTCTATTATACAATAAAGTCCGCCTGCGGCAAACTAAATTTTTATCTTAATTTCGTCCTCGCCGTAGGTTACAAGTTCCTTGTCTGAAATAAACTTATCCCATTCGGCGAAAAACGCCTCTTTGCCAGGGTATGGGGCAACGTAACTTTCCGCAACGTATTTTGCAAGTTTCGCGTCGTCCTGCAACAACTTGGTCAGCACTGCTATCTGCGCTTCCGCCGACAGCACGCAAGCCTTGTCCGGTTCGTTTATCCGGTAGTCGTCGCCGTGGCTTTTGCCCGTTGCGCCTGCGACATAAGGGTGAATTACCGGCATAACGCAACTAAGGTCGCCCATATCCGTGCTTGCGCCGCCCCAGTTTTCCGTAACGTGCACCATGTCCGCACCGACAAGTTCGCCAAGGGCTTCCGCCATTACGGAACGCAACTCGCGGCTGTTGTTGAGCGGTGCCGCGCCCGTACGATCGGTAACTGTAACCGTTGCGCCCATTGCCAGTGCGCCCGAAGCGATTGCGCGGTTAACCTTGACGTTGGTTTTGCCGATGACCGCCAGCGATTTGCCGCGGATAAGCGTTTCCAGTTGCGTACTGGACGGAATTACGCTGACGGAGTTGCCGCCCTCGTTAATAATCGGGTGCACGCGCACGTGGTCGTAGTCGGCAAAGGTTTCGCGCAGAGCGTTGATTGCGTTAAGCGACAGCGTTGCCGCATACAGCGCGTTTATGCCGTTTTGCGGACTGCCGCCTGCGTGCGAAGCCACACCGTGGTACACAAATCGTTTCTGAATGTTGCCGTTGCAGCCTGCATGCACGTCAAACAGATTTTTCATGCCGGGTCCAGTGTGGAACATAAACGCCATGTCCACGCCGTCGAAGTATCCGCGGTGCAAAAATTCGTCTTTGCCGCCGTAATACTTTATTATGCCCTTTCGGCGCAACGTTTCGCGGAAGTCCGCCTGAATTTCTTCCTCAGCAGGCACGGCACACAGACGGACGGAACCGCTAAGACCGTCCAGCACGTGAGGTTCCTTCAACGCAAGCGCGATACCCACCATTGCCGCGCATTGAGCATGGTGTCCGCAGGCATGGGCGTTGCCGTTTACCGCTTCGGCATGATTGGGCACGTACAGCGCGTCCAACTCGCACAGAATAAGCACCTTCGGTCCCGGTCTGCCCGTGTCGACGTCGGTGTAAAACCCGGGAATGTTGCCCGCCTTGTGCAGTGTGTAACCGACGTTTTCAAAGATATTTTCAAGGTATGCCGACGTCTGCCACTCGGTGTATCCCGTTTCGGGATGTTTCCAGATGTAGCGTTCCGCAGCAAGAATTTCGTCGCGATGCGCTTCTACCGCGCTTTTAATAAGTTTGATATCCATTTTCGACGCTCCGTTTTGTTGCACCGCCGCGCAAACACATCTCCGCGCAGGCTTGCAAACATGTGTAAATATTGATTTTGTTGCCTTTCTGACGGTTTTCGGGTGGCTTTCGGCATTATTCTTCCAGCAAAACCCATCACATTGCATTGTAAACAATTTTTACGGCAAGGTAAATATGCAAAATGATATTCTTGTCGATATTGATACTTTTTGTTGCCGTCGTTCCACCCGCATGAACGTAATCACGTCAACTCGGCAAGTAGCGGCACACGACAAAACCGTACAACACAAAAAAAAGGCCATGAAGATAATTCTATCCCATGACTTAAAAAATGCTATCCGTTTTTTCGGCGACAACGTAGGTTGCTTTATTGATTGGTTGCACTGTTGCGTTTCTTGCGCTTATCAAAATCGTTCCTCTTCGGGAACCCCCAGCAAATCGTAAATGCTTACCTGGTACAACTTTGCCAATTCCACCAGTTTTTCGTACTCGGGGCGCGAAACGTCGTTTTCCCAATCGCTGACATTGGATTGCCGTATCTGCAACTTGTCGGCTACATTTGGGAATTGGATTTTTTCGATTATTTCGGG
>DPQS01000010.1:872-10525 GCA_003537755.1 Clostridiales bacterium | reverse complement strand
TCACTGTCGCTTACCCTACTTACGTCTTCGCTGCGAGAAAGGACATTACCAAGGTTGTTAGTGATGGCGAAATTGACCCTAATATTAAATAGTTTTCTATTGGGCTCGGTATTGTACCGGGCCCATTCCTTTTAGTCCAAAAGAGATTCTCTCGTTGTTGAATACTCTATGTATTCTTCCGACTCGGATTGTTAGCAGGCATATCTATTATAGCAGACAACTTAAACTCAGACGAATATTTTGTGTTAAAACGTTTTTTATAAAAAATGCACCTCTAAAAGTTAGACACTTTTGGAGGTGCATATCAAGTCAAAATATGGACGCTTTTTGTATTAAAATTCAATATACGTATTGATTTTTTGACGACACGCGGCAATATTACGCTACTTCCGCGCGGCGTGCAAAACTCAGTACAGAGGAATGTAGGACACCGACGCCGAAATTGTCATCATGATGAAGATCAGGCAGCAGGTGATTGCTCCTACCCACACGTTGCCGGTCTGTTTGTAGAAAATTCTGTTGAAGATGGGCAACAGGAACATCATTACAACCAAGCCGAACACCATGTTGACAAACAACCAAACTTCGTTGTTGTTGCCCCAGTAGCCGTAGTACGGGGTGCCGGTCACGAAATAGCACACGTAGTTGATAAGCAGAATAAACGCTAAGCCCAGGCTGTTTGCCAGCGCGCCTACAAGCATAACCTTCCATTCCTTCCAGCCTTCTCTGCCGATGCTGCAATTTACGCGGATAGAGTTGCTGATGTAGAATACGAAGATGATGGGCGCGTACTCGAGCATTGTCACAAACATTCTTGCGTTGAGCGGAGCCGCCGAAACAAGCATAAAGCGGAAGTCCTGATGGAAGCACCAGTAGGTAAGTTGTACAAGGAAGTAGAACGAACCGAAGAAAATTACGGGCAACAGCAGCGTTTTAAGCACGTTAAACAGTACGTTTTTCCAGCCGTTTCCGCGAATTTTGATTGCTTCGAACTTGCTCCAGTCGTAATGCGGCGTTGTACCCTTAGTCTTGAACACGATGTACTCGTACAGGTTTTCCAGTGCGGTAGTCGCAAAGAAAATCACCAGTCCGATTGCGCCGTTGATAAGCGCCCACAACAAAATTGCGTTGATCATACGTGCAGGGAACACATACGTAAACACGCTTGCAAGGTTGCTTACGGGGAACACTTCGATGGACAGGTTTGCCAGCGGAATGTAGTCCAGGCAGGCGATAATCGCCGTCAGAATCATCGTCGACCACAAAATTACCTTGTGAGCAATGCTGTTGGACACAGGCGTAACAAGCGGTTGAACTTCCGTCTGCACCGCCGCAACTTCTGCGCCTGCGCCTTCGGCAGCCTTGGCTTTGCCGCCGTTTTTAAGCGTTGCGAAGAAAGGCGTATTCATCAGCACACCGCAAAGAGCAAGGATAAACGTAAACGCCGCCGCCAGCGACAAACCGTTGAAAAATTCCTTACCGAACCAGATTTGCGAGTCATTGCTCAATCCGGAACCCATTGCAAGGCTGCGGTTGAAAAAGTCGATAGTGTTGGCAATGCTCAGCGCGTCGTACATTTCGAAGCAGTGGTTGATAAGTTCGCGGTGAACGACGCGGTAGGTACCGTTTGTCATGTCTCCGTAATCCTTGTCCCACTCCACAGTGTCGTATGTTTCGGCAGAGCCTGCAACTTCGTTGATAAAGCGTTTGGAGATTACTTCCACCGCCGTTGTATCCGTCTGGTAGCGGAATGCGCCCTCGTCGTAGTAGGCGTAGGACATTGCCGCGTTGCAGTTGAGTTTGGCAAACTTGTTCGCTGCGGAAATCTTGATGTAACCGCTGTTGTACACAGCCTTGATAATACTATTCTGGTAACTGTCGCCCGCCATGTCGGAAGCCAACGTGATTACGTTGCCGCCGCCTGCCGAGTGACCGATTGCGCCGAAGCGGTTTTTGTCGCAGAACTTGAAGTCGTCGCTGTTGTTGTACACGTATTGTACAAGGTACTCTACGCCGTTTGCGCCTGCCGTCGAGTTTGCCGTGGTAGAACCTTGCGCGCCGGGGTCAAGCGTAAACACCACCGCGCCTCTGCGAGAAAGTTCGATGCAGTACTGCGCCATTGTCGCCTTGGTACGCGTAAAGCCGGGCAAAACAAACACAACGGGCGCGGGATTTTCTTCCGTGGCGGTGTTTGGCACATACATCGTTACGGCGTAACTGCCGATGCTGACGTTGCCGTCCACGTCGGTTTCCTCGCCGATTACGTACTGTTTGCCGTGGATTTTGCCTTCGTTGTAGGACAGAGTCATTTCTCTGGTCAGCGTGAAGTCGCTTACGCTTACGCTGAAGCCCGACGTTTCAAAGCACATCGCCGCAAAGGAAAACAGGAAAATTGCCACCAGTGCACAGCACATCACAATGAAGGACGGCTTGCGGAAAAATGCCTTTTTAGTTGTTTCGGTTGTCGTTTCGGCTGTCGTTGCCGTCGCGATTTTGTCGGAGACAATTTTATCTTCAAATTTGCCCAGATATGCAATTTCGCACAGCACAAGCGAAACAGGTGACAGCACGCACAAAATTCCGCACACAAGCAACGTTATGTTTTGCTTTTCGTTAAATTCCGCGCTATTCATGTTGTCGCGGATTGACATAATCACGAAGCCGTCGTACAGCGTGATAAGCGCAAACACAGCAAACATCCAGTACAGATTGTTTGACAGCGCAAAGAAGCATGCAGCAACAACAAACCACAGCGCAGTAAATACGTAACTGCAAATTGCCGCCGCCTTAAGAAGTTTAGCTTTGGTATTCATTATTCAGCACCTCCTTGGGTGGAAGCGACGAACACTTGTTCGTACATAAACTGCCACAAAAGCGTTGCAAGTTGATTGGGTTTATCCTTATGCAACAAAGCGATAAATCTACCGTCCGTCATGTAGTCTGTAGAACCGAGCTTGATTTTTTCAAGATTGGTAAGATTTCCGTCGCTGTTTACGTTATTTCCGCAAGCAAGCACGAAGTCAACCGTTTTTTCCGAATTATTGACGGAATTTACAAGAGCAGCGACATTTGTAACATCGGTTTCAACCTTCCAGTTGATTGTAATCGTAGTAAGGTCAACGCCTTTACTTGTCAGGTACGATTCGAAATCAGCCTTGAGTTTGTCGATTTGTTCGGTAGTAATCCATTCACCCTTTTTATTGTTCCAAATCGATACGGTCAATTCTTTGTCCGTAATGGTAAGTGCTGTGTCGGATTCGGGATAATCCTGTCCGCTGATAAACTTGTACAGAACTTTGGCAAGCAAGCGCGGATTGTCCTTATTAAGCACGGCGATGTATCTGTTGGCGGCCATGTAGGGGCTTTCGGCAACCTGTAGTTTTTCAAGGTTTGTAAGGTTGCCGTCGCTGTTTACGTTTTTACCGCAGGCAAGTACAAAGTCTACGTCGCCGGCAGCTTTTACAGCAGCAACAAGAGCTGCAACGTTGGTGACGTCCGTTTCGACACGCCACGTAATTGAAAGAGTCGATACATCCAATCCCTTTTCCGTAAGGTACGCCTCGAAGTCCGTCTTGAGTTTAGCGATTTGTTCTTCGGTAATCCATCCGCCCTTGGTATTGTTCCAGATAGATACGGTCAATTTTTTGCCGTAATCGACGCTTGTATCGGGAGTGGGCTCAGGATCCGGCGTAGGCGTAGGGTCGGGATCTACGGGAGTTTCCGCTTCGGGGAACTTGGTACCGCTCACGAACTCCCACAAAATCTTTGCCAGTTGGCGAGGATTGTCCTTGTTAAGCACGGCAATCATTCTGTTTGCAGTCATATAAGTACCATCGGGAACAGCAATCTTTTCGAGGTTTTCAAGGTTGCCGCTGCTGTTGACGTTGTTGCCGCAAGCAAGAACGAAGTCAACGTCGCCTGCCGCTTTAACGGAAGCAACCAATGCCGCAACGTTTGTCGTATCTTCTTCAACGCGCCATGTAATGTGAAGCGTACTTACGTCAACTTTGTGCTCGGTAAGGTATGCAGCAAAGTCTGTTTTAAGTTTTTCCAATTGTTCGGTGCTTATCCACGAACCGTCGGGTTTGTTCCATACGGAAACAACCAATGTATTGTCGGTGATTACTATGTCGCCGGGGTCGGGTGTCGGGTCGGGATCGGGTACTACCGGCGTATCTGCCACGTCGTAATCCTTGGTTGCGCCGCCTTCGCCTGCGTAGGTGGACAAAATCCACTGGTAAACCTTGTTTACAACTTCGCTGTCGCTGAGTTTTGCGGTGTAACGCGCTTTGCTTGCGCCCGTCAGCGTGATGTTGCCGTAGTTTTGCAGGAAGTCAACGCCACGCTTCATGCCGCCCGTGCCTTCAATATTGCTTGCCGCAGCCCATCCGACCATGATGTCGATGTCGCCGTCGTCCATAATTGCTCCGCAAGTGGGACCGACGTTACCTGCGTAACCGCGCACCACGATGTCCATGCTGTCGGGTGTGTAGCCCTGTGTTGTCAAAAATGCTTTAAGCGCGGTCAGAAATTCGTCCATTACGCCTTGATTGAGACCGGATGTCTTTTCCTTGTCGTACCAAGCAACGGCGATGTCGTGACGAGGTTGCACGCCAAACACTGCATACAGCGTAATTTTACCGTCGACGGCGTAGTCCTTTACGTCGTCGTAACGGATAAGACCTTTGTTTTGCGACAACGCCACGTCAGCGATGTCCTTGTTTTGCCAGTCCTTGTCTGCCGTCCAGCCCAAAAATACATCACCTTTGGGTGCTTCGGGAACGGGGACGATGGCATTGTTGAACGTGTTGACGACGTAGTTGCCGTCCAACGCGTTTCCGTTGACGTTCAGCGTAATGTTTACGTCCTTTTCCAGCCCTGCCACAACCGAGCACGCCGAAAGCGTCAACAAACACATAACCGCAACAAGCAATGTTGCCACTAAGTGTTTCTTCATTGGTGTTCCTCCTGAATTTTTTATGTTACTACCGCTCAAGTAGCAAATTCGATTAAATTATACACGCGCACGCGCGCAAAGTCAACGTCAATTAAACACTACGTCGTATGCAGCCTGCTTAAGGATGGTTGCCATGCTTTCGTTAAATGTTTTGTAGTCGGCTACTGTGTATTTTTCACTGTATACAGGTCCGTCGTTGAATGTGGACGTGCGGGGGTCGATACCCAGCAACGTTGCCACGTGTACGCATGCGGACAAGTAGGAACCTGCGTAGGACGGGTGCTTGTCGTCGGAATAGTACAGGTCGATTGTGTCGGCGTGCTCGGTGTAAACCTTGCTGAACGCCTGTCCGACCCGGCACACGCCTGCCGCGGCAATCTGCGAAGCAACGTCCTCGTAGGCCTTGCGTATTTGTGCTTCCAACCCGACAATTGATGTTTTGGCTGTCTTAGCCGCTTCTTCGTAACCCCATGTCGAGTACAGATAAATTTTGCAGTTTTTCTGCGTTGCCTTGATTTTGTCGCGCATGGCTTTGACACCGGACACAAAACCGCTGTTGTTGTCAAGCGGTCTGGTGCTTTGGTCCTGCAACACAATTATGTCGTACTGATTTGCGTGCAATTTGTCATCGACTTCCTTGCCTTTTTCATCATTTACATCGGCAAATTTTGTCAAAGTCCACGCGCCTTGAGTAACACTGTCAACATCCACGCTTTGACCGGCGCCGATTGCGATTTTTGCAAACAACGACGGAATGTCGCTGTAAAAAGTAAAACTGTTACCGATAAACAGTACTTTGATTGTCTGCCACACCACGGGTTTGCCGTCGCGAAGATGCCAGTATACACCGTCAACGCTCGGGGCTTTTTCGCTGTACAGAAGCACTTTGTTTTGTCCGGCAACGGACACTTCGCCGTACACGCACAACGTCACGTCCTCGCCAAACGCGTTTGCGCCGATTGTTTTGACGGTTTTCGGAACAATTACCATGTCCGTTCTGACGCCGCTGAATGTGTTTGCGCCGATTGCCGTAATACCGTCGGAAATGCGGATCTCGGTAATTCTGCCGTTTTTCACATACCATGGGGCATCCTTGTAGGCGGCGTAGTCGGGCAACTTGCCTTTGCCTTCGATGTTAAGAACAAAGCCGTACTTACCGTTGTCGGAGTAGTACGCCCTGATGTCGCCGTCGTCGCCCCTGACCGTCCAGCTGTACTCATCCTGTTTGGCGCAACCGACCAGCGTGAAGAGCGCAGCAAAAGCCACGCACAAAACAATAATTGTCGAGATTACTTGTACTGATTTTTTCATACATACACCTTTTTACATGTTTTATTTTCGCGCACATCATCCGACGCACGCATTGCGACATTACACCGCAACACGCACGACAAACGATGAAACGCCATTATACGACAAAATTTGTCTTTTGTAAAGACCTGATTTACTTTTTGTACAATTTGGACACACCTGTTTCTATTGCCGCTTTCGCAACGGCTTCGGCAACGGCTTTGTGCGCGTTTTTGTCGAATGCGTAGGGCAAAATGTGCTCGGGCGTAAGTTCGCTGTCGGGCACACACACGGCAATGCCTTTTGCGGCGGCAAGCATCATTTCGGTGTTGACGGTGCTCGCTCTGACGTCCAGCGCGCCGCGGAAAAGTCCCGGGAAAACAAGCACGTTGTTTATCTGATTGGGGTGCTCGGACGAACCTGTGCCCACCACAAACGCGCCTGCCGCCCTGGCATCGTCGTACTCGATTTCAGGTACGGGGTTTGCACAGGGGAACAGGATTGCCTTGTCCGCCATAGAGGCAACCATTTCTTTGGTTACGCAGTGCGGTCCCGACACGCCTACAAAAACATCCGCGCCCTTCATCGCGTCGGCAAGAGTTCCGTGTTTGTGACAAAGGTCGGTAACTTCCGCCACCTTTTCCTGCACGGGGTTGAGCCACGCTTCGCCCTGACACACAATGCCTCTGCGGTCGCACAAAGTAACGTCCCTGACGCCTGTTGCCATGAAAAACTTTGCAATGGAAATGCCTGCCGCGCCCGCGCCGTTGATGACGACCCTGATGTCCTCTTTACGTTTGCCTGCCAGTTTAAGAGCGTTGATAAGCGCAGCGGTCATGACAATTGCCGTGCCGTGCTGATCGTCGTGAAACACGGGGATGTCCAGTTCCTGCTTCAGTCGGGTTTCGATTTCGAAGCACCTCGGCGCCGAGATGTCCTCGAGATTTATGCCGCCGAACGATCCGGACAACAGCTTTATCGTGCGAATGATTTCCTCGGTATCCTTGGACTTGATGCACAGCGGATAAGCGTCAACGTCGCCGTATGCTTTGAACAGCGCGCATTTGCCTTCCATGACGGGCATGCCTGCCTCGGGACCGATGTCGCCAAGCCCGAGTATCGCCGTGCCGTCGGTAATGACGGGGACGGTATTCCAGCGACGAGTAAGTTCAAACGACTTGTTTATGTCGTCCCTGATTGCCAGGCAAGGTTCGGCAACGCCCGGAGTGTACGCCACCGACAGGGCTTCGTTGCTGTCTACGGGCACACGGCAGACCGTTTCGATTTTTCCGCGCCATTCGGCGTGCTTTTTAAGCGAAATATCATTGTAATCCATATGTACCTCCTTCAAAGTCACACAGGTTTTCCGTACATGTCACCGGTCGTTTTTGCATGTAAAACGATGACAAGCCGTTTACAAGCGACATTGCAAACCCGATTGTTTTAAGGGGATAATGCCGCTATAAACATGTCGGATTGTAGCAATCAGTGATGTTTTTAACGCACTTTGCGACATCCGACGGAAAACAAAGCGATTTTTTGTTTTTTACAGAGTAAAATCTTCACCAATACTTGTATTATACACCCGTTGTGGTATAATGTACAATGATAATATAGCATATCAGACATAGCAAAAACACATATGTGGGGCGATACAATGAACTACGAATATTACAAAATATTTTACTACGTGGGTAAACACAAAAACATATCCAAGGCGGCAACGGAACTGCATTCCAGCCAGCCTGCCGTGTCGCGCGTGGTACAAAGCATGGAAAGCGAGCTGGGGTGCAAACTGTTTGTGCGCAACAAAAACGGCGTAGAATTTACCAAAGAGGGCGAAACGTTGTTCGAGTACGTCAGAATTGCGCAAAGTCAACTCAACAAAGGCGAAGAGGAAGTAATGCAGGCGGTAAATGCCGAAAGCGGCACCGTGTACGTAGGCACCACCGTCACCGCGCTGTACGGCTTTTTGTACGACGTAATGGACGAATTCCGCATGCAGCACCCGGGCATAAAAATAAAGATAAACACCGGTTCGAGCAACGGCACGGTGGAAAAATTGAAAAACGGAATTTTCGACATAGCCTTCGTGTCCTCTCCCTGCAAAATACCCGCGCAGCTTAACGCCAGAAACGTGGGAGTTTTCAGCGACATACTTATTGCAGGAAACAAGTTTACGGGGCTTAAGGGGCGCACGATAAGTCTTAAAGAAGTAAGCCGCTATCCGTTTGTTTCGGTACGGCACAGCATGCAACTACGGCAGTTTATCGACGACTTTTTTGCGGCAAACAATATTACCGTTTCGCCCGACATCGAGGCGGACAGCGCAGACCTGCTGACACCACTTATCGCGCACAACTTCGGCATAGGTTTTGTGCCGGAGGACATGGCACGCGCGGCGATGCAACGCGGCGAAGTGTTTAAGGTACAGACGGAAAAGGAAATGCCGCAAAGGTGCATTTACATGGTCACCGACCCGGGACACCCCCACACCAACGCCTCGCGCGAACTTTCACGCGCCATTTCCAGACGGTTGACTAACAAAAATCAGTAATTTTTTACATCGACGGAAGTATTAAAAATTTAATCTGTTTACTGCCGCAAGTTAATCTACTTGTTGTCGAAGCCGTTACGACAGTTTTACAAAAACAAAGGCGACGAAGTGCTGCTTCGTCGCCTTTGTAAAGTCATATGTATTTTTGCTTACTACACTCTGGTTGCGGTGCCGCCCATCAAGCAAATCATCTTCACCGCGTCCGCCGAAAAGTCGTTGGCAACGACGTTCAGTTGCTTGTTCAGTCTGCCGCGCGCCAGAATTTTGACGGCTGTCTCTTTGCGTGATACCAGTTTCTTTTCTTTAAGAGCGTCAAGGTCCACGGTGTCGCCGTCGTTGAAGTTTGCCGAAATAGTGTCGATGTTTACGACCGCCTTCCTGCCGGTTGTCGGCAAGGAAGTTCCGCTTGCCACAATTACCATGCTTTCCGCAGCCTCGTCGGTCATGCTTTCGTGTGCTTCGGCAACGCTTACGCCGATGTTTTCTTCTTCGGCAGGTTCGTCGGCAACTTCTTCCACGATTTCCTCAACGGTTGTTTCAGCGCCGCTTTCGTCAACGATTGTTTCGCTGCCCACTGCAAAACCGTCCTCGCATTCCTCTATTGCTTCCGCAACGGCTGCAACGGCATTTGCGTTCTCCGCTTCGTCGGCTTCATTGTTCAACGAAGCAAGATTTTGTTCATTTTCCTTTTTAATTCTGCGATTGATCTGACGACGTTCAACAATGCCGAACCACAGCAAGCACACACCGAGAATTACAAACAACGCTCCCAGCCCGAAAGCAAGTTTGGTCGAATCAAAAAATACGGTATTCAACAGTTCCATTGTAAGCCTCCTCTACAAATCCGCG
>DPQS01000010.1:0-720 GCA_003537755.1 Clostridiales bacterium | reverse complement strand
TCCTCTACAAATCCGCGCTTTCGCAATCGTATTTTGCGACAAACACAGACTTTTTGTTGCTGGTAGAATAACACACTTCACGGCAAATGTCAATATTTCAGGTAAAAATTACAGTCTCTTGTTACGAATTTTTGCATACGTATGTACAAAATCGTAACATAAACCCGTTATCCTCCACTTCTTCGCTCTGCCGGGCAAGTTTCCAGTCGGGCATCTCGTCAAGGTTTGGAAAAAACACTTCCGCGCCGCCGTCGGCTTGCACTTTGGTGACATACGCCTCGCTGCAGTAAGGCAACATAAGTTTGTACACGCTTGCTCCACCCACCACGAACACGTCGTCCTGGTTGTAATTTGCCACGGTTTGCAGCAGTGCGTCAAGCGACGTAACGACAGTTGCACCCTCGAAGTTGCGCCCCTTGTCGTCCAGCACGATGTTTGTGCGGTTGGGCAATGCGCCACAGGGGAAACTGAGAAAGGTGTTTGCACCCATTACAATAACCTTGCCCGTCGTTGTCTGCTTAAAAAAAGCCATATCCTTGGGCAGACGAAACAACAAACCGTTGTTTTTGCCAATACCCCACTTGCCGTCTACGGCAACAATTGCTTTCATATTGCGCACTCCTTGCTAAATTGCCACTTCGAAACGTTCGGCAAACGGTTCGTACTCGTAGTCGTCCAGACGGAAGTCGTCCACGGTAAAATCGTAAAAATTCTTCACGT
>DPQS01000055.1:9354-9512 GCA_003537755.1 Clostridiales bacterium | reverse complement strand
CTTACATAATCTGCTTCACTTCGGTGCCCTTTTTATAAACAAAAAAACGCCGTTGAAAAACGGCGTTTTGATTTTAATACCGATTGAAAATCACTCTTAACTTATGCCACTTGTAAATATGTCACTCGAAAAAGTTTTCGGGGATAGGGGCACGGGGG
>DPQS01000055.1:1027-9125 GCA_003537755.1 Clostridiales bacterium | reverse complement strand
CCCCCTTAAACTCGCTTTATTTTATTCCACGCTTCCGCGTTATCCCTGCGCGTCGACAGCGGTGTGACGGAAATATACCCGTTCATTGTGGCGTCGGTGTCTATTGTCAGGTCGTCGCCGTAGTTGTACACCATGTAGCCCTGTTGGTCAAAGTGGTGCTCGTCCACGGCAATAAAGTCGTCTGTGTAGTACGCTCCGCCCATACGCGTAGGCAAAATTCCGCGTACTTCAAGCGGAATGTTGACGTTGTACACATCATTGTGCGCAAACAGATTGCGGCTTACAAAAAAGTTGTAAATGTCGTCAAGCCATGCTTCGGCAGTGTCGAATGAGGTGTATTCGGTGCTCAGCGCAATGCCGTTGATTCCACGCAGCGACGCTTCGAAAACAGCTCCTACGGTGCCGCTGTACAGCATGTCCTCGCCAAGGTTGTAACCTTTGTTTATGCCGCTTATTACAAGGTCGTAGTTTTCCTTAAGTCCCAGCGTGGCGTAACGCACACAGTCTACAGGCGTACTGTCAACGCAGTATGCTCGCGCGTTAGGCGCAAAGTCGTCGCGACGGGTAATTTCAATGGGCGTATGTATGCAAATGGCATGGCTTTTGCCGCTTTGTTGCGTTTTGGGTGCGGCTATTACAACTTCGTCAAAGTGTTTTGCCGCCCACTTGGCAACTATGTGCAAGCCTGTCGAGTCTATTCCGTCGTCGTTTGTAAGCAGAACTTTCATTTTTACAGCCATCCCTCGTGAGTGTTTTTGTATTCGGCAACCATTTGGTCTGCGTCGGCAAGTAACGCCTTGATTTCACGCTTGTTGTACAGTGTTGCACCGCACGTACACTGATGACCGCCGCCGCGATACTTTTCCGCAAGCGTATTTATTTCGATAAATCGGCTGCGCAAACGCACGCGTATTGTACCGTCGGGCATATCGATAAAGGCAATCCACACAATGCTGCCCTTAATGCTGTTGAGAAAACTTACCGCCTCGCTTGCCTGTTCCGTGCTGAGGTTAAACTGTTGTTGCATTGCGTTGGTTACGTGAATGTGCGCCACGCCCGCAGGGGTAATGCTCATTTTTTTGTGAATATACGCTTCGTACTTGAAGTAGTCGAAGTCCTCGAGGTACAAATTGGCAAACAGGCGGTCCGTGTCGATGCCGTAATCGAGAAGCATACCTGCAAGTCGCAAGGTTTCGCCTGTTGTGGATTCGTAGCGGAAACGTCCGCTGTCCGTCACCATGCCGGTGTACACGTAGGTTGCGGCTTGGTTGTCAATTACAAGCTGATCGGCAAGTTCGCGAAAAAAGTAGGCAACCATTTCGCAAACGCTGCTGCGACGGTCCTCAACCCACATAATGTCGCCGTATGGCTGGATGTTGATGTGGTGGTCGATTTTGATAAGTTCCTTTGCAAGCCCGACTTTGCTGTTGCTTATGCGCTCTTGGGTAGCTGTGTCAAACACGATTGCAAGGGCGTTTTCGTACATTTCATCGGGCAGTTGAGGTTCGTCGTCGCCAAGGAACGCAAGGTAGTCGCTTTTGTCCTCGGCAACAAGGTGTATGTCTTTGTCGGGAAAGGTCAGGCGCAGCATGCGCGTAAAGCCTTTTGTACTGCCTATTGCGTCGCCGTCGGGGCGGATGTGGCGTGACACGATGATCCGGTCGTAACTTTTGATTTTGTCAAGTATGGCTTGCAATGTGGCAAACGTGGTGGTGTCGGACATGTAGATAGGCTCCTTTGTTGTGGTTGTATATTTTGTTGCCAGCGGCGGCTTGTTTTCGGCTGGTCGTCGTTTGTTTGGCTGTGTCGTCGGCAAGTTCCGACGCTACGCGGCGTTCAGCGCGCGTTTGTAATCAGTTCGTCAAGGTCCGACAGAAGTTTCATTGCCGTTTCCCGATCGGGTACGGTGCAGCCGCTTGCTTTTGCGTGACCGCCGCCGCCGTACTTGACGGCAATGGGATTGATGTTGAAACTGCGACTGCGAAGTTCGCACAATATGCCGTCGTCGCTTTCGGTAAAGTTGACCCAGTTTTCAACGCCCTTAATGTCGCCCATCACCCACACGTACGCGCGTGAAACGGAAGTTGCAGGCATGCCCAGCGCGGCAACGTCGGCTGCGGTGTTGTAGATGTAGGCGTTGTGCGCAGGTGTAAGCTGAATTTTCATTGCAAAACTTGCGCGCGTCTGCACGGCGGACAGTTCCTCACAGTACAGGTTAGCGTAGATATCCGTCGGCTTGAAGTCGTATTTGGTAAGCAGCGAAGCAAGTCGGAAGGTGTTGCTGGTAGTGCTGTCGAAGCGAAAACGTCCGCTGTCCGTCACCATACCGGTAAACAGACTTTTTGCCGCAAGGTCGGTGAGGGTAAGTTTGTTTTTGATCAGGAAGTCGGCAAGCAATCCGCAGCAGGATTCGTAACTGCTGTCCACGATGTCGACGTCGCAAATGTCCTCACATTTAAGGTGGTGGTCGAAGCGCAACGTTGCCGCCGCCGTCTTGTATCGGTCGTCGGAAATAAGAAAACTTGCGCCGCAGTCCAGCACAATTGCCAGTGCGCCGTCGTAAGTTTCGTCGGGAATGTCGTCGGGCGTGCTGTTTTCCATAAAGGCAAAACGTCCCGCGCCGTCACCTGCGATGAAAATGTGTTTCTCGGGGAAGGTGGCTTTGAGCGTTTCCGCAAGACCCACCTGGCTGCCTATTGCGTCGCCGTCGGGGTTTTTGTGGCGATGTATGATTATCGTGTCGAATTTCTGTATCAGCGTTAACGCTTTTTTGTGCATGGCGATTCTCCGTTAGTGTTTTATGTGACATATCATTTTACCATATACTTCACTTTATGTCAAACACGACTTTATGTCAGACGCGAACGTCGTCAAGCGGCGCGAAAAGAGGCAAAAAAGAAGCGGAAAACCCATTGTCGGCTTTCCGCTTGGCTGTATTTGATTGATTTTGCAATGTGGCACGTGTTTGCCGTCACGCTTGCAGTTGTTTGCGGCGGTAACGGGAATGCGGCACTTTACTTTTTGTTTTCCTTTGCCCAGATACGCATACGTTGCGCGTGGTCGAGGATTGCCTTGCGCAGACGAATGTTTTGCGGCGTAACTTCCACATACTCGTCATCGGCGATAAATTCAAGGCATTGTTCAAGGGACAGAATCGTGGGCGGCGTAAGTTTAAGCGCTTCGTCGCTTCCGCTTGCACGGCAGTTTGTAAGGTGCTTTGTTTTGCACACGTTTACGGAAATGTCGTCCTCGCGGCTGTTTTCGCCGACGACCATGCCTGCGTACACGGGTACGCCCACGCCTACAAACAGAGTGCAACGTTCCTGCGCGTTAAACAGACCGTAAGCGGTGGTGACGCCGTCCTCGAAGCAGACAAGGCTGCCGCGGCTACGTTCGGGTACGTCGCCTTTGTAGGGCTCGTAACTGTCAAATACGCTGCTCATTACGCCGAAACCTTTGGTGTCGGTAAGCAGTTCGCTGCGGTAACCGATAAGGCAACGGGACGGAATTTTGAATTCCAGACGTGTGCCGCCCTGACTGTCGGGTGCCATGTTGATGAGTTCCGCCTTGCGCTGACCGAGTTTGCTCATTACGCTGCCTACGTATGCTTCGGGCACTTCGACAACAAGGTATTCCATGGGTTCGCAACGTACGCCGTTGATGTCGCGGAAAATAACTTTCGGGCGCGAAACCTGAAATTCGTATCCCTCGCGGCGCATGTTTTCGATAAGAATGGACAGGTGCAGTTCTCCCCTGCCGTACACCTTGAAGCAGTCGGGGCTTTCCGTTTCTTCCACGCGCATGGACACGTTGGTTTCCACTTCCTTAAACAGGCGTGCGCGCAGGTGACGGCTGGTGACAAACTTGCCCTCTTTGCCTGCAAAGGGGCTGTTGTTTACCATAAACATCATGCTGATTGTCGGTTCGTCGATGTGCACGAAGGGCAGCGGCTCTACGCAGTCGATAGCGGTGACGGTGTCGCCGATGTTCATGTCGGCAAGTCCGTTTACGGCAACGATGTCGCCCATGTCGCCTTCGGGACAGTCGACGCGCTTGAGTCCTTCAAACTGGTACAAGCGCGCAACCTTGCTGGCAGTGCGTGTGCCGTCGTGGTGGCAAACGACAACTTGCTGACCTACGTCGATGTGACCGCGGTTAACCTTGCCGATGCCTATTCTGCCTACGTATTCGTCGTAGTCAATGTTGCAGATAAGCAGTTGCAAGCCGCCTTCGAGGTCGCCTTCGGGTGCCGGGATTTCCGACAAAATGGCGTCAAGCAGCGGTGCCATGTTTGTGCCGTGCTCGGCAAGCGTGGTGGAAGCCCAACCCTGCTTTGCGCTGGCGTAAATTACTTTGAAGTCGAACTGGTCGTCGTTTGCGCCCAGTTCCATAAACAGTTCCATTATCTGCTCGCGCAGTTCGTGCTCGTCAAATTCGCCTTTGTCAACCTTGTTGATGACAACCAACGCTTTTTTGCCGAGCCCGAGGGCTTTTTTCAGTACGTAGCGCGTTTGCGGCATGCAACCTTCGATTGCGTCCACAAGCAGAAGTACGCCGTCCACCATGGACAGGATACGTTCCACTTCGCCACCGAAGTCCGCGTGTCCCGGAGTGTCGATAATGTTGATTTTTGTGCCGTTGTAGTGTATTGCGGTGTTTTTGGCAAGAATGGTAATTCCGCGTTCGCGTTCGATGTCGTTGCTGTCCATCACGCGTTCGGCAACTACTTCGTTTGCACGGAAGATGCCGTTTTGCTTCAGCAACTGGTCTACAAGGGTTGTCTTGCCGTGGTCTACGTGGGCAATTATTGCAATGTTTCTGATGTCGTTTCTTTTCATACCTTTTCCTCTGATGTGACAGTAGCGACTACTGTCGTCCGACTTATTGGCGGTTTTTATCCATAACTAAAAGATTATACTACCTTGCATATAGTTTAGTCAAACGCTTGACAAAATAATTGACAATTACGTTCAAAAAATGTGAACAGAAACCGTTGTGGCATGAGTTGGTGGGCGGTTTTAACTAATCGTCGTTTGCCAGCATATATTATACGGTAATATATTTGCGGAGAATTTTTATGTGCGGAATATTCGGTATGGTTGGCGACAATTGCGTAAAAGGTACCATTGACAGTTTGCGCGCGCTTGAGTATCGAGGCTACGACAGTGTGGGCGTTTCGGTGAAGGACGAGGACGGTCTGCATGTGGAAAAAGTCGTCGGTCGGTCACAAAATTTAGCATACGTACGTGAAAAATACATACATGCGACAAGTTGTATCGGGCATACGAGGTGGGCGACGCACGGGGCGGTTACCCGTGAAAACGCACACCCGTTTTTGTCCTACGGCGGCGATTTTGCCATAGTGCACAACGGCGTTATCGACAACTGGAGCGCACTCAAAACAATGCTGACGGACGGCGGCGTGCAGTTTACCTCGCAGACGGACAGCGAAACGATTGCCCATCTTTTGCAGAAAAACTACGACGGTGACGTGCTTTCATGCGTGTGTAAAACGGCAAAAATGCTTAAGGGCGCGTATGCCGTGGCAGTGCAGACTACTTTTGACGACAATCTGTATGTCGTTAAAAAGCGAAGTCCGCTGGTCGTAGGCAGTTCGGACGGCGGCAACTGTGTGTGCAGCGACGTCAGGTGTATTGCACGCTATGCAGAAACGGTGGCGTTGCTTCCGGACGACGCGGTGGCGGTTGTCGGCAAAAACGTGACTTTTTACGACTACGACGGCAACATGCTTGAAGCGGACTTTTTCTGCCCGGACAAAAACGATGTGGTTGTGCCGGAAGAGGAAGTTATGTTGTCGGAAATATACGAAATTCCCGACAAAATACGTGCGGCAAAACGCGGATATATCGGGCAAGGCGGAATCGGAATTCCGGCGCGCAGACTGCGTGGATTCAATCGGATTTATCTGCTCGGGTGCGGCACGGCGTATCACAGCGGACTGGAAACGGCAGCGGTTGTGCGTAAATTTATGGATGTGGACGTCATTCCCGTGGTTGCAAGCGAATTTGTGTACGACAATTACCCTGTGGACGAACGGACGCTTGCCTTTTGTATCAGTCAAAGCGGTGAAACGGCGGATACTATACGCAGTGCCGAACGCGTTACGGCAAATGGTGGCTACGCGTATGCCGTAACAAACACCGACGCGTCGGGACTTGTTTTTGTCTGCAACCGTAGCGTAAACGTGTGCGCAGGCGGTGAGTTTGCAGTGGCAAGCACCAAAGCGTACAACTGTCAGTTGGCTACGCTTTTGTTGCTGTTTGCCGACATTGCCGTCGCTCGCAGGTGCGTTGTGCCGGAATTCAAAAACGAAGTGTGCCGTGCATTGGACAAAGCCGCCAATGCCGCCGCCATTGCGCTTCAACAGTCGTCGCGCATAGAAATGCTTGCCGAAGAAATAAAGGATTGTTCGTCGGTGTTTTTCATCGGGCGTACCGTCGATTACCCGACGGCTGAGGAAGGCGCGCTTAAGCTGAAAGAAATAAGTTACATGCACTGTGAGGCGTATCCCGCAGGGGAACTGAAACACGGCGCGCTTGCCATGGTGGAACGCGGCGTTGCCGTGATTGCCGTGGCAACGGACATAAGTCTTGCCGAACGCACCGAAGCAAGCCTTGCCGAGGCGAGAAGTCGCGGTGCAAGGGTGCTGTGTGTAAGCCCTTACGACATGACTGCGGAATGCGTGTCATTGCCTGTCGTCGGGTGTCTTGTCAGCGGCATCGTGTCGGTAATCCCGTTGCAACTTCTGGCATATTACGTTGCCGTGAAACTTGGCAGAGACGTGGACAAACCGAGAAACCTGGCGAAGTCCGTCACTGTAGAGTAGTGCGGTGCGCGTCACTGCTTTGCGGTTGACAACGCAGAAAAATAAGTGTAAAATATTGTCAATAAAGAACTGAAACGACAGTTTTCCGGCATTTTTTTTGTGAACGTCGGACGGGTCGTTTCTCGGGAATTTTTGCCGCAAATGTCGTGGAAAAACGCATACGTATGCAAAAATTCGTTACAAGGGACGTTATGAAATATTTTACACACAGTGTGCCGTCGTCGCTTGACACAACGGCATTGTACGGCAAACGTACAATAAGGGAACACTTGCGCTACAACATGTTGCTTGCAACATTCAAGGCAAACTTCGGCGCAGACGGTTGCTGTTTTGCAAGTGCCCCGGGTCGCGTCGAAGTCATCGGCAATCACACCGATCACAACGGCGGAAGTGTAATCGGCGCAACGGTTGACACGGACATGTTGTGCGCGTTTGCTACAAATAAAAACGGTGTTGTGCACATTAAAAACAAGGGGCGCGCCGACGTGGTGTTTGCCCTGGATGACATCGACAATGTAGAGCCCGGAAGTATCGGCATGGTTAAGGGCGTGTTGAGTTATCTCAGGTTGCAAGGCTACAACGTTGGCGGTTTCAATGCGGTGCTGGATTCTAAAATTCCGTCGGGCGCAGGGCTCAGTTCCGGCGCGGCGTTGCAGGTGCTTGTAGGGTGCGTTGTCAACGCGCTGTACAACGACAGGAAAATTCCCGGCGAAACCCTTGCCAAAGCGGGGCAATATGCGGAAAATAAATACTTCGGAAAACCCTGCGGACTGCTGGACCAGGGTGCGATTGCTCTCGGCGGCATTGTAGCAATGGATTTTGCCTGCGGGTTTACGTACAGTCGTTTTCCGTCCATACTTACCGACTACAACCTTGTAGTCGTCAACACGGGCGGCAATCATGCGCCGCTTACCGCTTTGTACGCGCAAATTCCCGAGGATATGGCGGCTGTGGCGAAGTTTTTCGGGGCGGAAAAATTGTGCGAAGTCGAGCCGTCGCATTTTTACGGCGACTACGAAAACGTGTGCCGATGCGTGGGCGAGCGACAGGCCAAGCGTGCGAAACATTTTTTTGACGAGTGCGACAGGGTTGCACAAATGAAGGTCGCGCTTCAAAGCGGCAATCAACATGAATTTGTGCGTCTTGTAAACGAAAGCGGCGACAGCAGCATGACTTTGCTTGGCAATTGCAGTTACGACGGCAACTCGGCAATAAAGGACGCCGTGTGTATGGCTCGTAAAATTTGTCCGG
>DPQS01000055.1:0-855 GCA_003537755.1 Clostridiales bacterium | reverse complement strand
CGCGGCTCGTGTACATGGCGGCGGCTTTGCCGGTACCGTTTTGTGTGTCGTTCCAAAAAACAAATGCGTCAGGTTTCTGCTGGATATGAGTATGAACTACGGCCCCGACAACGTCAGAAAACTGTCTGTAAGAAGTTGCGGTGCATGCGTATTGTAAAAATGTCGGATTAACTATATTGAAATGAAAGAACGCAAACGAATTTTACTTCGCCTGCGTTCTTTTTTTAGTTGATGTGCCTTTTTTATTATGTTTGACCTTTTACTTTTACTCGAATACCGCGCGAAGATTGCAAGGCAAGGGCAACGGTTTTGCAATCGAGCGACGTTGAACAAGTTCCAGCAGTCGTTGTATCGCTTTGTCGCGTTCGCTTTGACTTAGTCCGTCAAGTTTGTTCATTATTTGCATTGCACGCGGATTGCGAGTAACGTACACGTTGTCAACCTCGTACCCGGACGTGATTTGTTCGGTCAATTGCGCGACAAATTGCTTGTATTGTTCGTGCGAGGTGAATTCTTTGGTTTGCAGCGCAACAAGGCAGTTGCGTTTGTAAATTATGCATTTGGCTCGCACGACTTTTTCGTTGGCGGCAGCAAGTTTGGCAATTTTCTCCTCGCTTGTAGTGGCATATGCCGCAACAGATGTTGTAAGTATTGCAATCATGGAAAGTACGCACAGCGCGTACAGAAAGTGTTTCATTTTTCCTCCGTATCGGGCGCCGATGTTTGCGGCGTGATGTTACCGTCGCGTTAATTTCGACATTGTTTTGCAAGAGTCTCGACCAAGATTTTTTGAAAATTATAAAATCGCTTTGAAAGCCTTTTTTTTGTAACGTACACTGAGCGAACGTCCACCCG
>DPQS01000034.1:15906-27431 GCA_003537755.1 Clostridiales bacterium | reverse complement strand
CCCCGACCGCCCACCCCTCATGGTCAAAGGCATTTTGGTTGTAGTAGGGCTATAAGGAGTGGGATTTTTGTTGATAATGCAAGGATTAGTTGCTGATTGCGTAATCAAATCTTGCTACGCAAGGTGAAATCCGTCTGCGACGGATGATATCCGTACGGGGTACAAGTGGTGGATAGAACGTTTATTTTAATGATTGGGTTTCTTTTGTTACGCAAGGCGTGCGATTAACAATTTTTTTACAGGTGCAATTTGGGTCGGCTGAAAACTAATGCTCTCGGCACATTGTTCCGTAAATTTCAACTTTTGTAAGTTTTTTGCGTGTTTTTATTGCAAATAAAAGGCAATCATTGTATAATATTTTCAACATAATCAAGTCGCAGGTGGTTTTGCAAGGCAAAATGTGTCTTGCAACGCCTTTTGTTTGTCTTTTTGCAAGCAGCGCGACGGTGCACCAAGGAGAAACATGCCTACCGAAAACAAAAACGGACAGCAAACGTCCGCCGAAACCAAACAGCGCGTAAGCAGCGGACCCAACCGCGCCACGTTGCCCAACAGCGTCGAAGCGGAACAAAACGTGTTGTGCTGTATTTTGCGCAATACCGAATACCAACTGGAAATGATCGCCCAACTGAAGGAGGACGATTTTTACCAGTTCAATCACCGCGAAATTTTTGCCGCAATGCAGGCTATTTCCGAGCAATCGCACATGGTCGGCGACGAAAACCAGGCCAACACCGTCGGGTTTGCTTCCGTCGTGGACTATCTGCGCCGCGAAGGCAAACTGGAACAGGTCGGCGACATCGACTACATACTGAAGTTGAACGAGTTGCTGCCCAGTACCGCCAACTACGACGAGTACATCAGCATTGTCAAGCGTGCCAGTACCATGCGCAAACTTATCCGTATCTGCGGCGAAGTGGAACAGCGTGCCTACAGCGCAGGCAGTGCGGAAGAAGCCATAACCTACGCCGAAGAACAGATATTCAATCTGTCGCAGGGCGGCGCAAACGCAGGGCTTGTTTCCCTTGCCGAGGACACGGCAAAAACGATGTACGCCATCAACGAGCGTTTTGTAAACCCGGGCAAATTCCGCGGAATACAGACCGGTTTCAAACGTTTCGACCGCATGACCAACGGTCTGCACGGCGGCGAACTTATCGTACTTGCGGCACGTCCCGGTGTAGGTAAGTCGGCAATGGCAATGAACATAGTGGAAAACGTTGCAAAGCAGGGCAAAACCGTAGCCATTTACAGTCTGGAAATGAGCAAGCAGCAACTTATCGAACGTATGCTGTCCAGTATGTCCACGGTGCCCCTTGCGGAAATCAAAAGCGGTCAGTTTACCGACCCCAACGCAAGCCTTGCACGTATCCGCGCCGCACAAAATACCATTTGCGCCACAATGAGCCTGTACGGCAACGACTACGCGCAGATCCGCCCGTCGGAAATCAGTTCGCAGTGCCGCCGTCTTAAGGCGCAACACGGGTTGGACATGATCGTCATCGACTACATTCAGTTGATGAACAGCGGTATCGATCCCAAGCAAGGACGTGCAAACGAAGTCGGTGCAATCACCCGTGCGCTTAAACTTATGGCAAAGGAACTGGACGTGCCCATCATCGCGCTTGCTCAGTTGAAGCGTGACGCCGAAATGCGTAACCTCAAGGGCAAGGACGGTCAGAGCGGCGGCGGTGGCGAGCCCGTGCTGTCAGACTTGCGTGAATCGGGCAGTATCGAGCAGGACGCCGACATAGTACTGTTTATTCACCGCGAAAAGGACGAAGAGAAGGGTACTACAAAACACAGTCTTATTGTAGCCAAGCACCGTAACGGCGAAACCGGCAACATCGAGTTGTTCTGGCTGGGTAAATTCGTGCGCTTTATGGACGCCGAAACCCTTGCCGAACAGCAGATTGCAATGGGCGGCGACGAACCCGAACAGCAAGGCAACGGCGAACTGCCCGACCTTACCGAAGGCTACCGTGGCGGTGACGAAGCGGAAGGCGGCGAATTTATTCCGCCCGACGAAGGCGACGTGCCAGAGTACGTCGGCGAGGGTGAAAGCGACGTAAACATAGACGAATTTGAAGGAGAAGAAAACAAAAACTGACGGTGACGAAACGGCATTAAGGTCGTTTGTGTGGCAGCAAATGTTTGTAAAAGGGTGTTTTTATGGAAGAAAGCAGAAATTTTATCGAAGAAATAATTGATTCCGACCTTGCAAGCGGCAAGGTCACTACCGTTGCGACCCGTTTCCCTCCGGAACCCAACGGCTACTTGCACATCGGGCACGCAAAAAGCCTGTGCATCAACTTCGGCATAGCGCAAAAGTACAACGGTACATGCAACCTGCGCTTTGACGACACCAACCCCTGCAAGGAGGACCAGGAATACGTCAACAGTATCAAGGCGGACATCGAGTGGCTGGGCTTCAAGTGGGACAATCTGTACTTTGCAAGCGACTACTTCGACGTAATGTTCGATTGCGCCGTCAAACTTATCAACAAGGGCTTAGCATACGTTTCCGACGAAACCGCAGACGAAATCCGCGAACGCCGCGGCACCCTTACCGAGCCGGGCATCGAAAGCCCGTACCGCAACCGCAGCGTGGAAGAAAACCTTAAACTGTGTTACGAAATGCGTGACGGCAAATATGCCGACGGCGCAAAGGTGCTTCGCGCAAAAATCGACATGAGTTCGCCCAACGTAAATATGCGCGACCCCATCATTTACCGCGTGTTGCACGCAACCCACCACAACACGGGCGACAAGTGGTGCATTTACCCGATGTATGACTTCGCGCACCCCATCGAAGACGCGCACGAGGGCATTACGCACTCTATCTGCACGCTGGAATTCGAGGATCACCGCCCCTTGTACGACTGGGTTGTCAAAAATTGCGACTTCCCCGAGCCGCTTCCGCAACAAATCGAGTTTGCTCGTCTCAACATCACCAACACAATTATGAGCAAACGCTATCTCAAAAAGTTGGTTGACGAAGGCAAGGTGCTGGGTTGGGACGACCCCCGTATGCCTACGCTGTCGGGACTTCGTCGCCGCGGTATTCCTGCCGAAGCGTTGAAAGATTTTTGCGAACGTATCGGCGTTTCCAAGGCAAACAGCGAAGTGGAAGAAGGCTACCTGTACTCCTGCGTGCGCGACAACCTCAATCAGAATACTGACCGCGTGCTGGCGGTGTTCGACCCTCTTAAAGTGGTGCTGACCAACTACGACGGCAGTGAGGAACTTGCTGTCGAAAACAACCCCAACGCCGAAAACGTGACCTGTCGCAACGTGCCGTTCAGCCGCGAGTTGTACATCGACCGAAGCGACTTTGCACTTGTACCGCCGCCCAAGTATTACCGTCTTAAACCGGACGGATACGTGCGCTTGAAGGGTGCGTATATCATTCACTGCGACGAAGCGGTGACGGACAGCGAAGGCAACGTGACGGAACTGCATTGTTCGGTTGTCCCTAACAGCAAAAGCGGCAACGACGAAAGCGGAATCAAGGTCAAGGGCGTAATCCAGTGGGTGGACGCGGCAACATGCGTTGACGTGACGGTACGTAAACTTCAAAGTTTGCTTACAGACCCCGTGGACGGCATTACCGACTTCAACCAACGTTTCAACGAAGACAGCATGAAACTGGTGTCCGCCAAGGTGGAACCGAGCCTGAAAAACGCAAAAGTCGGCGACAAATTCCAGTTTATGCGCGTAGGCTACTATGTACTGGACCGCGACAGCAAAGACGGGCAACTTGTCTTTAACGAAATTGTAGGACTTAAGGACGGTTTCAAAGCGGGCAAATAAGTCAAAACAATCCCTTTTTGAACAAAAACGTTTAATTTACACGTTGACAAAAGCTGTCAAATAGTATATAGTTATTATGATGTACATTCTAATCGGGAGGTAGTGTCGGGATGAAAGTGTGTAAATCCTGCGGAGAAGAAAACACAAACGACTCCTTGTACTGTTGTAATTGCGGCGCAAGCAGTTTTGTGTTTAAGGAGGAAGTTGCTTGTCCTCACTGCGGCGCGGCAAATGCCATAAGTAACGAGCACTGCACGGAGTGCGGCGCGTTGCTTTCCGCAGACGTCGACAACAAAACCGCCGACATCTCCGAACAAACACCCGAGATAGGTCTTGTCGTACCGTCGGAACAACCCCTTGCGGAAACCGACTACACGACATTGCCCACGCCGGAAACGGCAAAGTGCCCGAGTTGCGGCGCACAGGTGCCCGTTACGGCGATTTACTGCAACAAGTGTGGCGCAAACGTTGCCGCCCTGCACGAACATCGTATAGTAAGACGCAGACTGTGTCCGTTTTGCGGAAAGCCCAACCCCATGGAAACAGGCTTGTGCAAACACTGTTTCGGCAGCATGGAAGGCGGAAAAGTAGTGGAAATGCAGGTTGAACACGTAACGTCCTACGTAGGTGACAGCGCGGTAATGCAAACGGTGCTCAGCGACATGGACGGGCAGAAACAGGTTTGCCCTAACTGCGGCGCACTCAATGATCCCGACGAAGAGTTCTGCGATACCTGCGGACTTAAACTGGTTGTGGAGGACGTCAAAAAGTACTGTCCCAACTGTGGAGCGGAAAACCCCTCGGACAGCAAGTTCTGCAGCAACTGTCAATGGTCTTTTACGGGCGAGGAACCCGACAAAATCAGCAAGTGGAAGTGTCCTGTTTGTGGCAATATCAATGATGACGAGGACAAATTCTGTTCCAATTGCAGTACATCCAAGCAACAATCTGAGGTTAAATCGGAGGTAAAAGCATGAATAGTTCAAACAGTTTCAACATTTGTCCGCATTGCAACAACAGCAATTCGCTGAATGCTCGTTTTTGCGCAAGATGCGGTGCAAAACTTGTTGTTCCGCAGGAAGTGGTTGTCTGCCACAAGTGTCACACTCGCAACAGTCCCCTGGCAAATTTCTGCCGTAACTGCGGCACGCCAATAAGAAGCGGCGCGATGACAAAGATTTGTCCGAAGTGCGGTCGCGAAGTGCCTGCTGAAGAAAACGTTTGCACATGCGGTCACAGTTTCGCAACAGTGGGATATGTTTCCCCCGATACGACCAACGCCGTTGCCGTCACGCCCGTAACGACGGTCGGACAAGCCGACGCTCCGGCAGACGCCAAAGCGGACAAGAAGGCAAAGAAACAAAAGAACAAGAAACTTGTCAAGTACGAATACAAGACCCGCAGCAAAAAGAGCGGTCGCGCATTCGCAATAGTCGCAGCATTGTTGTTGCTTGTGTTTGCTTACGCAATCATTTTACCCGTAGGACGTTTCCTTCCTTCTCGTATAGACGGCGGTTTTACCAACGTCGGCGGTGCGGAAAACACCCGCAAATACCTGTGGGACGAAGTAATCGGCAGCAACGGACTTGTTGACATTCTTATCAGTGCATTTACCGGAAGCGGAATGGGCGCATTCAAAAACGTGTCCGTACCGCAGATGATTATGCTTGTCAGCAGCGCAATCCTTGCAATCACAATGGTTATGCATCTGCTTGTCGTCATCATCCGTATCTTCAGCGGACGTCGCAGCAAGAAAGGCAACTGGTTCTTCCTTGTTATGGCAATTCTGACGACAATCGTATCGGCCCTCGGATATCTTCTTCAGGTCGGCATCATTCCCGAACAGACAGGTATTCTCGGCACGATTCTCGGTTGGTTCGACTCGGCTAAGCTGGGCGGCGGCATGGTGTTCGGTACCATCTACATCTACGTCGTACCTGCCTACTACTGGCTGTTCTACATCTACTCGCTCATTGCAAAGCGCGGCAGAAAAAAGATTGTCGGCGAAGTGCAGGCGTAGTTTACAATTGAGAAGTGCAAGCGTAGTTTACAATTGAATTTATTACAAAGACCGCGCCTTAGGTGGCTCGGTCTTTTGCACTGTTATGATAGGCGCAAAACGATATTTTTGTAAGCAAATTTTGCATACGTTTGCGTTTTTTGCCGACTTTACCGTGCAGAAATAAATATTAAACGCGGCTTTTGTACGTGCGGCTTTTTCCGTAGGTGCCTGATTGCCGCGACAATACACAAAGTTTGACAGAGGTCTACTACAATGAAAATCACATCGGAATTTTTGAGAGAAAAGTATCTCGGATTTTTTGCCGAGAGAGGACACGCCGTAATTCAGTCGGCAAGCCTTATTCCCGAAAACGACCCCAGCGTGCTGTTTACCACGGCAGGTATGCACCCGCTTATTCCGTACCTTATGGGACAATCTCACCCCAAGGGACACCGCCTGGCCGACGTACAGAAGTGCGTGCGCACGGGCGACATCGAAGAGGTCGGCGACGACAGCCACCTTACCTTCTTCGAAATGCTGGGTAACTGGAGCCTCGGCGATTACTTCAATCACCAATCCATCAAGTGGAGTTACGAATTTCTGACCAGCAAGAAGTACCTCGGACTTGACCCCGACCGCATTTCGGTAACGGTGTTTGCAGGCGACGACGACGCGCCTCGCGACGAGGACAGCGCAAAGGTGTGGGAAGAGTGCGGTATCCCCAAGGAACGCATTTACTATCTGCCCAAAAAGCACAACTGGTGGATTGCCGGCACTACGGGTCCCTGCGGTCCCGATACGGAAATTTTCTGGGATACGGGTAAGCCCGCATGCAGCGATCACTGCGATCCGTCCTGCGACTGCGGCAAGTATCTGGAAATCTGGAACAACGTATTTATGCAGTTCAACCGTCAGGCGGACGGCACCTATCTGCCCCTTACGCAGAAGAACGTCGACACCGGCATGGGACTGGAACGTACCGTGTGCGTACTTAACGGATTCAAGTCGGTTTACGACATCGACCTGTTCCAGGGCGCGTTTGCAAAAATCGAGGAACTGAGCGGCAAAAAGTACAACTCCGACCCCAAGACGATGCGTGCAATGCGTATAATCGCCGACCACGTGCGTACAAGCACTTTCCTGCTGGGCGACCCCGTGGGCGTGGTGCCAAGCAACGTTGACCAGGGATACGTGCTTCGCCGTCTTATCCGTCGCGCGGTGCGTATGGCAAACAGTCTCGGTATGCCAAAGGGCAGCATTGCGGAAATTGCCAAGGTGTACATCGACGTCTACAAGGACGTCTATCCCGAACTTACGCAGAATCACGACAAAATCATCGACGAACTGAATAAGGAAGAGGACAAGTTCAGCAAAACGCTTGTTGCAGGCGAAAAGGAATTTACCAAGGTTATCAGCCACATTCAGGGCAACGTCGTTCCCGGCGGCACTGCGTTCAAACTGTACGACACGTTCGGTTTCCCCATCGAAATGACGGAGGAACTTGCTGCGGAAAACGGCTACACCGTTGACGTGGAAGGTTTCAAACAAAAGTTTGCCGAGCACCAGGCTAAGTCGCATGCAGGCAGCGAACAACGTTTCAAGGGCGGCATGGCGGAAGGCGGCGGAATCGAAACCACCTATCTGCACACGGCAACCCACCTGCTGCAGGCTGCGCTGAGAAAAGTACTGGGCGACGAGGTGAAGCAAAAGGGCAGCAACATCACGCCGGAACGACTTCGTTTCGACTTCAGTTTCTCTCGTCCGATGACGGCGGAAGAAATTGCAGAAACACAGCGTCTTGTCAATGACGCAATTCAGCGCGACTTGCCGATTACCTGCGAAGAAATGCCCGTCGAAGAGGCGCGTAAAACGGGCGCAATCGGTTTGTTCGGCGATAAGTACGGCGAAGTAGTCAAGGTGTACACAATGGGTGACTTCAGCAAGGAAATCTGCGGCGGTCCTCACGCGGAACACACCGGACAACTGGGTCATTTCGTCATTCAGAAGGAGCAATCCAGCAGCAGCGGCGTACGTCGTATCAAGGCAATTCTTGAACGTTAGTCACGTTTTCTTGCGGACAAAATCAGCATTCTATAATGCGAAAATGACCATAAGCGATTAAAATCAATGTAATTTTCATTAAAGGGGTAAGGCAATTTTGCGCTTTACCCCTTTACTTATTCTCAACAAAGGTGTATAATTGTCATTCAAAGGATTGTTTGTGACCAACCGCAAATATTTAGCCGAAAGGTTTGTGTTGCCGAATTTGCACATTGCCTGACGTCGCTGCGCAAACGGCTATTTTTTTGTTGGGCATCTGCGCCCTGTTGTGCAATCCTCTGACGACAAAAACTTGTTCGGCACGGCTTCGAGTCTGTGTCGGGTTGTCTTAAACATATTATTTTACTCAACAACGGAGAAACGGATGAACAAAAGAATTTTAGTTATTTTGTGTCTTGTACTGTGCCTTTGTATGTCGGTGGCGTTTGTTGCCTGTGACGGAATAGGCGGCGGTAGTAACAATAATAACGGTGGCGGTAACAACGGCGGAACGAAACCGCACGTGCACGTTTTTGACGGTGACTACGAGTATGACGACGTAAATCACTGGCAGACCTGCGAGTGCGGTCAAAAGAAAACGTCGGTCCACGAGTTTACCGATTGGACAATCGTAACGCCTGCAACTACCACAAGCGAAGGCACCAAAAAATCCACCTGCTTCTGCGGATATGAAATTACAGGCGTGATCCCCGTAATAGTGCTTGAAGATACGTCGCTGGATTTGTACGCAATCAACGATTTTCACGGCAAGGTTGAACGTATTGCCCAGTTCGGCATGTACTTCAAACAGCGCAAACTGGACAACGCAAACACTTTGCTGATTAACAGCGGCGACATGTTTCAGGGCAGTGTGGCAAGCAACAGTAACTACGGCAAATTGCTTACCGACTGCATGGACAACATCGGCTTTGACAGTTTTACCTATGGCAACCACGAGTTTGACTGGGGGCTTGACAAGGTCAGAGAGCTGTCGGCATACGCAAAAACGCCCTTCCTTGGCGCAAACATCTACAAGTGGGACGCAAAAACGCGTGAGTTCGGCGAATTTGCAAGCGACATCGCGCGCGAATATACAATCAAACAACTTCCTAGCGGTCTTAAAGTGGGCATTATCGGCGTGATAGGCAAGGACCAGATTACTTCGATCAGTTCCAACCTCGTACAGGACATCGGTTTCAAAGACCCGCGCGAAATCATCCCCGGTTTGTCGCAGAAACTGCGCTACGAAGAAGGTTGCCACGTGGTGGTGGTCAGCATTCACGCTCCCCAAAACACTTTGTTTATGGCAAACAGCGACTTTGACATCGACGACTACGCCGACGCCGTATTTTGCGGACACAGTCACGAAGCCGAATGCGACATTACGGTCGGCGGCACGCCCTTCCTGCAAGGAATGAGTTACGGTCAGATGGTGTCTCATGTCAGACTTGACGTGACTGCGAGCGGCGAAGTGTCCTGTAACACCTACGAAAATATCAGATACAGTTCATCGTGGGACAGCGACCAATCCATTCAGCAAATCGTGGACACCTATGCCGAAGATTACGAACAGATGGCTGCGCAAAAACTGGGCAACGTTGACTCTTACCTCGGCAACACTGCCGAAATGCCTCGCCTTGCCTGCCGCGCCATGGCGGAATACGCCGTGAGCCAAGGTTACGACGACATCGTGCTTGCGCTTACCAACCAGGCACGTACCAACCTGCCCGGCGGCACAATCACCTACGGCAAACTGTACGAATCGTTGCCGTTCGACAACGTGGTGTACATTGCCGAAGTTACCGGCACAAACCTTATTACGCTGGCGCGAAACAATTACTTCTGGCGCGTGTCCGGCGAAAGGGTGGTAAACGACGCAAAGCACGTGTACAAGATTGCAATCATCGACTACGTGCTGTTGCACCAGAATTCCAACCGTGTGTACGACCGCGCTGCTTCGGCATTTGAAAGCGGACGTATGGAACCGATTGCCCTTACCAAGGCGGACGGCAGCAAGTACAACTACCGCGAAATGACGCGCGACTACATATTGAAAGTCGGCACGATAAATTCCGACGACTACAACGGCAAAAACGTGTTTACAAACCGCGACATCCTTACAAAGGACGTTACGATTACGGCTTCGTTGTCTGAGGTCGCACCTGTTCAGTACTGTCTTGCGGCAAATTTTGTCGGAAAATACGATTACGCGGCGTGAGTTTTGATGTCAAACAGTCGTTGGATAACGCGAAAAATGCAAAAATCGGGTAAAGTTTAAGTAAATTTGTCGTAATAAATAAAAAATTAGTCGCGAATTTACATTTTTGCCTTGATTGAAACGACAAACTGTGTTATGATATTAAAAGGATACGGACAAAGTATCGATAATATATTATAAAAAGAGTTTTTGCGGTGGAAAAACGTGTTGCTTACATGCGTTTACCGTGATATTTGCACAAAGCGTGTGAACGGTTGCGAGCGTTTTGCCGCGGCAAAGAGACGTGTGACATAAAGCGAAAACTTTTAACCGTGACAAAAGGTTGCGGTAGGTTCGGGGTTGCCTGCGGATGATTTACGACATTCAAAAAGCAAGTTTCTTAAAAAGAATTTCGGCTTTCTTGCTGGATTTGATATTGGTTGCAATCATTGCAGTGGGCGTGGCGTTGCTGCTCAGTTGGGCAACGGGTTACGATAAACACTCGGAAAACCTGCAAGTCTACTACGGCAAGTACGAAAAACAGTACAACGTCAAGTTCAACATTACCGCCGAGGAGTATGAGGCCTTTACCGAAGCGGAAAAGGCAAAGTACGACGAAGCATACAAGGCGTTGATAAACGACAGCGGAGCCATGGCGGAATACCAACTGGTGACAAGTCTCGTGTTTATGATTACCAGCATTTCCATATTGGTTGCGATACTGCTTGTGGAGTTCGTCGTGCCGCTGATTCTTAAAAACGGTCAGACGTTAGGCAAAAAGGTGTTCAACATCGGCGTTGTGTTCGGTAACGGCGTCAGGGTTACTCCGTTTGCGATGTTTGTCCGCGCAATTCTCGGCAAATACACAATCGAAACTATGGTGCCTGTGCTTATCGTGGTGTGCATCATGTTCAACATTATGGGCATCGTAGGGCTTATCGTCCTCGCCGCGCTTGCGCTGTTGCAGATTGTCCTCGTTATCGCAACAAAAACAAACTCGTTTATTCACGATTTGCTTGCCAACACCGTAGTGGTGGACATGGCAACGCAGATGATTTTCGACAATTACGACAGCCTTGTCGATTACAAGGCGGAAGTGTCCCGTCAGCAGTCGGAACAGCAAAATTATTGACAACGGATCGGAGGTTTTTATGACCAGAGCCACAATCAAAACAATTGTGTATTACGCGGCTACCATTTCTATTTTCGTAGCGGGACTTGTCTACATGCTTATGTCGGACCTTACTTTCGGCAATTCCTCTCAATGGCTGATTTTGTCGGTAATTTTCTCTTTCGGCAGCGGCGTATGCGCATTTGTCAGCGCAAAACTGAAGGACAAAATAGTACCTTATTACATTCTGAAGGGTAGCGCGATTGCTTTGGCAATTGCGTATATCGTATTTCTCATTTTGTTCACCAATACGACGGCTTACACGTCTGTTGCCGCCGCACGTGTAGCAGGCAGAAATGCCA
>DPQS01000034.1:14966-15755 GCA_003537755.1 Clostridiales bacterium | reverse complement strand
TGTAGCAGGCAGAAATGCCACAATGACAATTTCATATATTTTAGGCGGAATTTCCACGGCACTTCTCGTCGCCGATACGGCTCTTGACGTGTTTTTGCCCGAGGAATAGGCTCAAAAACAAAGTCAAAGCGATATTTTTATTACTTTGGCTTTATTTATTGTCGTCGCGCACGTGCAGAAGCAAGTTGTGTAAAATGACAAGCTAAAAACAAACTAATATACAATTGTAATTATGTCGGTAAAATAATTGAAGGAAGGACATCCACATGAAAGTTGTTTTGCAAGATTTGACCAAGATTTTTGAAAGCAGACACGAAAAGGGTAAGGAAGTAATTGCCGTAAACAAGTTTAATTACGAAATTCCCGACGGCAAACTTATCGGTCTTCTGGGACCTTCGGGTTGCGGTAAAAGTACCACGCTGTATATGATCAGCGGTCTGCAAAAGCCCACCGCGGGCAGAATTTTCTTCGGCGAAGAGGACGTTACGGAACTCAGTCCCGAAAACCGCGGCATAGGTCTTGTATTCCAGAACTACGCCCTGTATCCGCACATGACGGTCAAACAAAACATTATGTTTCCGCTTGAAAACCTGAAAGGCGCGGACAAAATGAAGAAGGCGGACATGCTGGAACGCGCTTACCATGTGGCAAAACTGGTGCAGATAGACGAACTTATGGATCGCAAACCGCACGAGCTGTCCGGCGGTCAGCAACAACGTGTAGCAATTGCGCGCGCACTTGTCAAGATGCCCCGCGTACTGCTTCTGGACGAACCTCTGAGCAACCTTG
>DPQS01000034.1:5577-14776 GCA_003537755.1 Clostridiales bacterium | reverse complement strand
CGAACCTCTGAGCAACCTTGACGCACGCCTCAGACTGCAAACGCGTGAAGAAATCAAACGTATTCAGCGCGAAACCGGTATTACGACGGTGTTTGTAACCCACGACCAGGAAGAAGCAATGTCCATTTCCGACCAGATTGTGGTAATGAAACTCGGAGTGGTGCAACAAACGGGCGAACCGCAGGCAGTGTACGACAACCCCATCAACCTGTTTGTAGCCAAGTTCCTCGGAACGCCGCCAATCAACGTGTTCAAGGGTACGGTAAAGGCGGGCAAACTGTACATCGGCGATGACGCAGTGTTGGATGTGCCGGGTATCGACGACCGCGAAGTGCACGTCGGCATCCGCCCCGAAGGTTTTATCTATGCTCCCGACAGCGGTGTGCTTCACTGCAAACTGTCCAACGTGGAAGTTATGGGACGTGACGTCAGCATCGTTTCCACGCACGAGTTTTCGGAAAACCCCATCATTCGTTCCATCGTCGACGCCGACAACAAAATCGACACGGCAAACCCCGTGGTGCGCTTCAATCTGAAACCGCACAAGGTGTTTATCTTCGACGCCGAAACGGAAGCAAGATTGTACTTTAACAACGAGAGGTAACACAATGGTAGACAATAAACAACAATGGAAGGCGTGGCTGTATCTGTCGCCGGCAATTGTGTTGCTGTTGATATTTACGGTCTGGCCCATCTTCAACACACTGCGTATGGCGTTCCTCAACGGATATTCGCAAAAAGGCGAACTGGGCGGCGCGGTTTACTCTTTCGGTATCGAAAACTTCAAAAAGGTAATTCAATACAAAGGTTTCCTTACCTGCCTTGGCAACACGGCTTTGCTTACGGTGCTTACCGTACCCATCAGCACGTTGCTTGCATTGCTTATCGCCGTTTGCCTTAACGCAATCGGTCCAATCAAAAAGCTTCTGCAAACGATTTTCTTCCTGCCGTATGTAACAAATACCATTGCAATCGGTATGGTTTTTGCCGCAATGTTCAACATTGTAGGTAACAACATCGGCGAAACAAATCAGGTAATAGAAACCGCCGGTATCATCAACAACGTTCTCGGCGTGTTCGGCATTCCGCCTGTCAACTGGATCAACTACGGTTCGACGTACATTGCAAACATCACCGTAATGACCATTTACATCGTGTGGAACGCACTTCCTTTCAAAATTCTTATTTTGCTGGGCGGTTTGCAAAGCGTAAACAAGCAGTACTACGAAGCGGCAAAGGTGGACGGTACAAGTCGTCACCGCACCTTCTGGCGCATTACCGTACCCCTTCTGTCACCGATGATTGCATACGTGGTAATTACCGGCTTTATCGGCGGATTTAAGGAATACAGCAGTATCGTAGGTATCTTTGACGAAAAAATGGGTCCTGTCGGCGCAGCCGGAAGCCTCAACACAATGGTAGGTTTCATTTACAGCAATATCGGCGTACAGGAAGGTCGCGCAAGCGCGGCGGCATTGATTTTGTTCGTAATTATTCTTATCATAACCATAATCAACTTGTGGGTAAGTAAGAAAAAGGTTCACTATTAAGGAGGTAAACTTGTATGGACGACAACAATAAAATCGGTTCCGTCAACGAAAACATGCAAGTTGACGAAGTTCTGGAAGCCTCCAGCGAAACAGACATGGGCGTAAATACGAATCAGGCTGCGGAAACGGTCGTGCCGAAAGACGCAAACACCATGAAGGAGCGCGACATGGGCGAGGTAATGGCTCATCAGCGTGTAATGAAAGTGGTTGTGCAGGTGCTGTTGTATTTGTTCTTGTGCATTATGGCGATCGGCGTGTTGTTCCCCTTCTACTGGATGATTATCTCGTCCTTGAAGAGTTACGACGAGTACCGCCTCAGCGTCCCGACGTTCTTTCCGAAGCACGTCTTGTGGAGCAACTACTCCGAGGCATTCAGGCAAGCCAACCTCGGTCAATTGTTCGTCAACACGGTGTACGTCGGTATCGTAAGTACCGTACTCAGCCTTGTGATCACCGTTCTTGCGGCGTTTGCATTTGCCCGTCTGGAATTCAAAGGCAAAAACATCATGTTCGGCGCATTGCTTGCAACAATGATGATTCCCGGCGAATTGTTTACAATCACCAACTTTACAACCGTCGTTAGTTTCGGTTGGCGCAGTACGTTTATCGTACTTATCGTCCCCTTCCTTGTCAGCGTGTTCTACATCTATCTTCTTCGTCAGAATTTCATGCAAATCCCCGACGAACTGTATTACGCAGCCAAGGTGGACGGCACAAGCGACCTCAAATATCTGTGGAAGGTTATGATTCCGTTGGCGTTGCCTACAATTATCAGTATCACCATCCTCAAAATGATGGGCGCGTGGAACAGCTACGTGTGGCCGCGCCTGGTTGTCGGCAACAAGGACATCCTGCACAGCCTTATCACCAACGGTTTGCGCGGTGCGGAATTCCCCGTTCGCGACCCCGTTACCGGCGCGCTCGTGGATGGACAGACCAACATCCCTCAACAAATGGCGGCGGTAGCAATGGTGTCTTTGCCGTTGTTCCTGGTGTTCATTTTTCTGCGCAAGTACATCATGAAGGGTGTCAGCCGCAGCGGTATCAAAGGTTAATCTGCGCACGGCGCATTTTAATAAAATCTTTTCGGAGGAAAACATGAAAAAGTTCTCTGCAATTGTTTTGACAGTTGTTCTTTGCCTGTCGGCAGTGGTTGCGCTTGTTGCTTGCGGTCCTCAAAAGTCCACAAGTAATTTCGAAGTGCCCGATGTCGGTTACGACGGAAGCGAAGTCGAAATCAAATTTATGAATACTATGGGTAAGTCGCTTAACGACAAACTTACTCAGTACATTGCCGAGTTTAACAAACTTTACCCCAACATCAAGGTTACTGTAGACAACTCTATCAAAAAGTATCCCGACCTGTACAGTGACATCTCGACCAACCTTACGGTCGGCGGTCAACCCAACATTGCTTACTGCTACCCCGACCACGTTGCAGGTTACAATGTAGCAAAGGCTGTAGTTACTCTTGACTCTCTTATCGAAAGCACAATCGAAGTGACGCGCGCCGACGGAACAACCGAACCTTTGGGACTTACCCAGGCGCAAATCGACGACTATGTAAAAGGTTACTGGGACGAAGGTAAGAGTTACGGCGACGGACTTATGTACAGCATGCCGTACAGCAAATCGACGGAAGTTTTGTACTACAACAAGACATTCTTCGACGAAAAAGGAATTTCCGTACCCGATCACTGGTTCAGCAAGGACGAAAACGACAAAACAAGCGTCGAATACGTTTGTCAGGCAATCCTTAAAAAAGACAGCAACAACTGCATCCCTCTCGGTATCGACAGTGAAGACAACTGGTTTATCACCATGTGTGAACAGTACAACAGCGGGTACACGTCCTTCAATGACGGTGTTGCCTCCTTCGACTTCAACAACGAAACCAACAGAGAATTTGTCAAAAAGTTCTCTGAATGGTACAGAAAGGGTTACTTCACAACACAAAGTATCCTCGGTACGTACACCAGCAGCATCTTCAAGGTTATTCCCGGAGTGAAAGATTATGCCAAGGACGCAGTTCACAGTTACATGTCCATCGGTTCTTCGGCAGGTGCTACCTATCAACGTCCCAACGCACTTGAGGACAATAAGTATCCGTTTGAAGTAGGTATTGCTCGTATTCCCCAAATCGACAACGACAACCCCAAGGCAATCAGTCAGGGTCCCAGCGTTTGTATCTTCAAGAAGGACAATCCGCAGGAAGTAGTTGCTTCGTGGCTGCTTGTCAAGTACCTTACAACCAGTGTAGAGTACCAGGCAGAAGTGTCAATGGTAAGCGGTTACATGCCTGTAATCAAGAGCGCGCAGGGAAATGCCGTTTACAATGCATGGTTGGAAAAAGCTAACGGCGGCGCACAAATACAGGCTTTGTCCGTAAAAGTAGGCGTTGCAAACGAAAATTCGTACTACACCAGCCCCGCGTTTGTAGGTTCCGCCGAATCGCGTACCGCAGTAGGTAACCTGATGGTTTCCTGCTTCAAGATTACGGAAAATATCGAACAACAAATCAGCAAAGCGTTCCAGGACGCTATCGACGAGTGCAAATACAAGGCAATGTAATTGTGCCTGCAAGCACGCAAGGAAATTAAGATGAAAAACAGATTGTTTATTTTGTCGGCTATTTTGTTGCTTGTCGCCCTGTTGGCAACTACGTTGCTCGGCTGTCAGCCAGACAAGCCGGACAATGGCGACGACAAACCGATAGAAAGAAAAGATTACGTGAAAGAGTTGAAGCTTGATCTCAACTCTTCCACGAAAAAACTGGTAAATGCAAAAATCCGCACGCTCAACGGTCGCCAGATTGGTCTTATCGACGGTGATACGACGCACTTTGCGGAATACGGCAACAATGAATACAGCCCCTTCGAGGACAACATCCTTAAGGCACGTTATCTTGCAATCGACACCCCGGAATCCACCGGCGTAATCGAGGACTACGGCAAGACCGCTTCGGAATTTAACAAGTCCAGGCTTAAGTCTGCGGAATCCATCGTGGTGGAATCGGACAGCGAAACGTGGAACTACGACAACAACGGCCGTGTTTTGTGCTGGATCTGGTATCGTACTTCTGCCGATTCCGAGTATCGCAACCTCAACCTCGAAATTTTGCAGGAAGGTCTTGCATTCGGTTCCAACTCGGGCAACAACCGCTACGGCACAATTTGTCTTGCTGCGCTCAATCAGGCGCGCTCTCTCAAACTGTACGTTTACAGCGGCAAAGAAGACCCCGACACTTACCACGGCGACGCCAAACTGGTTACAGTCAAGACGTTGCGCCTGCACCCCGAAGAATACGTAGACAAAGTTGTCGCGTTTGAAGGCGTTGTGGCTAAGCGTAGCGGTCTTACCGTCTATGCCGAAGAGTTTGATGACGAAACGGCAATGTACTACGGCATTCAGATTTACCTGGGCTACCAGGCAAGCGGTGACGTGCTGGAAATGATGGTGGTGGGCAACAAGGTGCGCATTGTAGGCAACTTCGAGTATTCGCAATTCAGCGACAACTACCAGGTTACCAACCTGCAGTATTTCCCCATGAACCCCGACAATCCGCGCAGCGTCAAACTGCTTGAATCCGGCGTCGAAGCGGGGTATCAATCTGTCACTGCCGAACAGTTTGCAACAGGTACCGTTACCGTCAAGGAAGAAGACGCCGATGCAAAAACATACAAATTTGCCGAACTTGCACTGTATTCCTCGATTTCCGCAAGTAACCTGACGGTTGCAAGCGGCTACACAGAAGATAGCGGTAAAATCAGCCTTACTGTATCCGACGGCAACGGTCACACATTCGTTGTCTACACCGAAGCCATCAAGAACGCGCAAGGTGCTGCCTACAAGCATACCGATTTTGTTGGCAAAACTATCAACGTCAAAGGCGTGGTGGACACTCACAACGGCGGTTACCAGATTCGCGTTATCGTTGGTGGCGACATCACTGTCGTTGCGTAGCGCCGTGCAAAGGCTGTTTCAAATTATTTATTAAACATCGGAGCAATGTCGTGTTTGTAAAATTAAACACCGACATTTGCCGTGTTTATAAAATCATCAAGGAGAAAAAATTATGAAAAAAAGATTAGCTTTGATTTTGCTGGTTCTTGTAATGTGTCTCTCCGTTGCGTTTGCGGCGTGCGACACAACCAACAATGACAAAAAAGCAGATCTCAAAGCGGCTGCAAATTACGTAAAGGTGCTGTACAGAGACAAAGACGTCGATGTAACCAAGGCATTTACACGTAAAACCACAGTCGCCGTAGACAATGTTTCTTACGACGTTGCATGGTCTGCAAATGTTGGCGATGACAAAGTTAAGATCAGTGCGGCAAACAACGGCGAAGTTACCGTTTCCGTCGACACAACAACCACGGTTACTTTTGAGTTTACTCTTACCGCTACCGTTACCAAGGAAGGTGTAGAAGGAAGCGAAAAGGTTGAATTCAAACACAAAGTAACGGCAAAGCAGTCCGATGACGGCAAAACTTACGTGCCCGAACGCGTTGACCTTGCCACAATCGACACCGCAAAGACGTACAAATTGGTGCAATACAACCCCACCAAGCAAACCAATTACTACTTCACGACGGAAGTGTTCAACACCTACTACTGGTCGGGCGAATCCGACTACACCAAGGCAGTTGACGTTACCGTTGCAAAGACGGAAAAGGGTTACACCCTGTCAGTGCAGGTTGACGGCGCAACCAAGTACCTTGCATGCAAAGTCAGCAATGCTCACTACAACCTTGTGTTGCAGGACGCTGCCTACACCTTTACTTACAACACCGAAAAGCAAGCCCTTGTTTGTGAAGACGGAACAAATGCAATCGGTAGCTTCGGCCAAAACCAAAGTTACGGTATGACAAAGCTGGATTCCGACACGTCTTTCTTCGCATACATCTGCACGCTTAAGGAAACGGTTGTTGCCCCCAAGACCGCGCAGGAAAAGGCAGACGAAGCTGCTGCTGCTCTTACCGTTGCCGACATCACAAGCAACGAAGACCGCGTACTTCCTACCACAAGTGCAATTCATGACGACGTAACAATCACATGGACACTTGAACAAAACACTCTCGGCATCACTCTTGCAGCCGACGGCAAAACCCTGAAGATTGCTTCCATGCCCACGACGGACAGCACGATTAAACTTACCGCAACCCTTTCTTGCGGTACCAACGGCAAGGCTACGAAAGAAATCACGGTAAATATCAAGGCTGTCAGCGCAATCAAGGCTCAGTACGAAGCAAACGTTATTACCGCACCCAAGGCGGAAACGGCTTACTTCCTTGCTTTGTACTTTGCAGGTAACGACGACGTTGCCGAAGGTATTTACTACTTCACAGGTGCTATGGAAGACGGCAAGACTTACAGCCTTGACACTTCTACTGACAAAACTAAGGCTGCAAAGGTTTACCTTGAAACCGCAGGTAGCGCATATCGTCTGTACTTCCTTAAGGACGACGTTAAAAACTACATCGAACTCACTGCGCAGAGCAATGGTGCCGCAAGCCTCCAGGTAAAGACGAAGTCTACCGAGAGTGCTACATGGACGTTCAACACCGAATACAACATGTTGACCGGTAAGTATGACGGAACAAACGACGGCTTCCTTTCCGGTTACACAAACAGTAGTGGTAAACTTTACACGGCAATCCGCGGACGTGAAATGGACAACATTGAAAAGCGTTCCTATCCCGCACGTTTGCTGTCGGCAGAAATCACCGACGAAGAAGCTGTTGCCGCTACGAAAGAAAGCCTTACTTTGAATGCAAGCTACGGCGACACGTTTACCGTTCCTACAACGGGCGAACACGGAACTGCCATTGCATGGGCTCTTAAGGAAGCTAATGACAAGGTTACCGTAAACACCGGAACTGTTTCTTTCAACATCACCGAAACCACAAACATTACTCTTGTTGCTACAATCACAAAGGGTAGTGCTTCCGACACAAAAGAATTTGCAATTTCCCTTCTTAAGGAAACGCCAAAATTCACTGTTACGTGGAACGACGCAACAATCACATCCGTAAAGAACGGCGAAGCGACTGTTGCAAGCGGCGACCAGGTAGACCTTAATACAACCCTTACGATTACCGTTGCTCCTGCCGAAGGCATGAAGCTTGCTTCTTACAAAATCGGCGAGGGTGAAGCAGTTACTACCGTTGCAGGTAAAACAAGTTTTGAAATTGTCGTAACGGCGGATACGGCTCTCAGCGTACAGTACGTTGAACAATATCCTGCAAAGACAATTGCCGAATTCAAGGCAGCCGACAAGAATACCGAATACAAAGTTACCGGTATCGTAACCAATATGGACGGCAAGGCAATCTTTATTCAGGAAAAGGGCGGAGACGCACTCTATTTGTTGGACTACGGAACGCACGCCGAAGGCGTAGCCGTTGGCAAAAAGGTTACATATCGTGGCAAACTCGGCGAGTACAACGGTCTTTTGCAAATGTCAAACCCCACACTTGTAAAAGTTGAAGATGCCGCAGCAGATGAAAAGATCGAAGCAACTGTTCTTGATGAAACCAAGTACAAGGCACTTGTTGCAAACGACGCTGCAAAACTTGTCACAATCAATGACCTTGTGTATCAGGACGGTTCCATTGCAGCAAAATCAAACATCAACTTCAAGCTGGGCGAAACAAAGGTTGCTGTCCGTTTTGAAGACAAAGGTGACTCTGCAAACATTCTCGCTGCTTTGAAAAACATCAAGGCCGGTGACAAAATCAGCCTTGAAAATGTCAACATCGGTTGGTTTAAGGGTCCTCAAGCAATAATCAGTCTTACAGCTTCTATTAAACTTCCCACCCTTACCACAGCAGAAAAGATTGCACGCGTAAAGGCGGAACTTGAAGGTAATCCCATTGTCATCAACAAGGCAGGTCAAGGCGTTACTTTGCCTACCTACGACGGTGTAACGATTACCTGGTCACTTGAAGAAGGTGCAACGGCTTGTACACTTACGGAGGACAAACTTGGTGTGATTGCTGCAACTCTGCCCGACGCAGACGTTGAATTGAAGGCTATTGCTCGTTTCACGATTGATGAAACTGCCGGAACCGCCGAAGTTTCTGTTACCGTTAAAAAATCTGTAGGTGAAACAACAACTGCCAACGTTGTAATCAAAGATTATGCAACTGCTAATAGTTGGGCAAATGCTACTCAATATGGTACACTTCAATTGGATAGCAATATTACAGTTACTGTAAAAGGTGGCGATAATACTGGCAAATACTATAATAGCGGCAATGAATGGCGCATTTATCAAAATGAAAAGCCAACGATTACTATTGCCGCTAAAGAAGGATATACGATTGTTAGTGTGACTATCACATATAATATTAACAAAACAGGTATTTTGACCAACGGGACAGTTCAGGTAAAGAGCGGTACTCTTATTGATGTTAACGCCGCAAGCATTGCTCTTGGCGTTGGAAACACCGGAAGTGTAACTAACGGACAGGTAAAAATAACTGCTATCGAAGTTGTTTACGCAGCAGCTTAATGACCCTTAGATAAGTAATTTTAATTCCCGACCTTGCAGAATAAGGTCGGGAATTCTATTGCTTCTACCCAAAGTTTTTGAAAGGGTAGGGGTGCGGGGAATGGAAAACTTGTTTCAACAAGTTTTCCCTTCC
>DPQS01000034.1:377-5391 GCA_003537755.1 Clostridiales bacterium | reverse complement strand
TTTCAACAAGTTTTCCCTTCCCCACCAACAACACACAACAAAAAAAGTTTGGTAAAACAGTTGCACTTTGATGGCAGTTGTGCTACAATACATCAGTAAGACTTCGGGCGGTCCTCTGGCACTTGCGCATGAACGCTTAGTTAACAAATATTTTTGGAGGAAAAGTCATCATGGACATCATCAAGCAAATCGAAGCAGAATCTTTGCGCGAAGTTGCCTCTTTCAACGTGGGCGACACCGTACGCGTCAACTTCAAGGTTATCGAAGGTAACAAGGAACGTATCCAGGCTTACGAAGGTATCGTAATCGCTCGCAAGCACGGCGGTCTGCGTGAAACATTTACCGTTCGTCGTATCAGCAACGGCATCGGTGTGGAACGTACATTCCCCGTACACAGCCCCAAGATCGACAGCATCATTGTTGTACGCAAGGGCAGTGTTAAACGCGCCAAGTTGTACTACCTGCGTGAACGCACCGGTAAGGCAGCAAAAGTCAAGAGCGGCAACTAATAAATGGCAACAAAAGCGGCAGGCATCGCAAAGGTGCTTGCCCTTTTTATTACTGCCGCGCCGCCGTCAAAATGAGCGCAGTATTGTGTTTTTGGTAGTCAAACACTTGTCTTTTGGGCGCAAAATTGTTATACTGTAATGTGGAATGGTGAAGTGGCGTTTGTGTGTTTTTGCACCGACAATCCAATCCGCGCGACGGACAAATTAGCACAAAGAGGAGAGTTTTATGCTGGCGTTGGTAAAAAGTCTTGGGCTTAAAGGTATCGACGGTTTTCCCGTTCAGGCGGAAATCGACCTGCACAACGGCATGCCGAGTTACGACATAGTGGGGCTTGCGGACACTTCCGTCAAGGAAAGCAAGGAACGCGTTCGTTCGGCAATGAAGTACAGCGGCTACAACTACCCTGTGGCTTCCGTCGTAATCAACCTTGCACCTGCCGACCAAAGGAAGGAAGGCACGATGTACGACCTGCCTATTGCCATAGGTATGCTGGCGGCAAGCAAACAAATTCCCTACGAACAACTTCGTCACGACATCGTGTTTCTTGGCGAGTTGTCGCTAAACGGTGAAGTGCGCCGTGTAAACGGCATTTTGCCGATGATTATTTCCGCGCGTCAGCAGGGTGAAAAGGTGTTTGTAGTGCCAGCAGGCAACGCTGACGAGTGCGTGTTTATCGAAGGCGCGGAAATCTACGCCGTCGGTAGCCTCTCTCAGGCTGTAAGCATTGCGCTGGGTACGTCGGACATTGCGCCGCTTGCGATCCGCAACTGGACAAGCGACGTCGAAACTCACCACGCAGACAACGACTTTAAGTATGTCAAGGGGCAGTACGCCGCTAAACGCGCAATGGAAATAGCCGTTGCAGGCGGTCACAACATACTGCTTATCGGGCCGCCGGGTGCAGGCAAAACCATGATGGCGCGCGCAGTGCCGTCCATTATGCCGTCGCTTACCTTTGACGAAGCCCTTGAAGTTGCCAAGATACACAGCGTATGCGGCAAACTGGAGCATGGGTTTATTTACCAACGCCCGTTCCGCACGCCTCACCACAGCAGTACAATGGTGGCGTTGACGGGTGGCGGCAACAAGGCTCGCCCTGGCGAAATAAGTCTTGCGCACAACGGCGTACTGTTTCTGGACGAGTTGCCCGAGTACAGCCGCCAGACGTTGGAAACCTTGCGTCAACCCCTTGAGGACGGCGTAATTACCGTGGCGCGCAACGCCATATCGGTCACCTATCCTGCCGATTTTATGCTTATTGCCAGCATGAACCCCTGTCCGTGCGGCAACTACGGCAGTGCCACTGCGGAATGTACCTGCAGTCCGTCGCAGATACACAGGTATCTCGGCAAGCTGAGCGGACCGCTGCTTGACCGCATTGACATACACGTGGAAGTTGACAACGTTACGTACGACGAACTGCAAACCGACGACCTTGCCGAGGACAGCGCAACCATCCGCGAGCGCGTAAACCGTGCCAGAGCGGTGCAGGAAGCGCGCCTTGGGGCAAGCGGCAAACATACAAACAGTCAGATGTCACCGTCTGACATCAAAAAATATTGCAAAATCGACCATCAATCTACGGAAATGTTGCGTGAAAGTTTTGAAAAGCTCAATCTTTCCGCGCGTGCCTACAACCGCATACTTAAGGTTGCGCGTACCATTGCCGACCTTGACGGCAGCGAAAACATCACAAGCCGACACATTGCCGAAAGTTTTCAATATCGCACGCTTGACCGTAAATACAGGGTGTAACGGCAGAGGATTACCTGATGCAATATTCCACAGATCAAAAAGCACTGATAGCCCTTGCCGAAGCGGAAGTGCCTGCGCGGCGCGGCTACGACATATGGGAATTTTTTGAAAGCGGCGACGAATTTTTTGCCGAAGCGCAGACAAGCGACTTTGTACGCAAAAAACTGGGAACACTGTACGATACGGCGATAAGCAAACTTACCGTCGCTTACGTTGACGAAATTATTGCCCAAATGGACAATCTCGGCGTGCGCGTTACAACCATGCTGGACGACGACTTCCCCGCCGTACTTCGCGACATGCTGTGTCCGCCCTACCTGCTGTACTACCGCGGCGACCTGTCATTGTGCGACACTCAGGGCATTGCCGTTGTCGGCACGCGCAAATTTACCGCTTACGGCGAAGCCGTCGCCAAAACATTCAGCAAAGTTTTAGCAACGCGTTTTACAATTGTAAGTGGACTAGCGTACGGCATAGACAGTATCGGACATCGTACGGCCCTTGACGCAGGCGGCAAAACCATAGCGGTGCTTGGCAGCGGTGTGGCAAACGTTTACCCGTCAACAAACCAGGCACTTGCCGAGCGCATTGTGCACGAGGGCGGCTTGTTGCTGTCCGAGTACGGCATTGACAGCGTTCCGCAAACATTCCACTTCCCCGATCGCAACCGCATTGTGGCGGCGTTGTCGCAAGGGGTACTGGTGTGTGAAGCGCCTGTCAAAAGCGGAACTTTGCTTACGGCGCGTAATGCGCGTGACGAAGGGCGCGACGTGTTTGCCGTGCCGGGCGACATCTTTCTGAAGTCGCTTAAAGGCGGCAACGAACTAATAAAGGGCGGCGAAGCAATCTGTGTAACCTGCCCCGAAGACATACTCGATTACTACGGCGAAACAGCCGAATCCGCGCAAAAAGCGGTGCAGTTGGATTTTTCCGAACAGGCTGTTGTCGATGAATTGCAAAAAGGTCAATGCACATTTGATCAACTTGTGCAAACTACGCACATTCTGCCGGGTGAGTTGAATTTTCTGTTGGCAAATCTTGAAATTAAGAGTATAATTTCAAAGTTGCCCGGAAACGCTTATCGGCTGATTGGAGGAACTAAATGAAACTTGTAATTGTCGAATCTCCGGCAAAAGCCAAAACTATCGGCAAATATCTCGGTCCCGATTACCGTGTGGACGCGTCCAAGGGGCACATCTGGGACCTGCCCGTCAAGACGATGGGCATCGACTTTGCCAATCATTACGCGCCCGACCTCGAGCCGCGCAAACCGGAGCAGACAGAGACAATAAACAGACTTCGTCGTGAAGTGGCGCAGGCGGAATGCGTCTATCTCGCAACCGACCCGGACCGCGAAGGAGAAGCAATATCTTACCACCTGCAAAGCGCGCTTGGGCTTGACCCGGAAGCGAAAAATCGTATCATGTTCAACGAAATTTCGCAAAAAGCCGTCAATGAAGCCATCAAAAACCCTCACTATATCAACAAAGGACTTGTGGCTGCGCAACAGGCTCGCCGCGTACTTGACCGACTGGTAGGTTACACGGTAAGCCCCGTGCTTTGTAAAAAAATTCACAACAACCTGTCCGCAGGTCGCGTGCAATCGGCTGCACTTCGTATACTGGTTGACCGCGAAAAGGAAATACAAAACTTCAAGCCGGAAGAATACTGGAACGTATCCGCGCAACTGGAAAAGCCCGCGACCAAGCCGCAATTCAAGGCTGTTCTTGCGGAAAAAGACGGCAAGAAACTTAAACTGAAAAACAAGGAACAGACCGACGAAGCGTTGGCTGTACTTAATACAAACAATTACGTAGTGCGCAATGTCAAGCGCAGCGTGTCTGTTTCCCGTCCGCAACCTCCCTTTACGACCAGCACAATGCAACAGGACGCGGTAAACAAACTGCGCATGAGCAGTGCGGTTGCAATGAGCGTGGCGCAGCAACTGTACGAAGGTTTCGACATCCCCGGCATGGGGCACGTGGCGTTGGTAACCTACATTCGTACTGACAGCGTGCGTGTTTCGACAGACGCGGTGGCGGCGGCTCGCGCTCGTATTGCCTCTGTGTACGGAAGCAAGTATGTGCCTGCAAAGCCAAACGTTTACGTCACCAAAAAACAAGCCCAGGATGCGCACGAAGCAATCCGCCCGATTAACGTCGAACTTACGCCCGACAGTATCAAGGACAAGGTGCAGCGCAACCAGTACTTGCTGTACAAACTGATTTACGAACGCTTTTTGGCTAGTCAGGCGGAAAAGGCAACCTACGACGCGGTAAACGTGGCAATCGATTGCGGCAATTACGGCTTGACCGCCACGGGCAAAACGCTTACCTTTGACGGCTATCTTGCAATTTACGGCGAAGCAAAGACCAAGGATAAGGACAAGGACGACGAAAGCGCCGACAACGCGTTGTTGCCTGCCCTTACCGAAGGCGACGTGCTGAACCTCATCAAACTTAACAGCGAACAGAAATTTACCAAACCCCCGGCACGCTACACCGAAGCAAGCCTTATCAAGGCAATGGAAGAACGCGGTATCGGCCGCCCGAGCACCTACGCGACCATCATGCAGACGTTGTACAAGCGCGAGTACGTGGGCAAGGACGCAAAGGCACTTGTGCCTACCAACCTTGGCATACAGGTGACGGAATACCTTGAACAGTACTTCGACGAGATTGTAGACGTTGACTTTACTGCGGAAATGGAAAATCGTCTGGACGCCATCGAGGACGGCGGCGAGCCGTGG
>DPQS01000034.1:0-179 GCA_003537755.1 Clostridiales bacterium | reverse complement strand
GAGCCGTGGTACAACGTAGTTGACGCATTCTACAAGCCGCTGTCTGCAAAGGTAAACAAGGCTTTGCATGGCGACAAGGTACATGTCGACGACGAACCGACGGACATCGTGTGCGAAAAATGCGGCAGCCCGATGGTAATCAAGACGGGGCGTTACGGCAAGTATCTGGCTTGCAGCAA
>DPQS01000009.1 GCA_003537755.1 Clostridiales bacterium | reverse complement strand
GGGGTTCGAATCCCCGCACGCTCAGTATTTAAAAACGCAGATCTTTCAGAATAAGAAGGATTTGCGTTTTTATTAAGCGGATGTGGCGGAATTGGCAGACGCGCTAGACTTAGGATCTAGTGTCTTCGACGTGGGGGTTCAAGTCCCTTTATCCGCACCAGCAAAACAAACTTCAACAGCAAGCATAGTTTACTATGCGGGAGTGGCTCAGTGGTAGAGCGCTGCCTTGCCAAGGCAGATATCGCGGGTCCGAATCCCGTCTCCCGCTCCATGCCTCGTTATCGCAAGATAGCGAGGCTTTTTACATCCGTAATTCGGACCCGCGTGGATCGCGGGAACCCCCGAATCCCGTCCCCGCCATGACCTGTTGTTGCAAGGCGGCGAGGCTTTTTACATCCGTAATTCGGACCCGCGTGGATCGCGGGAACCCCCGAATCCCGTCCCCGCCATGACTTGTTGTTGCAAAGGCGGCGAGGCTTTTTACATCCGTAATAGGGGTGAAATTTGATACAATTACCTTGGAAAAGCGTAAAATATAAACTACTATTACACGCATAGTATATCGAAAATAGGGAAAAATGAACAATGAAGTACAAGTTTTTACTGTTTGATGCAGACAATACGATACTCGATTTCGACAAGGCGGAGGACAATGCTTTGGCGGCAGCCCTGCAAAAACACGGTTTGCCGTTTGACAATCACGTGCTGGCAACCTACCGCAAAAACAATATCTACATGTGGGAACAGTTGGAATTGGGACTTGCAGACAAACGCACTGTTTGTGACAAACGCTTCTTGCTGACGTTTGAGGAGCTGGGCTGGAATGTGTCCGACGAAGAGTTTCACTCAATCACTGCGGAATACGAAGAAGGGCTTCACCACGGGTTTGACGTAATAGAGCACGCCGACGAGGTGCTTACCGCGCTTGCCGCAAACGGTCACAAGTTGTACCTTGTCAGTAACGGCATTTTGTCGGTACAGACGGCTCGCCTTGCCGGAAGCGGAATGGGCAAGCATTTTCCCGTGCGTTTCATAAGCGAGGAAGTTGGCGTGCCCAAGCCTGCAAAGGAATTTTTCGATTTTGCATTTGCCCACATTGACGGCTTTGACCCGAGCAGTGCGCTTGTTGTCGGCGACAGTCTGACCAGCGACATCAAGGGCGGCAAAAATGCAGGCGTTGCAACCTGTTGGTTCAATCCCAAGCACCTGCCCAACACAAAAGGCATTGTCCCCGATTACGAAATCGACGATCTGAGAAAACTGTTTGAAATAGTGTAAAGTAAAACGCTCGCCGCATTCAATGTGCAGGGAGCGTTTTTTTGTAGTTACGGTAAAGTTCAATAATAAAGTTTTTAATTCAGGTTTTTACAAATAAAAACCGACGATAACTCGCCCGGAATTTTGGACAAATCATATTGCCGAAATGTCATGCCGAGCGTGGTTGCCCTGTGTCAAAAGTAATTGAAAGATGTCTTCACTTAAGCGTTTATCTTGACTGATTACGTTTATTGCAACAATCTAGGGGTTATTTTTCCAAAAGACTCTTTGCCACGGGTTACGGCAAATATTTTCATTCTTAATTACTTCAAAAACGTTCAAATCGGGTTGCTGTTTGTTTTTTTACAACTTTGCCAGCAAATTGGCAAGGGCGCGTCCGCGATGGCTTACGGCGTTTTTCTCTTCGGCAGTGGCTTCGGCAAAACTTTTTCCAAGGTCGTCGCTGTAAAACAAACTGTCATACCCGAAACCGCCGTTTCCTGCTTCGGCAAGTAAAATTTTGCCGTCGACTCGTCCTTCGGCCGTCACGACTTTACCGTCCGGGTACAGCAACACAACGGCGGTACCGAAGTGAGCGGTGCGGTTTGTTTTGCCGTAAAGCGCACGCAGCAGTTTCGCGCGGTTGCCTGCATTGTCGTGGTTGCCTGCGTATCGTGCCGAGTGCACGCCGGGTGCGCCGCCCAAAGCGTCTACGCACAGTCCCGTATCGTCGGCAAGCACGGGCAAATCGGTGTATTTTGCAACTTCGCGTGCCTTAATCATGGCATTTTCGGCAAAGGTGGCTCCGTTTTCTTCGGGGCCGCAAACAATGCCTGCTTCTTCAAGTGAAAGTATCTGCTCAAATTTGCCGCATAGTATTTGTTTTATTTCGGCAATTTTGTGCGCGTTGTTGCTGGCAATTACTAATTTCATCTGTGTGTCCTTTTGCGTTGTCGGGGCTCGGCGTTCAATCGTCGCTTGTCCTTTTGGCGGCTTCGTCGTCGTTCCAGAATTCGATATTCGGGTTTTGCGCCGTCAGAATGGCTTTCATTTGCTCGTATTTTTTTGGCGAAATTGCAATACGCGCGATCACCGGGTCGGGTCCTTTCCAAAGGTAACTGACGTACATTTTGCCGTCCTTGATTACGATGTTGAGAATTTTGCCGATTTCGATTCTGCCGCCGAGCATATCCCAGAATGCTATTTTAAGTTGCAGGTGAGTGTTTGTCACTTTGTAGTGAATGGTGGCAAAAAGTATCGACAGCAGCGCGGAAACGGGGCAAAAGCCTACCAAGACGCGTGCTTGACCGACAAAAATGCCTGCGACGTTTACGCCGAACATTACCAGCGCGCCGCACACAAGCCCGACGACGGAAACTGCCGCCATCGTCCACAAAATTATGTCAATTACGGGTGAAAATTTAGCGTTGAATCTCATAAAATAAGTATATCACATTTTTTTATGGCGGTAAACCCTTTTGTTGAAGATTGTATCGGGCTGTCTTTGTCGGTTTCACGTTGGTTTCGTGGCGTTGCCGTCGCAAAAAAAGTAAACGTAAATTTTGGGGTACTGTTTTGCAACAAATAAACTTGCACGCGATTGTGCAGAATGCGCTTGCGCTTAAAAAACGCGTCGGCGTTCCGCTGGTTGCCGTTGTCAAAAACGACGCATACGGGCACGGGTTGGTGCGTGTGGCAAACGTCCTGCGCGACGTGGTTGACGGCTTTGCCGTGGCGACGGTTGACGAAGCGTTGAAAATCGCCGATATGGGCGTTGAAACAATGATTTTGTTGCCATGCCTGACCGAAGCCGAACTTACCGTTGCAAGCAAACGCGGCTTTGTCGTCACGTTGTCGGACTTCCCGTCGCTTTCCCTTGCCGAACGGTGTGGCTTGCCCCTCGCAGTGCAGATAAAGGTTGACAGCGGTATGTCTCGTCTCGGATTTTCGGCAAAGCAACTGCCTGCGGCAGTCGGACGAATCGCAGCTAACAAAAATTTTGACGTGCGAGGCGTGTTCAGTCACTTTTGGGGAACAGACAAAGCCGACTGCGACAAACAACTTGCCGAGTTTTTGCCCTGCGCCGATTACTTGCAGCAAGCGGTCGGGCACACCGTGACAAAGCATATGGCAAACACCAACGCGGCACTGCAAGGCGAAAAGTACCGCCTTGACGCGGTGAGAGTGGGTGTAGGCTTGTACGGCTACGGTGCGGACTTCCTTACCCCTGCAAAAACGGTTACGGCAAGGGTAATCGCTTCGCGTCTTGTTGCGCCGGGGTGCGTCGTCGGCTACGACGCTGTATTTCGCCCGACGGTTGCCACAAACCTTGCGGTACTCAATGTCGGCTACGCGCAGGGGCTTCCGCGGGTGCTTGTGGGGCAAAATGTGGTTGTGTCCGGGCATGCCGCCCGCATTGTCGCCGTGTGTATGGGTATGACGATTTGCGACACGGGCAACTTCCGCTCAGCGGTCGGCGACGAGGCAATTTTGCTTGGCAACGGAGTAAATCCGTCTGATTGCGACACAATTGTTTATGAATTGTTGTGTAATTTGCGCTGATGGTGTACAATATCCGTATGAGAATCATCACCGGTATTTACAAGGGGCGCAAACTGGTTGCTCCGAAAAGCGACACGCGCCCGACCCTCGACCGTGCAAAGGAAACATTGTTCAACATGCTGGGCGACCTTGACGGCTGCACTGTGCTGGACCTGTTTGCAGGCAGCGGACAGATCGCGCTGGAGTGCCTGAGCCGTGGTGCAAAGCGCGCGGTAATGTGCGACAACGGACGTGACGCGCAGACGGCAATCAACGAAAATTTCGCAAAGCTGGGTATTGTGCCTGAACTGTACAGGTGCGACTACGCGCAATGTCTGCGTGCGCTGGCAGGCGTTAAGTTTGACCTTGTGTACCTTGACCCGCCATACAAAAGCAATGTGTATGCGCCTGCCGTTGATCTGCTTTGCAAACAAAAAATGCTGACTGGCGGCGCAACCGTGGTGTGCGAACATTCCGCGGACGTTGACATTCCCGACAAAATGTCGTCGCTTGCTTTGTACAAACGGCGCAAAGTCGGCACGGTGGTGTTTTCGTTTTACCGCGAGGACCAAGAAAACTTGCCCGAAAAGGAGTAAAAATGCAAATCGGAATTTTTGCAGGATCGTTTTGCCCTGTTACGATAGGTCACGTTGACGCAATCAGGCGCGCAGCCGCGTTGTGCGACAAATTGTATGTCGTGGTGGGGGTAAACATCGGTAAAAAATATGCTATGAGCGACGATGATCGCCTTGCCGCCGTAAAAGCCGCAACGGCAAAAATCGCAAATGTCGAGTGCGTGCTGCACCGCGGACTGCTTGTCGATTTCTGCAAGTCGGTAAACGCAAACGTAATGTACAAGGTGGTGCGCGGCGCGGACGAGTTGTCCGAAGTGACGACGCTTGTTGACATCAACCGCGACATGTGGGAGGGCGAAACGGTGTTTATCGTTGCCGACCGTAACATGCGCCACGTGTCGGCTTCGCTTGTAAGGGAACTTGCTGCGTTCGGCAAAGATTACTCGGCGTACGTGCCCGAAGCCGCGCTTGAAATTGTAAAGCGCAGTTTTTAGACGAGCATTGCCGCTACTCAAAGGAAAAAATGTACAAAATAATTAAAGATCTCCCTTCTGTTGCGGACATTGTCGGCATGTTGCCCGTCGGCGACAAACTTGCCGCGCGTAAAGCCGCCTTCGACGAAGAGATAAAACAAAATATAAAAACGCGTAAACGCCTGACCGTTGTTTGCGGACCTTGTGCCGCCGACAACGTGGACGCTGTCGCCGAGTACGTGCGCAAACTAAAGAAAATTGCCGATGATTTGCCTAATCTGCTGGTTGTTGCGCGCATTTACACAAGCAAACCCCACAGCGACGGCACGGGTTACAACGGCATTATGTTTGGTGACGGCGACATGACAAAGGGCTTGCTTGATTGTCGCAAAATGATGTTGGACTGCCTTGACGTCGGTTTGCCTGTTGCCGACGAAGTGTTGTACCCCGACATGTTTCCCTATGTTGCCGACCTTGTAAGTTACGCCTTTATCGGCGCACGCAGCAGCGAAGATTCCCTTCACCGCGGCGTTGCTTCCGCACTGGACATTGCCTGCGGCGTTAAAAACGGTACCGACGGCGAAATCGCGAAGGCAGTAGACTCCCTTTACGCGGTGGCACACCCTTGCACATTCCCTGTCTGCGGCAAGTGCGTTACCACAAGCGGCAACGAAAACGCGCACATCGTGCTTCGCGGCGGCTACACATGGCAGTGCTGGGGCAACATCGACCGCACTCACGTATGCATCGCAAAAAGTCTGCTTGCCAAAAAGGGGCTTAACGGCTTCGTGATGGCGGACTTGTCGCACGCCAACAGTTGCAAGATGGCAAAAAATCAGATTAACAACGCTCGCATGGTTGCGAAAAACGAATTTGTCGACGGCGTAATGGCGGAAAGTTACCTTTACGGCGGCAACGGCGGCGGCTACGGTGTGTCGCAGACCGACGAATGTCTGGGTATCGACGATACTGCCGAATTGCTGAAAATCCTTAGCGACGGTTTTGCGGAAAGACGGTAGCGAGTAGTGCAAGGCAGGTTGGCGTGACTGAAACGCCTGCATGTATTGAAACGCCTGCATGTCGAGAAAAAATAGTGGGTTAATTAAGTGACATGCGGATTACTACATTAAAAACGCAGTAAACAATCCGCTAAGCCGTTGGTTTAATTTATTCACGAAATACTAAATGAAAAACGACATTTGCCGGTCAAAGGTAAACGTCGTTTTTTTTGTTAAGTACTGTTTTTCGGTAAGGTTGTTTGAAGTAATTTTGGTTGGCACCTTACTTTGCGCCGCGTTGGTTGCGTTTGCCGGACAGGTTGAAATAGACGACTATCGGCACCGCCAGGAGCGACATCAAAATCGACTTCCAGATGTTTTCGTCGCGGAAAACGTTGACGGAAAACAACGTCAACAGTATCGGCACTATTTGTTCGTTTATGCTTTTGCGGAAAATAAAGCCCGTGTCGCGGTCCACTTTTACGACGGCATTAAGCCGCGTAATCCCCAGTTGCTTGCGCAGGTGCACCGGTATCCCGATGGCGTTGTTGATGTTTATCGGCAGATTTTCCTTGTAAAACATGTCATTGTCGTCTATTTCCAGTACGGCAACGGACAGTGATTTGTTTTTGTGGCGGAGAATTACCCTGTCCATGTTGTCTATCCCAAGCAGTTTCATGTTGGACTTGCTCATGCGCACGACGTCGGAGCCCTCGTCGGTGTCGTAGGGGCGTCGGCAAACAAGCGGCATGGTGCTTTTGCCTACAAAAAAGTCGGCAAGACGTGACCAGAAGCGGTGCGGTTTGTTGTTGAAAGATTGCAGCACCGGGCGGATGGTAAGGTTTGTCGGCAGATACTTTTCGACGAGTTTATTCAGGGCGCGAGTGGCTTCGTAGGGCAGATCATCCGCGAGCATGCGAGTTTCGGGGTCGTAGCCACGGTTGAAAAGTTTCTGTTCTTCCTTGTCGATTTTGGTTGCTGCTTTCAGTTTGTCGTACAGGTGTTGCGGCAGATACAGCGGCGTTTGCAGTCCAAGATAAGTGCGTTGCTTTTTGTTGAGCAAAATTTCACCCTTGGCAAGTTTGCCGTCGACTTTGATATGGTCGCGCTTTACAATCATTTCTTCGCCGGTGTAACCGTTTGAAATTGACAGCAATCTGAAGTTGGCCATACTGCCTGCAACCACGTCGTAGTCCGGGCGGGACATCACGATGTAGTCGTTTTTGATAAAGTCGATTTTTTGTACGGTAACTTTGCTTGCGACAACGGTTTTGTTTGTAAGCAAAGTCAGCGTGATTTTGTCATTCGCGGCGTCGTCAATGCCAAGCCACTCGGCGACGTAATTGGATATTTTGATTTTGTCGTCATCGATGTCTGCTTTTGCCGCGACAACGTCCGTGTACATTCCGTTTGAACGGTTCAACAGCGTAAGCGGTGCGCCGTCAAGTTTGTCCATATTGCTTGCCGACAGCGAAATTGTGTTGAGTACGTCGCTCGAACGTTTTGCAATGCCTGCGCAACTCAACTCGGAAAAAACGGAAAGTTGCTCGTCGTTTGTCCTGCCGCGGCAGGAAATGCACACTTTGTTGTCGTCCGTTACGGTTATTTTTGTCGGTTGTTTACTCATTTGCGCCCTCTTGTCTGTTGTAAAGTGTAATTATGCTTTTCAGCGCGTCGTAAACGCCGTCGGGGTTGTAGGTGGGGTACTTCTCGATCAGCAGGTTGCTGTTAAGTTCCAGCTGTAATGTCGGTATTCCGCAATTTACTCGGATAAAAGATGAAACAGTGTTTTGACCTGCCCCCTTGAAGATAAAATCCACCTTGACAGGCGTGATGTTGCGGCTTTCAAATTCGCTCACGATTTGCGCGACAAAGTTGTCATCGGCAAAGTTTACTTTGTCGGCGGTGCCGATATCGGCGGCGATGTCACGCTCGGGCGCAAGTTGGTGCAGGTCAATAAGCAACCTGATGTTGCTGTGCGCATCGATGTACTGCGCAAGGCTTTGTTTGTACGGACTTACTTCGTCAAAGTTGGCGTCGTCGTTGTCGTTAAATGTTTTTACAATGATCGGCACATGCAACTCGTCGTGCAATTTCAGCGCAAGCACGCCCGTTTGCGGCTCGGCAAAGCGCATTTGTCCGTTGCGCAGGTGTTCTACGTTGTGCGGTGCGGAAAGCATAACCGCGCCGCAGCCGTCAAAAATTTCAAATGAATTGTTTTTTTTCTTCATACCGACAGTATAACAAAAAATCCGCACTAAATCAAGGCACTGCGCCAATTTAGTGCGTTTATATTTTTTTTGAGAGATTTTTTTTGTTTAGGGTTAATTTCGCCATCACTAATCATTTTGGGCACCCGCGCGTGTACGATTAGAGTTACAGCCGTAAACTATTTCAGGCAATAAGTTAATAGTGGTCAAGCCTCGGCTTGTGGCACCCGAGCGTGCACGATTAGGGTTACAGCCGTAAACTATTATAGGCAATAAGCTAATAGTGGTCAAGCCTCGGCTTGTTGCGCGTTAAACGACATTACTGTCTTAACAATATCAGGCAAAGAAGGAATGAAACGATTGTGGCAATTGCCGCCTGTGTGACTTTTTGCCAAAGGTATGCGGCAACCTTTACGCCCTTTGCGGACAAAAATGACATGCTTTGTAGCAGTACGCCTGCTCCGCCGAATGCAAGCAGTGCCGAACAAAGTGTGGTTGCTACGGACAGATTTTGACAAAGCGACGTGATTGCAAAAACGCCGTTGGTCATTTCGGCAAGCCCCAGCGCAAAATTGAAAACAAGACTTTCGGAAACGTCCGACGGGAAAAGCGACTTCAGCATACTTGTAAACATGTACACAAGCGCAATCAATGCCCCTACGGACAATACAGACAGTATCGCGTCGGTGAGGCTTTGCCCGAAGTTTTTGTCGGCGGTAGAAGTGGTTGTTGCCTTTGTCGTGCCGCCGTGAAAACGTCCGTTAAGTAGTCCGCAAAGGACGCATGCGACAAGTTGCGACACGGCAAGAATTGTCGTTGCGCGAGCGTCACCGAGCAGCGGACCGACGGTTGCGACAACAAAAATCGGTCCCGGGGTAGAGCAGAACGAGGACAATTTTGTTGCCGTATCTTTGTCGCAATCCGACATGGAAATGAGTTTCGCGCCGACAGGGTAGCCGCATATAAGCGACGGGAGAAACAGTCCGTCGGCATGCACGCCGAACAAAAATCCTGTAACGGAAACCTTGCGCGGCAACGCCCTTGCGGCAAGCGGCGCAAGCAGTGCAAATGGCAAAAGTACCGGTAAAACGCTTACCGCCCATATTGTCACCCCGTCGATAAAGGCGCGGCAAAAGGCGGCAGGGCTTGTCGCAAGCATTACGGCAACAAACAAAAACAGCAAAACGTACAGCGTGCTCTGAAGAATTTTCATACAAAAAAGTATATGCGAAAATCCGTTAAAAAATGGTGTCGAAGGCAGAGAAACGCCCGATTATGGCGAAAAATGTCGTTTTATAAAATACTATTACACGCATAGTATATCAGAAAAAACTGATTTAGGGACAAAAACCGTAGTAAAAAACCTCGCTTCGGGCAAAACTGACCGAACGAGGCTTTGTGGCGATTATTTGAGTTTTTGTTCGACAACCTGCAACTTTGTCGGTGGCGTTACCCCATTGGCAAAGGAGTAGTACAGTCTGTCGCTGCGTTGCGTGACGATGTCCGTCATGTTGTCGGCGCGTTCCAGAAGGGTTGTGGCTCGCGGGCTTACGGCAAGCACTTTGGTGTGCGGCGTACTGCGCATTTGCGTGGCAACTTCGTTTTTGGTCATGGCGACGGTAGCGGCAAAAATCAATCGCTGTATTTTTGCACGTGTGTAACGTTTGGTTTTGACGGCTTCGCACAGCGTTTCGTATCCGCCCGATTTGTCCGCGGCAAAGATGCGGTTGTTGATACCTTCCGTCATTCCTTCAATAAGTTCCAGTTCCTCCGCCGTAAAGGTGGCAAGGGCGTGGGGTGCGTATTCCTTGAATGCCGTTTCCGCCCCGAGGTTCATGTCCTCGGCAACAAATGGGTAACTGTACTTGCCAATGATTTCGGGGTTGGCGCGTATTGCAGTGCTGCTTGCGTATCTGCCCTTCGGGTGGGTTGCGGTGTAGTTGTCGGTGCGTTTCAGCGTTACCGGTTCGATGTTGACATTAAGCCGCTGTATCGCCCTGATGTACTCGAGGGCAAGCACGTTGTTCGGGCTGTCCAGTATCGGCAGACCCAGTGCCAGCGCAACCGCCTTTGGGTAACTTGCGCCCTTGGCGATTTCTTCGCGTATGCGCTCGTTGGTGTCCGGCCGCTGAAGTAGTTCCGCCGTCAGCCGCAACGTGGTGATGTCGCCGCACTCGCTGCCGAACAGCAACGTTTCCGCGCCCATCATTGACGCGATTTTCACGCCGCCCAGCGCAAAGTTTTCCGCCGAGGCGCAGGCAAAAACCGTTGGCAATTCCACAACGAGGTCTGCGCCGCACCTTACTGCATGGCGAGCGCGCGCGTACTTGTCTGCGCAGGCAGGCAATCCGCGCTGGGTAAAGTTGCCGCTCATCACGCACACGACGTAGTCGCTTGTGTTTCGGGCAAGGTCGATAAGGCGTTTGTGTCCTTTGTGTATAGGGTTAAATTCACAAATAATTGCAGAAATTTTCATGTCTGTTTCGGGGTTCTTTTGCAGTAACGTCGTCGGTAATAATTTTATTTGCTCGGCGTTTTAGTTTACTTTATTTTTTTTATGTGTTATTATTAAACTACATTAAAAACATTGCAAGTGTTTTGTCTACATTATACATTATTTCCGTTCGTTTGACAAAGCGTTTGCGACAAATTTTAACATAATTAAGGAGCGTTGTTTCTATGAATATTCTTGAGCAAATCAAGTCCAAAGCAGCCGCACTCGGCAAGACCATCGTTTTGTGCGAAGGCGAAGACAGTCGTGTAGTACGCGCCGCTTCCGACGCAACAAAGCAAGGCATTGCGAAAATCGTCCTTCTCGGCGACGAAGCGGCAATCAAAGCCGCAAATCCCGACGTTGACCTTGCGGGCGTTACAATCGTCAATCCGCTTACAAGCGACAAACTTGCGGACTACAACGCAAAACTGTGCGAAATCCGCAAAAGCAAGGGTATGACTCCCGAACAGGCTGCGGAACTGCTGAAAGACGGCACCTACTTCGGCGCAATGATGCTTAAGTGCGGCGACGTGGACGGACTTGTGTCCGGCGCATGTCACAGCACGGCAAACACTCTGCGTCCCGGTCTGCAAATCATCAAGACCGCGCCCGGCGTGTCGGCTGTATCCAGTTTCAACCTTATGATTTGTCCGCCCCAGGGCAACCAGTATTGCCCCGACGGCGTGGTGGTGTTTGCCGACTGCGGACTTAACCCCACGTACACGAGCGAAGGTCTTGCCGACTGCGCAATTGCTACGGCAAAATCGGCGCAGGCAATAGCAGGTATCGACCCGAAGGTTGCAATGCTCAGTTTCAGCAGCCACGGCAGCGCAAAACACGACAACGTTACTTTGGTTGCCGAAGCAACGCGTATCGCTCACGAAAAGGCACCCGAACTGAAACTTGACGGCGAACTGCAATTCGACGCGGCAATCGTACCGTCGGTAGGCGCAATGAAGGCACCCGGAAGCGAAGTTGCCGGTCACGCAAACGTGTTTATCTTCCCCGACCTGCAGGCAGGCAACATCGGTTACAAAATTGCCGAACGTCTTGGCGGATTTATGGCTGTAGGTCCCATTTGTCAGGGATTTGCCAAACCGCTCAACGACCTTAGCCGCGGATGCAAGTCCGACGATATCGTAGCCGCAGTGGCAATTACGGCATTGCAAACGCAATTTTAGTGAGGTAAACATGAAAATACTGGTAATCAATTCCGGCAGTTCATCTCTTAAGTACCAACTTATCGACATGGAAACGGAAGCGGTGCTTGCAAAAGGCAACTGCGACCGTATCGGCATTGCCGACCCGACATTCAGTTACAAAACCGACAATGTCAAGATCGAACGTCCCGCAGACTTCCCCAACCACCAGGTTGCAGTCAAGACAGTGCTTGCAACACTTGCCGACCCCGAAATCGGTGTGATTTCCGACATGAAGGAAATCGACGGCGTGGGTCACCGTGTTGTGGCAAGCGGCGAAGCGTTCAAACAGCCGACTCTCGTTACCCCTCACGCAATGCAACTGATGGAAGAAATCAAGGACCTTGCGCCCCTGCACAATCCTGCGGCGATTATCGGCGTAAATGCCTGCCTTGCCGAAATGCCCGACACCCCGATGGTACTTGTGTTCGATACGGGCTTCCACTTTACCATGCCCGACTACGCCTACATGTACGCAATCAAGTACGAAGATTACGAAAAGTACAAGATTCGCCGTTACGGCGCGCACGGCACAAGCCACAAGTACGTTGCAGAGCAATGCGCAAAGTACCTGAACGTTGACATCAAAGATACCAGGATCATCACCTGCCACCTTGGCAACGGCTCGTCAATCACGGCTGTTAAGGGAGGTAAGTGCATCGACACCAGCATGGGCTTTACACCTCTTGCAGGCGTACCCATGGGCAGCCGCAGCGGCGACATCGACTTTGCGGCGGTGGAGTATCTTGCAAAGAAAGAAGGCAAAAATATTTCCGAAATGCTGACCTACCTCAACAAGGAATGCGGCATGCGTGGTATTTCAGGCGGCAAATCCGACTTCCGCGACCTTACCGCGGGCGAGGACAACGGCGACTATCGTTGCAAGCTGGCGTTGGAAATGTTTTGCTACGCAACAAAAAAATACATCGGCGCATACATGGCTGCCATGGACGGCGTTGACGCAATCGTCTTTACTGCGGGTATCGGCGAACACGTCGATCGCGTCCGTGCCGCCGCGCTTGCCGACATGGACTACTTCGGTATCAAAATCGACCCCGAAAAGAACCTCAATTGCCCAAGTGGTCAGATTGCCGAAATTCAGGCAGACGACAGCCGCGTGAAAGTGCTTGTCATTCCCACCAACGAGGAACTGGCAATCGCACGCGAAACAATGGTTGTCGCAAACTTGGCGTAAACCGTTGACAAATCGGTTGTAACTTTGTATAATAATGGACGTGTCTAAAGAAATTGTAATAGAATTGTCGGAAAATATGGCCAATGTGGGCAAATCGTTGCCCTTTTCCGGTCACTTCAAACCTGACGGAGATCTGTTGCCTTACCCCGAGGCGGAGCTTGCCGACGTTTACGTGCAATTTGACGTAACGTTTGTCAATCCCGACGTAGAGGCGGAAGGCAAAATTACCTGCCTTGTCAACGGTTACTGCGACAAGTGCCTTGCACCCGTCACCAAACAAATCGTACTACCTTTTCAACAGACTTTTTACAAAGACTGCGGTCCCGAAGAGGACGACTACGTTTACTTTGACAGCAAACTGGACGTAACGCAGGCTGTAAGGGATGAAATAGTGTTAGGCGTACCGACGTCGCTCGTCTGCAAGGACGATTGCAAGGGATTGTGCCCGAAGTGCGGAGCAAATCTCAACGAAACGCAGTGCGACTGCGACACAACCAAGGAAAACCCCTTTTCATTCCTCAAAAACATTAAATTTTAGACGGAGGTGCACTACAATGGCAGTACCCAAGAGAAAAACATCCAAACAAAGAAAGCATACGCGCGCAGCAAACTGGAAGGCTACGGCTCCTACTTTGGTGGAATGCCCTCAATGCCACGAACTTAAGGTTGCCCACAAGGTTTGTGACGCTTGCGGCTACTATGACGGAAGTCAGGTAGTGGATGTTACCACGGACAACAAGTAATTAAACCTGTTTTTGCGTTGCGACATGCGGCGGTGCAGCCCTGCAAAAGCGCAATCCGTGTGACAAACTTCATTTTGTGCATTTAGCCATTGGCATAGTTTTGCCAATGGTTTTTTGCGTTGTGGATTTTTCTTATTCGCTTTACGCTTTATAGTTGGTTTTTGTTGTTGCGTTTGTGAAACATAATGTTGAAAAACTTTAATTCTGTGAAACAATATCATTTTACTTGCCGTATCAGTTGCAAAGCGGGCGTTTTTGTTGTATAATTACAAGGGTTAATTTCGACATCATTAACAACCCGTGGGATGGCCTTTTTCCTTCTTTCGAGTGGACGTTCGCTCAGTGTACATCAGGTACACACATTCAAAAATTATTAGCGATGTCGAAATTAACCCTAAAATTGTAAAATCGGGGTAGTGTGACTACGCGCCTTGTCTGATGTCGATTTTTGTTTGTCTGCAAGTCGCGTATGTCAAAAGGTGCTACTCGCCCGACGGGAATTAAATGGACAACAACCGACTTAGTGAAATTCAACGGAATATCGGCTACGCGTTTAACGACGAAAGTTTGCTTGAACAAGCCTTTTGCCACAGCAGTTACGCTCGGCAACACGGACTGGACGACAACGAACGGATGGAATTTTTCGGCGACGCCGTCCTGGAGTACATCGTTTCGGAATATCTTTTCGACAACTATCCCGAGTTCGACCAGGGGCAATTGTCCAAGGTGCGCGCGCTGCTTGTGTCCGCCGACGGACTGCGACCCGTAGTGGACAGGATGGACATCATGCGCTTTCTGCTTGTTGCCGACAATGCCGCGCAAATTAAAAACCAGTCAAAAAAAATCGAAGCCAATCTGTACGAAGCGGTGCTGTGCGCCGTGTACAAGGACGGCGGAATGGACGCGGCTCGCAAGTTTGTACTGGACACGCTGAAAAAGGAACTTGACGACGTCAGACGACTTCGACTGAAAGACTGCAAAACCGCATTGCAGGAATACTGTCAGCAAAAGCAGTGGACGGTGGAATACCGCCAGACAGGCAAAAGCGGACCCGACAACAAACCGACGTACTACTCGGCATTGTACATAAACGGGCGGCACGAAGCCGACGGCAGCGGACTTAGCAAAAAAGCCGCCGAGCAGTGCGCCGCAAAAAAAATCGTAGAAAAATGGGGAGTAAAGTAAGTGCTGTATCTCAAAAAAGTAGAAATTTACGGATTTAAGTCTTTTGCTGACAAAATGGAACTTAAATTCGATCAACCCGTTACGGGCATTGTAGGACCCAACGGTTGCGGCAAAAGTAACATTTCCGACTCTATCCGTTGGGTTCTCGGTGAACAAAGCACCAAAAATCTGCGCGGTAAATTGATGCAGGACCTTATTTTCAACGGAAGCGGAAATCGTAAGTCGATGAGTTACTGCGAAGTGTCGTTGTTTATGGACAACTCTACGCGGCTGTTCCCCATAGACATGGACGAGGTAATCATCAGTCGTAAGTTGTATCGCAACAACGAAAGCGAATATCTTCTCAACCGCAATGTGGTGCGTCTGCGCGACATTCAGGCATTGCTTCGCGGTGTGGGACTTGGTAAGGAAGGCTACTGGGTTGTAGGACAGGGACGTATGGACGCCATCCTCAATGCCAAGCCGGAAGACCGCCGCGCCATCTTCGAGGAGGCCCTGGGCATAAGTTCCTTCCGTATCAAAAAGGACGAAACGGAACGCCGTCTGGAAAAAACGCGCAACAACATCGACACGACCATGGTAATAGTGGACGAACTCAGTAAACGTCTGCCCGTGCTTAAACGTCAGACGACAATGGCTCGCCGCTACCTGGACATTTACGAGGAACTGCGTCTGTGCGAAATCAATGCCTACATTTACGGCTACGACCATGCAAGCAGCGACAAGGACAACTGCAAGACCAAAATCGCCGCATTGAGCGAAGAATTACTCCTCAGGGAATCGCAGCTTGCCGACGTCAACGACAGACTGGACACCGTAACGCACGAACGTAACGACATCGAAGGCAATTTGTCGGGACTTCGCGAGCGTCAGGTGCAACTTGCCGAAGAAATCGGTAAGTCGGGCGGTCAGCGCGACGCGGTGCAGGCTCGTATCGACGGTTTCAAGCGTGAAATCGAAATCACCGAAGAGCAGATTGCCGAAACGACGAAATCCATCGAAGAACTGCAACGGACAAACGCCGACCTTGCGGAAACAAACAAACGTCGCGAAGTCGAGCGCGTAACACTGGACAAGGAAACGGCTACGGCAAACCTGCAGTACGCAGACATCTGCCGACGCGTTGAATCGGTCACCGACGAAACGGAAACGGCTCGCGCCAAACTGGACGAAATCACATCGGCTGTCGCCAACGCTAACAACCGCCTTGTGGCGTTTGAAACGGAAACGACAACCCTGACCGACCGTCTGGGACAGATTGCCGTCAAGGAAAAGGAACTCGCCGACAAACTTGCCGAGTCTGAAGGCGACGAGGGACAACTGCTTGCCAGGTACGACAGTCTGCGCAAGCAACGTGACGAACTTGTAAAAACCGCCGCCGACCTTCGTCAACAGGTCAAGGACCTTGAGTACCGCCAATTTGAGCAGAACAAGGAACTCAACCGTGCGCAACAGGCATTCAGCAGCGAAAACGGCGGAATCAAGATGTTGCAGGAATTTGCCGACAACTACAAGGGCTACGCCTACGCCGTGCAAAACCTGATGCAGGACGCCAAGCGCGACGCGGAACTGAACAAGCACATCTGTGGCGTTGTGGCAAACCTGCTTAAGGTAGAACCTAAACTGCAAATCGCCATCGAAACCGCACTCGGCGGACGTTTGCAAAACATCGTCACCGAGGACGAAAACGACGTAAAATACCTTATTACTTACCTCAAACAGCACGATTACGGTCGTGCAACCTTCCTGCCGGTCAGCAGTATGAAACCACACGGCATTGACCGCGCCGAGGTACTTAACGAGCCCGGTGTACTGGGCGTGGCAAGCGACCTGGTGCAGTTTGACCGTCATTATAGCAACGTAATGGAATCGCTTCTCGGCGGCACGGTAGTTGTAGACACCTACGACAACGCCGTAAAAATCAGCCGCAAGTACCGTTACGCGCATCGTATGGTTACGCTGACGGGCGAACGTATCAGCAACGACGGTAGTCTGGAAGGCGGCAGCAACAAGAAACAGAACGTTGCCAACCTGCTTAGTTACGAAACGCAGATTGCCGAGCGCAAAGCCAAACTTGAAGACGCTAAGCGTTTGCTGACCGAGGCGGAAAACCGCAAAACGTCGGTGGACAAAAATCTGACGGAAACACGCAACACCTACAACGGCTTGCTGGAAACGATAAACGCCCTCAATGTGGAAATTGCCACCGCCAAGGAAAAAATCGAAACCAGCAACACACTGAGTAATTCCGACAAAAAGACAATCCTCGGCTTAGGTGAAGAAAAGGAACATATCAACAAACGCCTGAAAGAGATTGAGCAACTGACGGTAAAAATGAACCAGAAACTTGTCGAGGTGCAATCCGCCGACAAGAAACTGCGCGAGAAGCTGGAACACCTCAAAAAGACCCTTGCCGCCGAAACGTCCGCCAAGGACGGCATGCAGCAAATGGTGTCGGACAAACGTTACCGCCTGGGACTATTGAACAGCAACATCGAAGCCGCCGAAAAGGAAATTGCCAACAACACCTTGCTTGTGGCAAAGTCGCAGGAAGACATTTCTTCCAAGCAAGCCTACATCGGACAGGTCAAGGCAGGCATCGACCTGTTGTACGCCAAGTTGAACGAAGACGTTGCAAACAAGTCTTTGCGTGAAGAAATGGACGCGTTGACGGCAAAAATTCAGGCATTGGACGCCAAGCGCGTGCAACTGGAAGTGGACTACAAGCAACTGAACGAGGACCACAGCCGTCTGAACGGCGAAGTGCAGCAAATCAACGGCGACATAGACAAGCAACAGTTTATGCTTGACTCCATCGACAGCAACCTTGCCGAACTGCAACAGCGCGTGCAAGACGAATACGGCATTACGTACAGCGCGGCAATGCAGTACAAGCAGGAAAACTTCGACAAGGAAGCGGCGCGCGCACGTATCAGCGAGTTGAAGCAGAGTATGCAGCAACTGGGACCTGTAAACGTCGGCGCAATAGAGGAACTGAAGGAAGCGCAAGAACGTTACGACGATTACATGACGCAAATCGACGACCTTCACCGCGCCGAGGACGACCTCAACACCGTGCTGAAAGGGCTTGAAGATGACATCGAAACCCGTTTCCGCAAGGGTATGGAACAAATCAACGACAACTTCAAGACCATTTTCCGTGAGTTGTTTAACGGCGGAAGTGCGCGTTTGTATGTCGAAAACGATCCCAGCAAACCTCTTCTCAGCCAGGGTGTGGAAATCGAAGCGCAACCGGCGGAAAAGAAACTGCAAAACATCTCGCTGCTGTCGGGCGGCGAGCGCACGATGACTTCCTGTGCGATTTTGTTTGCAATTCTGAAGTTCAACCCGATGCCCTTCTGCGTACTGGACGAAATCGAAGCCGCATTGGATGACGCAAACTGCGAGCGCATTGCAAAGTATCTGCGCAAGTTCAGCGATTCGACGCAATTTATCGTAATCACCCACAAAAAGCCGACAATGGAAAATGCCGACGTGCTGTATGGCGTAACCATGGAAGAACGCGGCGTAAGTAAGATTGTTTCGGTAAAACTTACCGAAGCAACCGCAATGGCGCAGTAGCACAACCGTGCAAACGCGTGTCGGTACGCGGCGTTGAAAAAGGCAGCCACGGCAGGTGCGGAACTTACGCGTTTCGTAGCTGCTGCCGGGCAGGTCAAAATTTGTAAAAAGGTAACACTATGGGATTTTTTCAAAAAATTATCGACGGGCTTAAAAAGACCCGTGACAAAATCGGCTTCAAACTGAACGAACTGTTTAAGCGCGGGATTTTCGACGAAGATTTTTACGAAGAACTGGAATTTATTTTGCTGGAAGCCGACATCGGCGAAGACACGACGGTGGACATCATAGACGAACTTCGTGAACGCATGCGCCGCGACAGCGTGTCGGACAGCAAGCGCGCCTACGACTATCTGCGCGAAGTAATGGCGGACATTCTGGGTGAGGAAAAGTTTGAAACATCTTACCCGACGGTAATTATGGTAAGCGGCGTAAACGGAGTGGGAAAGACGACTACTATCGGCAAACTGGCAAATATTTTTGTAAAACAGGGCAAGTCGGTGGTAATTGCGGCGGCGGATACTTTCCGTGCGGCTGCAAGCGAACAACTGGAAGTGTGGGCCAACCGCGCCAAAGTGCGTATAATCAAGCACGAAGAAGGCAGCGACCCTGCGGCGGTGGTGTTTGACGCCATCAGTTCGGCAAAAAGCCGCGGCACCGACGTGGTGCTTGTGGACACTGCCGGCCGACTGCACAACAAAAAGAATCTGATGGAAGAATTGAAAAAGATCGACCGCGTGATCGACCGCGAGTTTCCCGAGGCGGAACGCCACAATCTGATTGTGCTTGACGCGACGACGGGACAAAACGCGCTTAGCCAGGTGGAAATTTTCAACGAAGCAATCGACATCGACGGCATTGTGCTTACCAAACTTGACGGAACAGCCAAGGGCGGTGTGGTGCTGGCAATCAAGCACGACATGGACATTCCCGTCTATTTTGTGGGCGTAGGGGAAAGTCTGGACGATTTGATGTTGTTTGATGCATCGTCTTACATCCACGGCATTATTTGACGAGGGCGTATATGCGCACATCTGACGGCTACGCTTGCTCGCCCACTAAGTCACGTACGCCAAGTACGTTCCTGTCGTGGGCAAGCAACTGTTGCCGCCATCTGCGCGTATCTCCGCCCTCGTCAATTGTTTTTAGATAAAGTGTTTTGTGGCGGTGCTGTTTTTCCGGTTGTCACGGTTGGGTCAATCTGCACCAATCTGAGCCGTCGCTATTTTTTTGTTTGTCGTGGGCAAACAACTGTTGTCGCCATCTGCACGTATCTCCGCCC
>DPQS01000048.1:21989-22454 GCA_003537755.1 Clostridiales bacterium | reverse complement strand
ATGTCATTGCGAGGCACAAAGTGCCGTGGCAATCCCCCGAAAGGGTACCTTGTATATGCTTTGCGTAAAACAATGTCACCCCGAAATACAGTGGTATCTGTGTTTCGCCACATCGAATAAGTGCCTTTGTCCGCTTGGCCGTCGGCGCAGTCGGCGACGGCCTACATAGAAAAACGTGCACAAAACTTATTTCTTGCGGTGGTGGCGATTGAATCGATTTTAAGCAGGCAAACAAGTCGCAAACGGTCAGCCAACTATATTGTGCGGCGAGTATCGACGTAAACGTATTTGAACAGAGCCGATAACATTATATTGTTGACAAGTTTTTTTACGGGTGGCGAGGTGTTGCCAATTAGGGACATTTCGCAAAGACAGCGAAGGTTTAGAAACGCACCGCGAGCCTGCGGCTGGGAAGAGTACCTACCACTTTGCCTTAATGGGCGAAGCGGCGCGAGGCATCAGCCG
>DPQS01000048.1:18409-21858 GCA_003537755.1 Clostridiales bacterium | reverse complement strand
TCCCATATTGGCAATTCCTCGACAGAACCCGTTTGTACCAAGTTCTTTCACGTCGATACATCGTCGCACACACGCGAACAATCGCCACCAAGCAAACTTCAAAAATCAACCCATTCCGCAACAAAATTGAGGAGAGTTTTTCCTATGACAATGCAACAAATTGTCGACAAACTTAACAAATGGGCGTACGAATACTACGTCCTTGACAATCCGTCCGTGCCCGACACCGAGTACGACGCGCTGTACGACGTGCTTACCGCCATGGAAGAGACTACCGGCACCGTTTTGCCCGACAGTCCAACCCGTCGCGTAGGAGGCAAACCCCTTACAAAGTTTGTACAGCATACGCACCTCGGGCGGCTGTACAGCCTTGACAAGGCGCAAAGTTTCGGCGAACTTGCCGACTGGGTTGACAAGGTCAAAAAGGAAGTCGGCGACGTTTATTTTACCGTGGAATTGAAGTACGACGGCTTGACAATCAGTTGTACCTATCGCGACGGCGTATTTGTCGGCGCAGCCACTCGCGGCAACGGTATTGTCGGCGAGGACGTAACCGAGCAGGTAAAAACTATCCGTTCCGTGCCGCTTACCATACCTTTCAAAGGTGTGTGCGAGTTGCAGGGCGAGGGCATAATGCGTCTGTCGGAACTTGCAAAATACAACGCGCGTCACGCGGACGACCAGTTGAAAAACGCACGCAACGCCGCGGCAGGAGCGATACGTAACCTTGACCCGAAAGTTACGGCGGAACGCAACCTTGACGTCGTGTTTCACAGCGCAGGCTATCATGACGGCCTTGGCGTGTCGTCGCAATGGCAACTGAACGAGTTTTTTAAGCAGTGCCACATGGCGACAAACAAGATATTCGAACGCGTAAGGACCTTTGACGAAATCAAGGCGATTATCCTGCATATTGCGGAAATCCGCGCCGAACTCGACTTTCTCATCGACGGGGTTGTAATCAAGGTGGACGACTTCGCCGTGCGTGAGGAGCTTGGCTACACGGACAAATTCCCCAAGTGGGCGGTAGCGTTCAAATTCGACGCCGAACAGGTTACGACTCGACTTCTCGACGTAGACTGGCAGGTGGGGCGCACGGGCAAACTTACGCCCATAGGCAAACTGGAAGCGGTGGAACTTTGCGGCGCGACAATCCGACGTGCAACCCTCAACAACTACGGCGACATACAACGCAAAAATCTCAAACGCGGCGGAATGGTGTTTGTTCGCAGAAGCAACGACGTAATACCCGAAGTGCTTGGCGCGGCAGACGACGACGGCGAAATTATTTTGCGCCCGACGGTTTGTCCCGTGTGCGGAAGCGAAGTCGTGGAAAACGGCGCAAACGTGTATTGCACTAATGCCGAACATTGCCGTCCGCAGATTGTGGCGCGGCTTACGCATTACTGCAGCAAGGCGGCATGCGACATCGAGGGACTCAGCGACAAGACAATCGAGCAACTTGTGGACAATCTCGGTGTGAAATCCGTCGCCGATTTGTACGACCTGACAAAAGAAGAACTGCTGACTCTTGACGGCTTCAAGGACAAAAAGGCAAGCAACATAATTGCCGCAGTAGAAGCAAGTAAAAAGGTGGAATTGCCCAAGTTTATTTTCGCGCTGGGGCTGGACAACGTCGGCGCGGTTACGGCAAAGGACCTTGCGGCAAAGTTCGGCAGCGTCGGTGCGCTATCCAAGGCAACGGCGGACGAACTTGTAGCCATCGACGGCATAGGCGACGTTGTTGCCGACGGAATTGTGCAGTATTTTGCCGAACCGCAAAACCTTGAAATAATTGCCGCCCTTAAAGACATCGGTATCGATCCGACCTACACGCAGGCACCTAAAGAAGGAACGTTTGCCGGCAAAAAAGTGGTGCTGACGGGCAGCCTTGATGCCTACACGCGCGGACAAGCGGGCAAGTTGATTGAAGAGCGCGGCGGTGAAATTGCTTCGTCGGTAAGCAAAAACGTCGATCTTGTGGTTGTAGGCGCGGACGCAGGCAGTAAACTGGACAAGGCAAAAAAACTCGGTATCCGCACGATAGACGAAGCGGAATTTGTGGCAATGCTTGAGGAAAATTGACCCGGCGGCGGCGCAAAAGAAAACCGACGGTTGTAAATGCTTTTCTTTTCGTCGTTTTGCACAAATCGATTGCAGAAAAAGATAATATGTGTTAATATATATTGTTGTAAGAATGGGCAAATGTCGTTTGTCGCTTGTCGGCGGCAAGGCTTGACGTTTGCCGGATTTTACAGCGGGAGAATGCGCATGAAAAGTATGACAGGTTACGGTAAGGCGACGGTTACCAAGGGTAACGCGGAACTTACGATAGAACTCAAAAGCGTCAATCACCGTTTTTTGGACATTTCAACCAAAATTCCGAGGATGTTTATCGCGTACGAGGACGTGGTGCGACGCGTACTCGGCGAAGGCTTGAGCCGCGGTCACGTGGACGTCTTTCTCAACTACAAGCCCGACGACAACAGCGCGAAAGTGGTGACGGTTGACAGCGGACTTGCCGCAAGTTACGTAAAAGCGGCAAACGCTCTTGCGGAAGAGTTTCCTCACCTCCACAACGACTTTACCCTTAACGCGCTTATGCGCACACCCGATGTCCTGAACGTGGAACAAGGTGAAGAGGACGAAGCGGTACTTCGCGAAATGCTGGAAGAGGCACTGCGCGGAGCCGTTGCCAAACTCAACGAAATGAGGGAAATCGAGGGCAACAAACTTCGCTCCGACCTGCTCGCCAAGATTGCCAACATCGAAACGCTTCTTGCGCGCGTCAAGGAATACGCGCCCAAGGTTGCCGAACAGTACCGCAACAAACTGTCCGACCGCATTACCGAAGCACTGGGGGCGGTGCAACTGGACGAAAGCAAACTTGCCAACGAAGTGTGCTTTTTTGTGGACAAAAGTTGCATTGACGAGGAGATCACCCGTCTTACAAGCCATATTGCGCACGCTCGCGAAATACTTGCGACGGAAGTGCCGGTGGGGCGCAAACTAGACTTTCTTGTGCAGGAATTCAATCGCGAAACCAACACGATTTGTAGTAAATCCAACTTCCTTGAGTTGACAAACGTCGCTCTGGAAATGAAAAATGAGATTGAAAAACTGCGCGAACAGGTGCAAAACCTGGAATAAAAATCGACGAAAAAGCCGCAACTACTTAAAAATCTGCGGTTTTGCATAGTACTATGTTACGCATAGTATAACAAAAATAATTAAATTGTAAAAAATTTGCCGTCAGAAACCCTCATTTGGTCAGTTTGTGACAAATTGTGCGGCGGTCGGGCAAAAAGTGCATACAGGAGTTTGTTATGGAACAAAACAAAGGTAGACTTATTATTATCAGCGGACCGAGCGGCGCAGGCAAGGGAACTATTTGTGCGGAACTGTTAAGACAGATGCCCGACCTTGTTATTTCTCGTTCGGCAACGACC
>DPQS01000048.1:0-18250 GCA_003537755.1 Clostridiales bacterium | reverse complement strand
TGCTCCCAGACCCAACGAACGCAAAAACCGTAGTTACTTTTTTGTAAGTACGGAAACGTTTCTGGAAATGGTGAAGAACAACGAATTGCTGGAATACGACCAACACTTTGAGCATTACTACGGCACACCCAAAAAGTTTGTGGTGGACATGCTCAACTTCGGCAAGGACGTAATACTGGAAATCGACGTGAAGGGTGCGTTGCAGGTTAAGGAAAACTACCCCGACAGCATGCTGTTTTTCATCGAGGCACCCAGCGAAGAAGCGTTGTACGAACGTCTTGTCAAGCGCGGAAGCGAAAGCGAGGACAAAATTCAGATTCGCATGGCTCGTACCAAACTGGAACTTGCTCAGCGCAACAAGTACGACTACTGCATCATGAACGACGACCTTGACCGCGCGGTTAAGGAAATTATTGACATTCTCAACAAAAATAAGGAGCAACAAAAATGATCAACCAACCTCCCATTGACGAACTTACGGAAAAAGCCGGCGACAAGTATTCTCTTTGCTGCGTAGTGGCAAAGCGCGCTAAGGAACTTGCTCAGAATCCCGACGCACCTGCTTACTTCAAGGCAATCAGTTACGCCGCCAAGGAATTTGACGAAGATCGTACCGAAATCGTAAAAAGATAGTTTACTGTGAACGGTGACAAAATGAACGCAGGTATACTGACAGGAAAAAACATCGTGCTGGGCGTAAGCGGCGGTATTGCCGCCTACAAGTCATGCACGCTTGTAAGAGAATTTGTTAAACGGGGTGCAAACGTGGATGTCGTAATGACGGCAAACGCCACGCAATTTGTCACGCCGCTTACAATGGAAACTCTGTCAAACAATCCCGTGTCCGTAGATATGTTTGCCACGCACGATCATCGTGATGTTGAACATGTTTCCCTTGCCAAAAAAGCCGATCTGTTTGTGGTTGCGCCTGCCACGGCAAACGTTGTCGGGAAGTACGCAAACGGTATTGCAGACGACATGCTGACGACAACGCTTATGGCGACAACCGCCCCCGTGGTGATTTGCCCTGCCATGAACGTCAACATGTACAACAGCGCAGCGTATCGCGCAAACGTTGCCACGCTGAAAAAACGCGGCGTGTATTTTGTGGACGCCGAAAGCGGTTTTCTTGCGTGCGGCGACGTGGGACAAGGACGACTTGCCGAGCCGAAAGAGATTGTCGTATCCTGCGAACGGATACTGTGCCAAAACAAGCAACTTGCCGGAAAACGCGTGCTTGTGACCTGCGGTGCCACCTACGAAAAGTTGGACGATGCGCGCATGATTACTAATTTCAGCAGCGGTAAGATGAGCGCGGCTGTAGTGAAAGAAGCGTTGAACAGAGGCGCGGAAGTCACCGTGGTGCTTGCCCGCCACGAAGCGGAAATCGACGGCAGGGCGACAATTGTAAACGTCGGCACAACCCGTGAAATGCTGAATGAGGTGATGAGCCGCGTTGACCAGACAGACGTGTTTGTGTTTGCCGGCGCACCTTGCGACTATCGTCCCGAAACGGTGTCGGACAGCAAGATAAAGGCGGAAAACCTGACGGTAAAATTTGTCAAAAACCCCGACATCGCCGCAACCGTCGGTAAGGTGAAGGGCGACAAATTTGTGTGCGTGTTCAGCGCGGAAACCGACCATTGCCTGGAAAACGCACGGAAAAAACTTGTCAAAAAGAACGCCGATTTGTGCGTCCTTAACGACGTCAAAAACAACAATGTGTTCGGCAGCGAGACAAACACGGTCACTTTGCTGACTGCGGACGGCGAAACATCCTACCCCGAAATGAGCAAAGCCGACGTTGCCAAGTTGATACTGGACAGGGTGACGAAATGATTTATTCCGTTATTGTCGACATTGCCGCAAGCGAGGTTGACCGCATTTTCGACTACAAAGGCGAGGGTTACGCCGTAGGCAGCAGAGTGCTGGTCGAGTTTGCTCACAGGCGAATAGAGGGGTACATCATCGAGGAAAAACAGACTTCCGACTGTCCGCCCGAAAAACTGAAAGAAATCATATCCGCCGTGGACGACTACCCGGTAGTGCTGCCCGAACTTATCGAACTCGGGCGTTACATGCGCACGCAGTATCACCTGCGTTGGGTTGACGTTTTGCGGCTTTTCATTCCTGCCGAAATGCGCGGCAATCGCGTAAAGGTGCTCAGCAAAAAGCAGGCGACACTGGCGCAGGAAGACATAGGCAAAATTCTCGACTCACTGAAGCCCAATGCCGTAAAGCAACGGGATTTGGTGAATTTTTTATACGCCAACGGACCGACGCTTTGCGAAACCCTTAATGCAAGATTCGGCAACGGTGCGTTACGTGCGCTTGCAGACAAAGGCTACGTCACAATCGACGAAGTCACCGTGTCGCGCACACCCTACAAAAACCTTGCTGATTCGCAACACCCGCATCACGCCCTTACCTCAGCGCAACAAAACGCCGTAGATACGGTGCTTGCCGACAGACAGGGACGGTATCTTCTGCACGGTGTGACGGGCAGCGGAAAGACGGAAGTTTACCTGACGATAATAGACAAAATCGTGTCCGAAGGCAAGTCTTGCATAATGCTTGTACCGGAAATTTCGCTGACCCCTAATATGCTTCGGCAATTACGAGAACGTTTTGGCGACAACGTTGCGCTGCTGCACAGCGGTTTGTCCGTCGGCGAACGTTTTGACGAGTGGTTGCGTCTGAGAAACGGACAGGCTCACATTGCAATCGGTGCGAGAAGTGCTGTTTTTGCGCCGCTCAGTAATCTTGGCGCAATACTTATCGACGAGGAACACGACAGCAGTTATGTCAGTGACTTCAATCCGCGGTACAACACAATCGACGTGGCAAAGTTCCGGGCAACTCAAGACGGCGCATTGTTGGTGCTTGGCAGCGCAACGCCGTCGCTAACCAGTTACTACGAAGCGAAACAAGGCAAACTTAAACTCATATCCATGCCCGAGCGTATCAACAAACGCCCTTTGCCGACAGTCACTGTGGTGGACATGGCTCAGGAAACACGCAATGGCAACAAGGGAATATTCAGCAATTTGCTGAAGGAACGCCTTGCCAAAACGATTGCCGACGGCAACCAGGCAATGTTGTTTCTCAACAGACGCGGTTACAGTAGTTTTCTGATGTGCACTAAGTGCGGTTACGTGGCGAAGTGTCTCGATTGCGACGTCAGTCTGACCGTCCACTACGAGGATAACATGCTGAAGTGTCATTACTGCGGCAAACAGTACTACATGCTTACCGAGTGTCCGTCTTGCCACGAAAAGAGTTTTCGCCAGGGGCGCATAGGTACGCAACAGGTAGTGGAGTTGCTTGGGCAGATGTTTCCCGGAGTCAAGGTGTTGCGTATGGACGCCGACACCACAAAAAACAAGGAAGGTCACATCAAGATACTGGAAGCGTTCGGCAGAGGCGAAGCGCAGATACTTGTAGGCACGCAGATGATTGCCAAGGGGCACGATTTCCCGAAGGTGACGCTTGTCGGAATATTGGACGGCGACCAAAGTCTGCACCGTGACGATTACCTTGCGACGGAACGTACTTTCCAACTTATTACGCAGGTTGCGGGACGAAGCGGTCGCGACACATTGCCCGGCGAAGTGGTGCTTCAGACATACACCCCGACACATTACTGTCTGCAACTGGCGGCAAAGCAGGACTACATAGGCTTTTACCGCAAGGAAATCAATCTGCGCGAGGCATCGGCGTTTCCCCCGTTTTCGGAAATCGTCCGCATTCTGTATCAGGGCGAGGACGAAAAAAGTTGTATCGACCAACTTACGGAACAATATGCGAAAATCGTCAACCTTAAAAAAGACAATCCCAACGCTTTTCTGTATCTCGACAAGATGCGCTGTCCGCTGAAACGTGCGGAAAAAAAGTTCCGCTTCCAGATACTTGTAAAATTGAAAACGAGCAAGGTTGAAGAATTACTGCCGCAAATTTACGCAATTGTGGACGAGAAATCGCATTCAGACGTGCAGATTTTTACCGAGCGTAATCCGCAGAATTTGTCCTGACGGATAACGGTTGCCTTTGCCGAAAAGCCGTCACGGCAAACATGATGCAGACAACGTGAGCGATTGTGGGTAAATGATATTTACAAGAAAGCAATCTTTGTTGCGAAAAAACATATACGTATGCAAAATTTTGTAACAAAACATAAATGAACAAAAATGTTTGGAATATACGGAGGGCACAATGGCTCGAAGAAAAATAGTGCAGGTAGGCGATCCGATCCTGCGCAAGGTATGTAAACCTGTGGAAAAATTTGACGGGAAACTTGCCGAGCTTATCGACGATATGATTCAGACCCTTGACTACGCCGAAGGGCTTGGTCTTGCCGCGCCGCAGGTGGGTATTCTGCGCCGTGTGTGTATTGTGGAATACGACGACAAACGTTACGAACTTGTCAATCCGACACTTGTTCACGCAAGCGGTAAGTGCGTGGACAACGAAGGCTGTCTGTCGGTGCCCGGTTACAGGGGGCTTGTGGAACGTCCGGAAGTCATTGACGTCAAGTACTTCGACCGCAACGGTAAACCGCAGGAAATCCATGCCGAAGGATACTTTGCAAGGGTATTCCTGCACGAAATGGATCACCTTGACGGAATTCTGTTTTGCGACAAGATGATTAAGAAAATCATGGACGATTAACTGCTCGGACGGGTGTCTTACGCCTGATCAGCCGCCATGTCGACCAAAAAAAATATTAGCGGTTATCAACTTAAGCCTGAATATTCAACATAAACAAACTGCGAGCAGATTGGCTTTGCAAGGCTGACAAAATGCGCTTGCCGTTTGTCAACGGAGGGAAAATGAGAGTAATCTTTCTCGGGACGCCCGATTTCGGCGTGCCTGCGCTGGACGCAATAAACGGCCGTCACACGGTTGTGGCGTGCGTATGTCAACCCGACAAGGTGGGCGCACGCGGCAAGACGGAATTTTGCCCTGTCAAAAAATATGCACTTGCGCACGACATCCCCGTTTATCAATTTGAAAAAATTTCGCGCGACGGCGTAGAAACGCTTACCGAACTTCGCCCCGACATCATGGTGACGGCGGCTTACGGGCAAATTCTGTCCCAGCAGGTAATCGACATCGCTCCCCACGGCATAGTCAACATTCACGGAAGTTTGCTTCCCGAACTTCGCGGCGCGGCACCGATACAGTACGCGGTGTGGCAAGGGCTGACGCAAACGGGCATTACAATTTTGCAGACGGTCAGGGCGGTGGACGCGGGCGATATGATCCTGCAACGCTCGATTGACATACTGCCCTACGAAACCAACGGCGAATTGTTTGCGCGCATGTCGGCTCTCGGGGCGGAATGCATAGTGGAAGCTCTTGACAAAATTGCCGACGGAACGGCAGTGTTTACGCCGCAGGACGAAAGCAAAGCAACATTCTGCCACAAAATTTCCGCCGAAACGGAGCATATCGACTGGAATAAGACCGCCGACGAACTTATCAACCTTGTCCGCGCGCTCAATCCGTCGCCTGCCGCATGGACGAGTATCGACGGTAAACGCCTTAAAATCTACGCCCTTCGCCCGACGGACAAAACTTACCCCGAAGCCGAACCCGGTACGATTGTGGAATGCGGCAAAAAGGTGCTTGCCGTTGCATGCCGCGGAGGCGCGGTAAACGTGACCGAACTGCAAAAGGAAAACGGACGCAAAATGGATGTCGCCGCATTTTTGTGCGGTACTCGGCTGCCCGTCGGCGCAAAGTTTGACCTATGAACACGGCATTTCTGAAAAGTTTCCTTACGCTGTCGCAAATTTACAATGACGGTGCCTTTTCGTCCATTACGCTCAACAATTCGCTGAAAAATTGCAAAGCCAAGGACAAAGCATTGGTTACAAAAATTGTCTACGGCGTGCTGGACAACGACATCAGGCTGGATTACATAATCGGCAAACATGTCAAAAAAATGCCCAAAGGCGACGCGCTGTTGTACCTTAAAATCGGCGCATATTGCCTTGCAGAACTGTCAATCCCCGTGTATGCCGTTGTCAACGACGTCGCGGAACTTGCCAAAAACAGCGGTGACAGACGAATAGTCGGTTTTGTAAACGCCACGCTTAAAACGCTTGCCGACGTCCTGCCTGACTTCGACGATTACCCGACGGACGAGATTGAGGCGGCTTCGGTAAGGTATTCCTATCCGTTGTGGGCTGTTAAAAAACTTGTCAAGGATTACGGCAAGGAAACCGCCCTGAAAATAGTTTCGGCAAAGCACGACACGGCAACTACGGTGCGTTTCTCCGCGCCAGTCAACGCAAGCGAAGTTTCTGCGCGTTTCGGCAGCGAAGTACGCCCGACAGTATTTCCCGACGCGTTTTTTGTCGACGGCAGAGTGGGCGCACCCGACGAAACCTTTACCGTGCAAAGCCTTGGCAGCATGTGCGTATCGCGTGTTTGCGCCGCATTCAACCCCAAAAATATGCTGGATTGCTGTTCGGCACCCGGTGGCAAAGCGGTGTATGTCAAGCAACTTTGCGCGGCGGCAAACGTTACCGCGTGCGACATTCACCCGCACAGGGTTGCACTTATCCAGACCTACGCCAAGCGGCTCGGCGTGGACGTCGCTGCCAAAGTTGCCGATGCGACGCAGTTTGACGAAAGCCTTGCAGGCAAGTTCGACCTTGTGTTGTGTGACGTACCGTGCAGCGGTTTCGGCGTGCTGGACAACCACCCTGACATCAAGATTTTTCGCAAAAACGAGGACATCGGCACCCTTATGAAGTTGCAAAGGGCAATTCTCGGCAATGCATGCCGTTATGTTGCCGACGGCGGCGTGCTGGTGTACTCCACATGTACGGTGTTTGACAATGAAAACGGGCAACAAGTGCGCCGTTTCCTTGCCGAACACCCCGATTTTGCCCCCGAAAAAATCACTTTGCCGCAATTTCCCGAAGCCGACGGACAAACGCAACATCAATTTTTGCCGTCGGAGGTAATGCAAGGCTTTTTTGTGGCGGCAATGCGCAAAACAAATACGACTTCACGCTGAACACTGACAAGCAATATGGTATTACTGCAAGATTTCACCCAAACGGAACTTACCGACTTTGTAACGGCTAACTACAACGTTAAGACGTTTGTAGGCAAGCAAATTTTCGATTGGCTTACCAAAAACGCCGACTTCGACGAAATGACCAACCTGCCAAAGGCACTGCGCGACAAACTGAAAGCAGACTGCGTGGCGCGTTCGGCGGTAATTGTCAAAACGCTCACTTCGGCAATAGACGGTACGCAAAAGTTTTTGTTTCGCGTTTTTGACGGCAACGTCGTCGAGGGTGTGCTGATGCGCTACAAATACGGCAACACACTGTGCGTTTCGTCGCAGGTCGGGTGTCGGATGGGGTGCAAGTTTTGCGCAAGTACATTGGGCGGGCTTGTCCGCAACCTGTCCGCAGGTGAAATTCTCGGCGAAGTGCTTGCGGTAAACGCACTCGGAAAGGGCGCGGACGGCGGCAGATACGTAACGAATATCGTCATGATGGGTAGCGGCGAACCGCTGGACAACTTCGACAACGTAACAAAGTTTTTGCACCTGGTGTCGTCGGACGACGGCATAAACATCAGTTTGCGCAACATTTCCCTTAGTACATGCGGACTTGCGCCGCGCATGCGTGATCTTGCCGACATGGGGCTGCACGTCAACCTTACCTTGTCATTGCACAATCCCGACAACGAACAGCGCAAACAAATCATGCCCGTTACCAATGCCTATTCCGTCGAGGAAGCCGTTGAGGCGTGCAGGTATTACTTCCGGCAGACAGGTCGCCGCGTGATAGTGGAATACACTCTTATCGACGGGCAAAACGACACTTACGCGCACGCGCTTAAACTGGCTTCGCTTCTTCGCAACATGAGCGTACACGTAAACGTGATTGCTCTCAACCCTGTCAAGGAAACGGGGCTTAAAGGCACTTCGGAAGCGACGCTGAAACGATTTATCGGTTACCTTACCAAACTCGGCATTTCGGCAACACGCCGTCGCACGATGGGACAGGACATCGAGGGCGCATGCGGACAACTTCGCAAACGTTTCATCGAGGAAGGCGACATCGACGACAAAGGCGGTGCAAATGGCTAAGCAAAACTTGCGCGGAATTGTAGTAAAAGGCGTGGGCGGTGTGTTTAACGTTGCCGCTCAGCAGGGCAAATTTGTATGTTTCGCGCCCAAAAAACTGCGCTACAATGACCTCTGTATACTTATCGGAGACGAAGTGGAATTTGAACGGCTGCACGGCAACAAGGGGAACATCGTGGAAGTGCTTCCGCGTAAAAATAAACTTGCCCGCCCCGAAGTTGCCAACGTGGACGTGTGTTTTATCGTGGTGGCGAGTGAGCCCGAACCGGATTTTTACCTTGTGGACAAGGTGCTTGTCAACTGTTTTCATTCCGCCATCGAGCCTGTGATTGTTGTCAACAAAACCGACCTTGGCGGCAAACTTGCCGAGGAGTGCAAAGTCGAGTACGGCAAAGTGTGCGACGTGTTGGAAACCTCCGCCGAAAACGGCAACGCCGACGCGCTGGTACCCTACATAAACGGACATGTTGCGTGCTTTGCAGGGCAGTCGGCTGTAGGCAAAACAAGTTTGCTCAACGCGCTTTGCCCGACCCTTGCGGAAAAGACCGGCGGTCTGTCGGAAAAAAGTGGTCGCGGCACGCACACGACAAGGCACGCTTCGTTGCATTCCGTGTGCGGCGGATACGTGGTGGATACATGCGGCTTTTCGCTGTGCGACATTACAGATATCCGCTCGGACGAACTGCGCCTGTACCTGGACGACTTCGTGACGGCGGCACATGAGTGCAAGTTTACGTCCTGTACGCACACCGTCGAGCCCGATTGTGCCGTCAAAAAAGCGGCTCTGGACGGCACGCTGAGCAAGGCTCGCTACGACAGATACCTTGAAGAATACAAGGAACTTGTCGAGGCGGAACGCAACAAATATTGATTTGAGAGGTGTATTATGTCAACAATTGTCAGTCCTTCGATACTCAACGCGGACTTTGCTTTTCTCGGCGAGGAATGTCGCTCGCTTGCGGCGGCTAAGTCCGATTGGATTCACTGCGACGTGATGGACGGTTTGTTTGTGCCTAATATCAGTTTCGGCGCGCCTGTTGTAAAGTGCGTTGACAACGTGCTGGATTTGCCACTTGACGTGCACCTTATGATAAACGAGCCTATCCGCTACATTGACGATTTTGTTGCGGCGGGCGCGGACATAATTACCTTCCACGTGGAAGCCACCGACCGCGTTACCGAAACTATTGCGGCAATACACGCAAAAGGCGTCAAGGCAGGGTTGTCGCTTAAGCCGGGCACGCCCGTTTCGGCAATAGAACCGTACCTTGCGGACGTCGAAATGGTGCTTGTGATGTCGGTAGAGCCTGGTTTCGGCGGTCAGAAATTCAACCCCGACGCACCGCGCAAAATTGCCGAAATACGTGCAAAGTACGACGGACTTATCGAGGTAGACGGCGGCATAAACGCGCAGGCAGGCAAACTGTGCGTGGACGCAGGGGCAAACGTGCTTGTTGCGGGCAGTTACATCATGCGCGCCGAGGACAGAACGGCAGCTGTCGCTTCGCTGAAAAATCTGTGATTAGTTTGATTTGCAAATATTAACGTCGCTTCGTGCGGCGTTTTTTTTGCAAAAACGACACTTTTCGCGCCGCAAAGTCATATACTGTAGCAACGGAGAGTATCGGTGAAAAGCAAAATAGTATGCGTAAAAGTCCCGTCGTTTGTCGGCGCGTTTCTCAGGCTTATCCTTGGCAAACTGGTTGTGGGCAGGAAGTAGCATCGGCGCAAACGCGGAGTTGCCGCATGCTGTAATTTTGTATCAAAATAAATAAGGCGGAAAAAAAGTGGCCTGAGTGGCAACAAGTTGCTGCTCGTCGTAATTTCGCAACAAAAATAAGTCATCACCAACCGAAATTAACAGATTTTACCGTAAGACCGACAAAAAATCGGTCTTTTTTGCTATTGACAAGTGGAATTATGTATGATATATTTCGGATGTAGAAGAAAGAGAAATCCTGTCAAATTGCTTACGTGACGGCATGCCTGACAAGTCAGCCGTCGTAAAGATGCGGGCATTTTTATCTTATTGTCTACAACCTGCCGTGAAGTCGGCAATGTTACCGAGCACCCGAGTGTCTTATTTTGCGACAAGGACTGTTTAACACCGCTTGAATCAAAAGGAGATGTGAAACAATGAAAAAGATTGCATTGATGTTGACTGTTTGTCTGGTTGCCGTTTGTCTGTTCGCTTGCGGAACGGATCTCGAAAAAGGCGAAAGTAACTATGTCTGGTTTGACATTGACAATTCCCAAAACGTCGGCAGAAAGGACGAAAACGGCGATGTCGTCACTCATATGACGTCGTCAGGCATCGGTGAAATTTACTTTCTTGAAAGTAAACAGGATTGCAGCGTGTATGCGTACAAAAACAAAACCGATTTCTCGGGCTTTTCCAATGGTTGGAGCATTGGCAAGTATCTCGGAAATTACACTCTGACAGAAGGCGGAACGCTTTGTTACCATGCAGTGCTGTCGGGCGTAGGCGAATCGGGCGTGCAGGAATACCTCAAAATCGTAGTCGAGGTCGCAGGCAAAAGCGGCGCGGCAGGTTACGCCGTATATTCAATTACTACAATGCGCTCGGGCAACGCCGATCTGAAATATCGTTGCGAATTGGTAAAAAGCGTAAGGTTTGACGACAGTGTAAACAAAACTACGTGGGACGTCGCTCAGTATCTTGACGAAAAATGGAGCTGATTTTTGTCGACAAGGCTAAAACTCTGTAACCGACAACTAAAAAACGCACCTTGGTTTGTTCAGGGTGCGTTTAGTGTTTTATTCTCATTTGTTTACACGTTGTTTTTCTCTGTTTGGTAAATGCGGCTTTCAGTACAATTTATTGACCGTTGCCACTTTTGCGAAAAAAATTGAGCGACGGCAACGAAAAATTACTTGTTTTTGCCAAAAATACTTGTAAAACGATCTTGCCAACTGTCGCCGCCGAGCGCGTGGGTGCTTGCGACCAGCTCGGAGTAGTCCTGAGTATTATTCAACGCCGCGTGTTCGTTTGGAGGATCGGTGTATTTGAATCCGTAACGTATACGTGAAGCAACTTCGCAAATGAAATCCGACGATGTAGGCGGATAGGCATTGTTTACTATGCGAGTGCCGAACAATTTGTTAATTTTCGCAAGTTCGCCGTGGCGGTAACAATCGTATAAAGTATTACGAATGGCTCGTTCAACGTTTACGGGGTTTGCCGAGTGGTGCAATGCAACGTATTTGTAGATGTCCATCGCGCGTATTGTCTTTTGTGCGAACGAGCATCTTACGACGATTGCTTCTTCGAGGTACTGCGTACCGACGAGTTTACTTCGGAAATTCAGGTCGAACAGTATTTGTTTTATTATTTGTCTGTAGCGTTCTCTGTCGCGGTGCAGTCGGGTTACATTCGTTGTGGCAGTAGCAGTACTTTGTTGGTTAGTTCGATCCTCCGTTTCGTTTGATACTTTCATTCCTTTTCTCTCCGTTCCTCGAAAAATTATCGACGTATTTCAGTGCTTCAGGTTCGTCAAACCTTAAAATAAGATTAAAAAATCAACACTGTTGGCATTATATCACAGATTAAAAACGATTGCAATAGATATTTGTAAAAAAGTGACTAAATTCGTGAAAAAATTGCAAAATTTTTAGCGAAAGCGACAAAAAATCGTAAATATGCTATAAATAAGTATGTTTTTGCTCTTTTACTTTTGTTCAAAAGTAGCATTATGCTTGTGCGAACAAGGTGAAAATATCAAAAAAAATCGGAACTTTTCCCGGTATGTTGCTGTTCTGCGGATTTTGTCGGCTTGTTTTTCTTTCAGGTTACACAAACGAAACAAAAGAATTTTTTCATGGAAATGCGGGCACAATTATACTGTTTGAATATGATCCCGAGCGGAAAAATCCGTCTTTCCGATGGGTGGGCGGGCATATGAATAATGATATATTTTAACTCAATACAGTTATATTAAATATATTATACCTCTTGACAAACAATTGAAAAAAGTATACAATAAAACGGTAGTGCAAAACTACAATTGACATTTGGAGGAACAAATTATGCAAATGCTTATGTTCTTCCTTGCTTCACCAGTTACTCCGGGGTGGGTTATTCCCGTTATCATTGCCGTGGCCGTTGTGTGTTTAGCAGGCGGCGGGGCAATCGGTGCTTTGGTTTACAGAAAGCGTAGAAACGACAAGGTCGGTACAACCCAAGTAGAAATCGACACAGCCAGAAAAGAAGCCGCCGACATCAGACAACAGGCGGAAAATGTGTTGGAAACTGCTCGCGAAGATGCGCAGAATCTTAAACTCGACGCTCAACGAGAGGCAAGAGAAGAGGCTCAGAGAATTAAAGCGGAAAACGAACGCGTTTACCGCGAACGCAATCAGGAACTGCAACGTCAGGAAAATCGCAATCATCAGAAGGAAGAAGCCCTTGACAAAAAGGAATCCATTCTTCTTGAAAAGTTGGATCGTATCGACGTGCAGCAAAAACAGTTGATTGCTCAACAAAACGAACTTAACAAGCGCGACGAAGATTTGAAAAAGTCCGAGGAGCGCATTCAACAGGAACTGGAACGCGTTGCCGGTATGTCCCGCGAAGAGGCAAAGCAGGTGATTGTCGACGGAATGGTGGCAGACGCCAGAAGAGACGCCGCCGCGATAATCCGTCAGATCGAAGCCGACGCCAAGGAAAACGGCGAACAAAAAGCACGTGAAATCGTGGCTACGGCAATTCAGCGTTGCGCAAGCGACACCGTCAGCGAAACTACGGTTACTACCGTTGCGTTGCCTAACGACGAAATGAAGGGTCGTCTTATCGGTCGCGAAGGGCGCAACATCCGTGCTATCGAAAACGCGACAGGCGTCGAACTTATCATCGACGATACGCCGGAAGTTGTCATTTTGTCGGGCTTTGACCCCGTTCGCAGACAGATTGCGCGTATCACTATTGAAAAACTTATCGGCGACGGACGTATTCACCCTGCCCGTATCGAGGAAATGGTGGAAAAGGTCAAGCGCGATATGGAAATCACAATCAAGGACGCCGGCGAACAGGCAAGTTTCGACACGGGCGTGTTTGGTTTGCACCCTGAACTTATCAAACTTCTGGGTCGTCTGAAGTATCGTACAAGTTACGGACAAAACGTACTTGCGCACAGTGTAGAAGTTAGTTACATCGCAGGCATCATGGCAAGCGAATTGGGACTGGACGTTGCCCTTGCTAAACGCGCCGCATTGCTTCACGACATCGGCAAAGCCGTTGACCAGGAAGTGGAAGGTACGCACATGCAAATCGGCGCAGACCTTGCCAAGAAGTATAAGGAAAGCAAAGAAGTCGTAAACGCAATTGCCGCTCACCACGGTGACGTCGAGCCGATGACTGTCGAAGCGGTTATCGTTGCAGCCGCCGACGCCGTAAGCGGTGCTCGCCCCGGCGCTCGTCGCGAAAGCGTTGAAAACTACGTCAAACGCCTTGAAAAACTCGAAGCCATTGCCAATGAGTTCCCCGGTGTGCAAAAGTCTTATGCCGTACAGGCAGGACGTGAAATTCGTATCATTGTCAAGCCAGAGCAAGTCAACGACGAAACGTTGGTGTTGCTTGCAAACGACGTGGCGCGCAAGATCGAAAGCGAACTGGAATACCCCGGGCAAATCAAGGTCAACGTTATCCGCGAAACGCGTAGCGTAGACTTTGCAAAATAACAAAACTTTTAAGACCGTGTGCCGAATCGACGCGCGGTCTTTTGTTTACGGCGCGCATTGTGAAACAGCGGCAGAGGACTGAACAACACGAGAAAAATGAAAACTTTTAACAAACCCGATTGGAACAACAGCATAATCAACGTTTCGGCGACAATGGCGGAATTTGTCGGCGCACCCAACGCAAACCCGACGTTGCCGCAACTTAAACAACAGATTGCCGGCAAACGAATGGTGGTGTACGTCGTATTTGACGGAATGGGTGTCCGGCCGCTTGCGGTACATGGACAAAGGGCGCAATTTCTTGCCGCGCACAAGATTGCCGACATCACGTCGACTTTCCCGTCCACGACGACGTGTGCGACGACAACAATCGTTACAAACACTTATCCGCTTCAGCACGGTTGGTTCGGTTGGAGTATGTATTTCCCGAACGTAGACAAATGCGTGGACATCTATCCCGGTACGATTTCCGGCAGCGACGGCGAAAAGATAATTTGTGACTACCCGATTGCCGACAACAAAGACTTTTTCTTTTTGCACGGTGACGGCAGGTGCCGTGTATCTACCGTCGGTCCGTCGTACCTTTCGGCAGGAAGAACGCGCAACTACGACTTCGGCCCGAGTAATCTCGACGAATTTTTTGTGCGGCTCGACGAAGCGTGCTGTCAAAGCGGCAACAATTTCGTTTATGCCTACTGTCCCGAGCCGGATCATACAATGCATGATATTGGTGTAAAAGACGAGCGAATCGGCGTAATTATCGAAAAAATAAATGACAATATGCAAAGGCTTGCCGCCGCCCACCCCGACGTATGTTTTGTGATTACCGCCGACCACGGACACATCGACGTAGAGGGCTACGTGGAGTTGTACAAAGACAGACAAATCAACGATATGTTGGTTTGTCCGCCGTACTGTGAGGCGCGTGCAACGGCTTTCCGCGTGAAACCTGAGTGTATGGACGAATTTTACCGTCTGTTTACTGCGCGTTACGGGGAAGATTTTGTACTGTTTCCGTCAAAACAACTTGTTGAAAAGGGCTACTTCGGACCAGTCGGTGACAAAGGATACCTGCTTGGCGATTTTGTTGCGGTGGGGACGTACACGAACAAAATAATGATTATGTACGAAGATAAGCCTGGCGAACCGCGTTTCAAGGGGCATCACACATCGCTGACCGACGAAATGTTTGTGCCGCTTGTAGTGGTCAACTGATTTTCCGCGCGTCTGCGGGAAAGTGTATTTCTGTGGCTTGGGAGAGCTTTGAAAAATCGGCACAACTTCCTTGAAAATAATTGATAAACGGAGAGGAATAGTGTACAATTTCATTGTAAATGTCGCTTGCATTGCTTTGCTTGTTTTTCGTATTTTTTGCCAAAGCGTCGCTTTTGCAACAATATGACGAGCCGCCGCAAGGCAAAAAATTACTCGGCGATGACACAAGGAGCATATGAAAAAAATTATTTCGTTTTTTTGCATTACAATGCTAATAATCTCCACGGCGATAGCGCTTGTAGGATGTACGGATACATACGAGTGCCTGCTCAGTATCGGCGACAGCACAGTTGAAAACGACTCCGTGTCTGTTTACTACGTGATTGAAAGCGAGTTCGGCAACGGGTATTCAATAAAGGGACATTTTCGCGCCGAAAGCAAAGCCGACCTTGACCGCGACTTTATGTTTACGATTACTTTCGACGATTATCTGTCGAGTGGCAGTTACAGTGAAACGACGCTTGTATCCTGCAAAGGCAGCGACATTAAGGACGGAAAGAAGTTTAATTTTGAAATCAAGCTCGACGACGTCGCAAAATATTTTCCCAAAACCGAAACGCCTGTCAAATGTTACCTTGTGTTGCATGATGACAAAAGTGACCGCAAGGGCAACGTTATTGCATGGAATTGCAGCGAGTATACCTACACAAACGCAAACGGCGACAAGGTCTCGATTGAAAAATAACGTTTGACGCAAGGCTGTCGCCCCGGATGTCGAGGGCTTTGTGTTTTTTGTCGGTGGCGGTCGTGCCGCGACTTGAAAAACAATCCGATGTCGCTTGAAATACGATTCGGATTTTTGCGTGTTTTCCGCGAACGGCGATTGTTTTTACGGACAAATATGCTTTGAAATATAACATTGTTTTCGTCTCCCGCGCATAAACTAATGCGTGGGAGTTTGTTTTGCAGGCAAAACTTTTTACAAACGTGGTGGCGAACATCGTGATTGCCGTGCTGGTGGTGTCGCTGGCGGCAGTGGCAAGTGTGGGTGCAACGGTGGGTGTGTTTAATCGTGCGGACAACAATCCCGTTTACAAGGGCAACCGAACCGACGCCGTGTCGCTTATGGTAAACGTGTACTGGGGCACGGAATATATCGACGGATTTTTGGAGATATTTGACAAGTACGACGTTAAGACAACTTTTTTTGTGGGCGGCTGTTGGGCAGCGAAAAATCCCGATGTACTGGCAAAAATCGTCGGACACGGGCACGAGATAGGCAATCACGGGTACTTTCACAAACAACAGTCGGGGTTGACCGTCGAACAAAACGTGACGGAAATATCTTCCTGTGGCAAGGTTGTAAGTCAACTTGTCGGCGTAAATATGGATTTGTTTGCGCCACCGGGCGGTGACTTCGGCAAAAATACACTCAACGCAGCCGAAAAATGCGGCTACCGCACAATAATGTGGTCGCGCGATACGATAGATTGGCGCGACAAGGACAGTGCGGTAGTGTACGAACGCGCAACAAAAAATACAAGCGGCGGCGAGTTAATTTTGATACACCCCACGCAACACACTTTACAAGCACTGGAAAAAATAGTACAATATTATCAGAATACAGGGTTGAAAATCGTCACGGTTGGTCAGATGCTTGCCGACGCGTGACATTTCGTCCGACGGAGCGATTTATTATGGAGTTTTTTAAGCAATATCCTAGCGGACTTCGACTTGTCGCTAAACGCATGGACAATTTTTACACGGTAAGCCTTGGCGTATACGTGGACGTAGGCAGTATCTGCGAGGACGCCTCGACAAACGGACTGTCGCACTTTGTCGAACACCTGCTGTTTAAGGGAACGCCTACTCGCAGTTCGCTACAGATTTCCGAAGAATTGGACGATATCGGCGCAAATCTAAATGCCTTTACAAGCAAGGATTCCACCTGTTTCTACACAAAAAGTGTCAGTGAGGACCTGGAAAAGTGCATTGACGTGTTGTCCGACATGTATCTCAACGCAGATATGCCCGAGGGCGAACTGGAAAAAGAACGCGGTGTAGTGCTTGAAGAAATCAACATGGCTGAGGACACGCCCGAAGACGTCAGTGCCGATCTTATCGGGCAGGCGTTGTATTTTGACGAGCCTTTGGGACAAACTATTCTCGGAAATCCCGAAAACATAAAATACTGTGACAGACATAGTATCTTAAAATACAAGCAAAATCACTATTTTCCTGCAAATACGGTAATTGCCGTGGCGGGTAAATTTGACTTTGACGAATTAGACAAACTGGTCGTAAAGTACTTCCATGCCGGCGAGCCTTGCGCCACGCCGCACGTAGACGAGCCGGAGTGCGAGTACAAAAGCAAGTTTTTGCACAAATTCAAGGACATAAATCAATCGCACGTTGAGTTGGCGTGGGGCGGCGTTAAGTACGACAGCGACAAGTTTTACGCACTGAACGTTGCTTGTAACGCACTGGGCGGCGGAATGTCAAGCAGACTTTTTCAGTCTATCCGTGAGAAACACGGACTTGTTTACACCGTGTACAGTTACCCGTCCTTTTACCGTAATTGCGGCACATTCGAAGTGTACGCAGGGCTGAGTCCCGACAACGTCGAAAAGTATTGCGCGCTTCTCTCCGACGAAATAAGGCGGTTTGTCGACGAAGGCATTACCGACAGGGAACTTGCCCGTGCCAAGGTGCAATCGGTCAACAGTATCCTTATGAACAGCGAAAATAATATGTCGCTTATGCGCGTGTTCGGTCGCGTAATGTTGAAGTCCGACAAGGTTTACAGTGTGGAAGCCGACAGAAACGGCTACGAAAGTCTGACAAAAGATGACGTAAACGCTGTAATCCGCGAAGTGTTTGCCCGTTCGTTTGCAAGCAGTTACGTCGGACCGAAGCACAAAGGCTTTGACGCTGTAAGCAAAATCAAGTTGTAAACTACGCTCTTACAATACGGCGGCAGAAATTTATATGTTTTTGTAAACCGACAATGCCTTCTCGCCGAGTGGTAAATTACAACTAATAAACGCTGCATGTGGCGGTGCGGAAATCGACGCGTTGCTTATGTCTGCCTGATGTCCGTGCACGACAATACTACAAATAAAATTCGCCTGCCCGAAAAATAACCGTTGACATATGCGGTGCGTTATGTTACAATATTTTTCGTTGCCGGTGTGGCGAAATAGGCAGACGCAAGGGACTTAA
>DPQS01000016.1:390-8747 GCA_003537755.1 Clostridiales bacterium | reverse complement strand
AGGTACGCTTCCCAGCCGCAGGCTCGCGGACGATGTCCCTAATTGGCAACACCTCGCCACCCCTGATATTACTTGTTAATAGTTTTCACCCCGTTTGCGTACTTCAAGTAAAACAACTTCGCCGTGGTCACAAAAATCAGGTCGGGCGCCGCCGAGGAATAACACCGTGGCTATGCGGTCAGGGGTGTATTGTTTGTTGAAGGGCGCAGGTGCCGTCGCAAGCACACTTTTTATTGTTTGTTTTAATAAAACGCATGGTAGCTTAGGTTAAGACAACACAACGGAAAATAATGCTGTGGGCATATTGGCGGGTGGCATTTGAGTTGTTAAAAGAGCGAATATAAACATTCGGCTATGTTTAATTAAGTACACAGGTGTTCAATATTCAAAACACACTCAACAATCAGTGCTTATTCGTGCATAATTATACACAAAAATGCCGACAAATTCAACAATTTGTCGGCATTTAGTAGGTTAATTTATCAATTTATGATGTGTTTTTATAAATTCGTCTATTTGTTCGGCTGTAAGACCGCACATTTTCAATTGTTCGGCGACGGTTGCATGCGGCACGAAGCAATCGGGCACGGCAAGCGAGTACACTGTCACGTTTTTGCTACTTGCAAAGCAGGCGGCAACTTTTTCGCCGAAGCCGCCGGACATGACGTTTTCTTCAAGAGTAAACACATCGCCGGACAATCCGTCAAGTGTCGTTTTGTCAAGCGGTTTTACGCTTGTTACGGCAATTACCGTAACGTCTGTGCGAAGTTTCATTGCTTCGGCAACCATTCGGGGTCCGACGGCAAGCACCGTCACACCGCTTTTGCCAAGTTTGAGCGTTGCCCAACGCTCGGAAAACGACACGTCGTAGTCGCCGAGATACCGCGGATAGCAGATTGCCACAGGTCCGCTTTCGTCAAGGCTTCGAGCGATGGCTCTTGCAAGTTGACGGTAACTGAACGGACACCAGATTTTTAGCCCCGGAATGTTGCCGAGATAACTCAGCCCAAACGTCCCCTGGTGCGTTTTACCGTCCTCTCCCACAAGTCCGCTGCGGTCAATCAGAAACGTAACGGGCAAATTTTGTAATGCAACGTCGTGCAGAATTTCGTCGTAACTGCGTTGTAAAAAGGTGTTGTAAATGCCGACAAACGGACGCATACCGCCGCGAGCCAGACCGCCGGCAAACGTTACGGCGTGTTCTTCGGCAATGCCCACGTCGAAAAATCTGTCCGGATACGCTTCTGCAAAGGAGTCGAACCCTACAGCCCCCGACATTGCCGCGCACACGGCGCAAATACGTTTGTCGTCATCGGCAAGCGCGACAAGATTGTCAGACACCACCGCTGACGACTCTATTGTACTTGCAAATCCACCCTGCGGCACCGAGTGGTACAACGTCGGATTTTCTTCCGCAGGCGCGTAGCCTTTGCCCTTTTTCGTAATTATGTGCAGTACCGTCGGTTTTGTCACGTTGTCGCGAATTTTTGTAAGGTAGTACACCAGGTCCGCCACTTCGTTGCCGTCGATAATGCCCACGTACTTGACGTCAAAATTGTCAAAGTAACTGTTGCGGTAGTACCCAAGTTTCGCGCGACGTTTGCACCAACGCAAAAAACGGTACATCGGCTTGCCGACAAGAGGAATTTTGCACAGTCCGTTTTTAAGTTTTTGCTTGTTTTTGTCGTATTTGCCAACGCGCAGTTTACTGAGATTAAGCGTGCTTGTACCCACCGACTGCGAAATGCTCATATTGTTGTCGTTGACCACGACAATAAGGCGCGTGTCTTTTACGTTGTTCAACGCCTCGTAGGTAAGTCCGCTTGTCAGGCTGCCGTCGCCGACCACTGCCACTACGGAATAGTCCTCGCCGTTAATGTCGCGAGCCTTGGCAAGCCCCAGTGCCTGACTTATTGCCGTGCCTGCGTGCCCGACGGTAAAGTTGTCCGACGGGTCCTCGACAAAATCGGGAAAGCCGCTCAGTCCGCCCTGCTTGCGCAGCGTGGTAAAATCGGTACGTCCGGTCAGTATTTTGTGCGTGTAGCATTGGTGCCCGACGTCCCACACTATTTTGTCCTTTTCGCCAAATACAAAATGCAGCGCAACGGAAAGTTCCACTGCGCCGAGATTGCTTGCCAAATGTCCACCGCTCGCGGTCACGTCGGAAATCAGTTTTTCGCGGATTTCCTCACAAACATCGGGCAGTTGTTTGACGGAAAGTTGTTTAAGTTGTTGAGATGTAATCAGAGGCATTCACAAAGCCTTCCTATTTTTGGCAACTTCGCCGCACATCGGCAGTTGTCGCCGTTTAAGGACAAACTGCAAAACGCGTGGCAAACTATCCTTCTTTTACAAATATGCTCAAACATTTTGCAACGTTAAACACAATACTGTTTGCGTTGTTGACTGCGTATCCTTTGCCGACCGCCTTAAACGTGATTGTCGCAGTAGAAACCACTGCACACACACCTACCGACAGCCAGAATTCGCCTGCGCCGAGATTGAGATTGGCAATCAGGCTGGAAGCGATTGCCGCCGCGCACACACCGGACACAATGCCGCAGATGTCGCCTACAATGTCGCCGCAAATACTGGACACAACATCGCCGTTTTTGGCGATTTTTACCGCCATTTTTGCGCCCTTTACCTTGCGTGAAGCCATTGCAAGGAATGGTTCCACGTCGCAGCTTGTGCTTGCCGTAGCAATGATGTCAAAAAGCACGCCGACAGCCACAATTACCGACGTCAGCAGAATTGCCAGCCACAACTGCGCGCCTTCAAGCACCAGTTCGCTGCCTGCGTTTACCACAAATGACAGACCGAAAGTGATAAGCATGGCTTTAAGCGGCCAGTAGTTGTGTTTTTTCCTTTTGGCATGTTCCTTGGTGCGTTTTTTGTCCGCAGCAACGGCAAGATTGTCCTCCGTTACAGGAACATTGTTGTTACTTCGAGGGTTTGAGTCGTCTTGTTTCATAAATTTTTACAAGTGTTTTTACAGATGTTTTGTTGCAATTTTGTTGATAAATAGTGTACACAGACGTACATGACTTGAGCACACCTCGCCCACGTAGGGGCAAGATGCGCTCAGAAATGTCGTCAAAGGTGGTGACCTATCGGATAAACCTTACGGCATAGGTTCAGTAGGGTTTCCCGCGCGAAAACTTCCCGTCGCCGAAGAAGCAGTTTCCTTTTCATTCCGCACGCGCAGTGTCACCACTTGCGCAACTGAATCGCCACTTAGTCCGTACTATAATCCCCGATAAGCCTGGTTTGCAGTCTAGAAGATTTCCTTTGCAGAAACAAACGTACTTTAGTTTCTTTTGCAGAATTCATTTCGTAAAGCATTCGCAAAAACCGACCATTGGCCAACGACCGATTTACGTTCAGTACTCCCAAAATTCCACTCAAAACAAGCTACTCTGTACACAGCTTTTAATTCACCGCATAGCAGGTTTAATCTCAGAGAGTAGTCGCCGCTTAGTATCGCAGACCACCCTGTAGAGTCTCCACGAAAGATGGGAGTATAACGCATGCCGTTACGTCTTACCCATCAATCTTAACTTCCAGCACAAGCCCCCGTTTGGGCAACGAAAGCCAGCACCAGAAACTTCATCGATATGCTCTTCGACGGTAGTTTAGCCCCGCCTTGAGTACACTCGTCTCTGACTAGAATACTGCACCACCGAGTTTTATTTGGTTGTTTGTTATTATACCATATTTTTACTGCAATTGCAACCAAAATATGAAAAATACCTTCAGAACTTGCACAACTATGCCGTATTCCGTGAGGATTACGTGCAAATATGCGCACTCAAAGACACATTTTGCCGCCTATTACTTGTTGCGCGACAGGTTTTTGTCGGCGTAATCCTTGATGAACGACAAGTCGTACTTTGTCAGGCTGTCGCACAACGCCTTGATTTCGTCCGTCAGACGTTCGGCATACTCGCGGCACTCGCGCTCGGTAAGTACGTCAAGGTAACTGCGCTCTATTTTGTCTGCGTCCAGCATGTCGTCAATCACCTGATAGGCAATGCCGAACTTTTGTCCGATTTGGTCAAACACGGGTATTTCCGCCTTGGTTGCGCCACCTGTCAACGCACCGCAAACAAGTGCCGCGCGGATAAGGTCGCCCGTTTTGTGCAATGCCACTGCGTCTGCATCCTCGATACTGCGCGTTTCGGTAAACAGGTCAAGGCTCTGACCGTAAATCATGCCTGTAATGCCGCTCATCTTAAACAGCGTTTTGCATGCTTCCGCGTAACCGTTTTCGGCAAAGTTGCCGCTGAACACCGCTTCGCACGCAAGGTTGAGAAGGGCGTCGCCCGCAAGCACCGCACTCGCCTCGCCAAACTGCATGTGACAACTGCGTTTGCCGCGGCGAATGTCGTCGTTGTCCATTGCAGGCAGATCGTCGTGAATAAGCGAATAGGTGTGAATGTACTCGAGAGCCGTTGCCAGAATTTTGGCATTGTGCGTGATACGTCTGCCCACCGCGCGTGCCGTAGCCAGCAACAAAATCGGGCGCGAACGCTTGCCGCCGCTAAACAGGCTGTACTCCACCGCCTGCGTCACTTTGTCGTGCTGATCGGGCAGAAATGCCTTAACAAGTTCGTCTACGTACTTTACGTCAATCTTGGTTGCCATCTGTAATCTCCTTTACCTTGTCGGACAACACCGTCAGCTTGCCCTTGCAGTCGTCAAGTTGCTTCAGACAGTCCTGCGCCACGATTACGCTTTCCTCGAATATGGCAAGGGACTTTTCCAGACTGTCCTCGTTTTCGATGTCGCTCGCTAATTTTTCAAGTTTGTTAAGTTGAGTTTCAAGTTTCATGATTATATCCGTTCAATAATAATTTCAAATGTTTATTTTGCCCGATTTTGTAAGCAAATTTTGCATACGTATGTAAAAATTACTCACAAATCAGTCGGCAGTGACTTCCACTTTGCCGTCGGACAGAGTAACGCTCAGTTTGTCGCCGCTTGCAACCTGTTTGACGCTTTTTACGTTTTGTCCGTCTTTGGTCGCGTAGGCGTAACCCCTTGCAAGAAGCCGTGTCGGGTTACTTGCGTTAAGGGTTGCAAGGTACTTTTCAAGGCGAGAATTACGCTCCGCAATTCGCGTGTTGGCAACTTCGTTTATCCCATCGAGCGTTCGCAAAACAAGTGTGCGTTGCCGTTCCACAGTGCGTTCCACCTGCGTATCCAGTCTGCGCACGGTGCTTACGACGTAGTTTTGCCTGTCTGCAATCTGCCGCGCGACACTGCGCTGAATTTTGTCAAGGATTGCGCACACACGCGCACGCTGTTCCACCACGTCCACGGTAACAAATTCCGCCGCTTCGCTGGGGGTTACGGCACGCTTGTCGGCAACGAAGTCGCACAACGTAAAGTCCACGCCGTGACCGACAGCCGACACAACCGGCTTGTTGCACGCCGCAATGGCCCGCACGATGTCCTCGCTGTTGAACACGCTAAGATCCTCGTTACTGCCGCCGCCGCGTCCGACAATAATCACGTCCACGTCGGTGCCGTCCATGTAGCGTATGCCTTGGCAAATCTCTTTGTCCGCGCCGACGCCCTGCACCTTGACGGGGTACAGCACTATCTGCGTAAATGGTTGCCGCCTCAGCGACACATTGGTAATGTCGTGTATCACCGCGCCTGTCGGGCTTGTAACAACGCCCACCTTAGCGCAGCAATGCGGCACGACTTTTTTGCGATTTTCGTCAAACAGCCCTTCCTTGGCAAGGCGGTCGCGCAGTTCCACAAATCGCAGATACGCCGCTCCGTTGTCCTTGGTCAACGTCAGACGTCGCACGAAAAAACTTACCTGACCGCTTTTTACAAGGTAATTAACCTTGCCGTTTACAACAGCCATAGTGCCTGCAACGGGTGCCACCGCGCCTGCGTAGCAAAAGCAGTTTATCGCGCCAACTTCGTCTTTCAGCGAAAAATACCAACCCTTGGCGTATGCCTTTACATTGGTAACTTCGCCGCAGACGGTAACGTCATCCAGCGTGCTGTCGAAGTCAAACATGCCGTGTATGTAATTGTTAAGTTGACTTACCGAAAGGGTCATTTTGCTTTCTCTGTATTTTTGTTAAGACCAATTGTTTTGCACAAGTTTTTAAGCAGTACGGCTCGCGTAACGGGTCCCACGCCGCCGGGTACGGGCGAAACCGCCGCGCACTTGTCGTACACTTCTTCCGCCACGTCGCCGCAGGTTTTGCCGTCAACGAAACTAAGTCCGACGTCTATTACAATGCTGTCGGCCGTCACAAAATCGGCGGTAACAAGCCCCGGCTTGCCCGTTGCGGAAACCACTACGTCCGCGCTTCTGCAAACATCGGCAAGACGTTGCGTTTTGCTGTGACACACCGTCACGGTTGCGTTTCGTTGCAGCAACATAAGCGCAAGCGGCTTTCCCACGGCGTTTCCGCGTCCGACGACAACCACGTGTTTGCCGGCGACGTCTATGTCGTAGTAGTCCAGCATTTCAATCACGGCTTGCGCGGTTGCGGGGCGCATTCCGTCCTCACCGCGGTACAACTTTGCAACCTGTCCGTCGGTAACGCAGTCAATGTCTGCGCCGACAGGCACCGTTTCCACAAACGGTTTCATTTCTTTGGGCAAGGGCTGCTCCACAAGTACGCCGTCCGCGCCGCTGTCAAGCAACTTTTTAAGAGTGTCGGCGTAGTCGGCAACGTTGTATTCCGCTACTTCCTCGTGCAGAAACTCAACGCCGTGCGCCGCCGCGCTTTTGGCAAGGCTGCCCACGTACTGCGTCCATTGTCCGCCGCTTCCGCCGATCGCCGCCAAAACAGGCTTATGCTCGCCGGAGCCTGCCACAAACTCGTCCACTTGTGAGTATAGTTTGTCGGCTACAGGCTTGCCGTACAACAGTTTGCTCATTTGTTTTGTCCTCGCTCGTAGGCGGCAAGAATACCGTTTACAAATTGCGTGCTTTTTTCGGTGCTGTATTTTTTTACAATGCTCACCGCTTCGTTTATCACAACGGGGTGCGGCGTTTGCGTAAATTGCATTTCGTACAGGGCAAGTTCCAGCGCAGCAAGGTCTATGCGGTAGATGCGCGACAACTTGAATGCGCGGCTGTATTCCGATACCACCGCGTCAAGCGCAGTTTTGTTGGCAATGGTACCGCGCACAAGGTCATCGGCAAATGCCTTGTCCTCGTCCGTCAGTTTGCTTTGGTCAAACTGTTCAAAGCCATCTTCCACATTGCCCGAAATAAGGTAACTGTAAATTTTGCAAAAAGCCGTTTCTCTGGCGTAACCTCTCATAAGTCCTCTCAAGTGTGTGCCTGCGCCGCGCGCAAAGCAAAAATGTAATTGTCGCGTTGTGTGTACGCAGGCGAAGTTTGCGGCGTATCAACCATTTACCGTTGCCGCTTGTTTGTCGTCCGCTGACGGTATGCATGCGGCTTCACAAAAGTTGCTGCAAACATATCGGCGCCGTTGTTGCAATGTCGCGACACTCGCCTGTGGCAAAGCAAAAAACGCTCGGCAATCAGTCGGCAGTTTCAAACTCTACTTCGATTACGTGCACGTTGACGGCTTTCACCTTAAATTCCGTCATGGATTCGATTGTGTTTTTGACGGAGCTTTGTATGCGGCTTGCCACGTCGGACACTTCCACATCAAACATCAACTTCACGTAGACGTCGATGTACATTTCGCCGCTTTCAAGCTGTTCCACACGCACGCTGTCACGCGCAAGGCGGCTATTTTCGGGGTATTTTACAACGCCGTCCACCTCGCCGAGGGCGCAATCCACGATGTCCCTGACGATTGTGCTGTTGTACACCAGTCTGCCGCTGTTGTCCTGCTTGTTGATTACTTTCATATCAAGTATGCTCCTTTGGCATATTTTTACATTATATTTTAGCATATAATTGAGTAAAATTCAACTGTTTTGCGTTATTCTCGATTGTAGTTTGCATTGTAAACCGAAATCGAAATTTTGCGCAGCCGTAACAAATCTGTGCAGTAGACCATTGCCGAGAAATTGCCACACCGCGAGCGCCTGATGCTCGGCTCGCGACGAGCAATATTATCCGTGGCAGGCAGCCTTCCCGGCCGCGCCGTCGCTACGCGTTTCTAAACCTTCGCCGTCTTTGCGAAATGTCGCTGCGTGGCAACACCTCGTCGCTCGGTCGCCTGTATCGCAATTCCTCGGCAGGACCCCTTACATAAACTTCCGCACTTCGGCGTCCATTTCACAAGGTACCCTTCCGGGAGATGCTTCGACTTCGCTCGGCATGACATAACTTAATGTGAAAAGCCAAAACTTGTTTTCAATTAGTGGGTGCACGACCCGTGCCTTCGGCGCCCTTT
>DPQS01000016.1:0-159 GCA_003537755.1 Clostridiales bacterium | reverse complement strand
ACCCGTGCCTTCGGCGCCCTTTTTCCTGCGCCTATTCTTCGGTACTCACTTAGTTTTGCGCTGCATTACATCTCTGCCGAATTCAACTTTGCGATTTCTTCGCACCGCGCCACCACCGCCTGCCGCAACTTTTCGGGGCGTTCCACCTTAACGCCGCTA
>DPQS01000067.1:6998-15488 GCA_003537755.1 Clostridiales bacterium | reverse complement strand
TGAGCCATCAGGGCGAGTTTTCATGGGCAATTCCTCGACAGGACCCCTTGCATTAAACCCTGTCGGTGAACAATGGCAGCCACGCTACAATCGCCAACTTCCTTCGGCAACGCTTTTCAAACAAGGCGGCTACGACGGTTTCTGCCGCCACGGTGTGATTGCCGATTTGCTTCGGCGTTCCACTTGCAACTAACTCAATCGTCACCGAAAAATAAATACGTATGCGCTTTTTTGCGACATTACGCGGAGGATTCATGTCGGATATTGACAACAAACAACTGAATATCAACGGCACGGATTCGTCCGAAAACAGCCTTGACTGGACGGACAAACTGCGTTACAGCAAGTCTTTTGTGGCAAAACTGGCGTTGTCTGACGAGTCCGTCAAGCGTTACTATGCCGCCATCGCAAGCAAATTGCTCGCCTACAACCGCGTTCGTTCGCGCACGCGTTGGAACGGCGTAAGTTTTGCCGAGGGGCGCACCGTGTTTGCTCGTCTGACAATTACCGGCAAGACGTTGTGTCTGTATCTGGCTGTCGAGCCGAGCACCGTTGCCGATGGCAAATATCGCGCCAAGGACGTTTCCGACGTCAGAAAGTACGAAAAAACGCCTTCGCTTTTCCGTATTCGCAGCGACGGCGCGCTTAACAACGCTTTGCGCCTTATCGACCGCATAGCCGCGGAAAACGGACTTGTCGCCCGCGAAAACACTACGGAAATTTACGCAAGGGACTTTCCGTCGGACAGTTTCGACAACCTGCTGACGCGCGGACTTATCCGCTTGCTGAAGCAAAACGGAGGTGCAAATGCCGCTGCCGTCGCGGAAAACGACGACATTGACGAAGCCGACGACAACGATGGCGACGTCACGGCGACGGACAGCGAAGAAGTCGCGACAAAAACGCCTGCCGAAGAACACGTCGAAGCGGACACCGACAACGACGGCATTTATCCCGAAACAGTTGCCGCCGTCAACAAACTGGTTGGCAAATTCAAAAGTTACGAGGACATTCTCGAAAACATCGACAGCGGCGACACAAGCGTATCTTTCAGCCGCAAAACGATGCTTCGCAGCATTGACGAAGCGTGGATTTCCGCAATAGAAAGTTGCCTTGACGCGCTGGACACGCTGGTGCGCAACCCCACGCACTACATCGCCGAAACGGAAGAAGTGCTGCCCATCGAGATGACGAAAAAAATCACCGGGCGGTCGGTGGTGCACCTGTGTCAACACACCAACTACATCACCACGGACGGCGACGACATAATTCCCAAAAAGATGCTGAACATCTTCCGTGACGACAGCATACAAACCTACGAAAACAGGTTTCTCAACACCTTGCTTGCGCGCCTTAGCATGTTTGTGGAACGTCGCTACGACGTGGCGGTCAGGCGCGGCGCGGACGAAACGGTGGACGAAATCAACTTTACGTCCACTTTTGACGACGGTGACAACAAGGGACGCGTTACTATCAACGTGCAGTACATGCAGGACTCCGCCAAAACAATGCGCAACCCTGTTGTCGGCACGGAACTGTGGAAGCGCATACAGCGTATCCGCATGGTTGTGGGCGAGTATATGCGCAGCGATTTTGTGGTGCAGATGGAACATAAGTACGTCAATCCGCCAATCATGCGCACCAACGCCATTCTTAAAAACAAGTACTTCCGTCAGTGCCTTGCGCTGTGGGAGTTTATCGAAAGTTACGACGATGCAGGTTACGGCTTGGTAGTTGACCAACAGGCGGTGGACGTTGACGAGCAATATTGCGGTCAACTTGCCAAAGCTGCCGCAATGCAGTACATGATTTTCCGACACAATGCCTTTGGCGAGTACGACGAGGACGGTGTGCTTAACAGGCGCACGACGGCCGACGTCAGGCCACGCATCGTGGACAAATTACCTGCTTTTACGCCGTCGGAATACGACGAAGAAGCGGCAGAAGAAAGGGTAGACGAGGGCGAAACCGACATTGAACTTGCTCTGCGCGTTGCGCTTGCCGCCGACGAAAAATATGTGCCGCCCGTTGTGGAAGCGGAAACAAAAGCCGACTACGTTGAAGGCGAGGACGAAAGCGACGACGATATCACATTTGAAGAGGACGAACGCTGGAAGGGTGTGGGTTACACAAAAACTTTCAACGCGCGTTTGCGCCTGACGACGGACGAGGTAAAACGCTACTTTGTGGAAATCGCCAACAAACTGACAGGCTACGACAAGGTTAAACTGCGCATAAGCAATCGTTTTGCGACATTTAACTGCGGACGTGCAACCCTTGCAAGGATAAACGTTACGGGCAAGACGTTGTATTTTTACGTGGCTTTGCCTGCCGAAGGACTTGCGGAAAAGTACTTTGTGCGCGATGTTTCGGCACGAAAAGTCGTTGCGGACACGCCCTCGCTGCTTCGCGTGAAGAGCGACAGAGGCTTGAAGTACGCGCAGGAACTGGTGGATGCGCTGGTTGTCGAGTACAACCTTGTACCGAGCAAAAAACCGCAAAAAACGTATACGGTTGAAGAATTTGCACGCATTTCCTTTGCCGAACTTATCGAAAAGGGCTGGATCAAACTCAAAAATGCCGACGGCTTTACGCCGCCCGAACGCGAACAAACAGGCGAGCCGACGGTTACTGCCGACAGCAACGAAAACTACGACGATACGGCAAACGACGAAGTTGCCGCGGACGTTGCGGAAGACAGCGACGAGGACGCAGCATCGGACGTTCGCTTCGGTGGAGTTGCCTACACAAAGACGTTCAACGCGCGTTTGCGCCTGACAACGGACGAAGTGAAACGCTACTACGTGGAAATTGTCAACAAACTGGCAGGCTACAACAAGGTTAAACTGCGCGTAAGCAACCGTTTTGCGACATTCAACCGCGGGCGCACAACCCTTGCAAGGATAAACGTTACGGGCAAATCGCTGTGCTTCTACGTGGCATTGCCTGCCGAAGGACTTGCGGAAAAGTACTTTGTGCGCGATGTTTCGGCACGAAAAGCCGTTGCGGACACGCCGTCGCTGCTTCGCGTGAAGAGCGATCGCGGACTAAAATACGCGTTGGAACTGGTCGACGGACTTGTTGTCGAATACGACCTTAAACCGAGCAAAAAACAACAAATTTTGCATACGGTGGACGAATTTGCGTACATGTCCGTGGACGAACTGATTGCCGCAGGATGGATCAGACGCAAGCAAACCGTTACTGCCATAGCGCAAGAAAACGAAACAAACCCCGCTTATCCCGATTACGCGACAGGCGCGGACGAAGCGCGGCAATCCCTTACGCCCGAACAAATGGCGGAAGCCGCCGCAGGCGATTTGTATCACGGCAGTCCGAAGCCCGTCGAGCAGACGGCTACCGTCGCAGCAGAACCCGTTGTCGTGCCCGTTGTGGCCGAAGACACGGCGGACGAACAGGCGGAAAACGCCGAAAACCTTGTTGCGAATTCCCGTGCCGAGCAGGAAACGTTGCCCGACATCGTGCAGGTTGCGCCGCAAAGTTACGACGTGCCCACCGATTACGGTATCGACGACTCGGGCGAGTTTATCAAAGATATGTCGAAGTCGCAAGAGCCTGACGAACCGCCCACACAAAAGGGATTTTTCTCGCGTTTGTTCGGGCGTTACCGTCGCGACAAGCGTAACGGAAAAAAGAAAAAACAATGAAAAAAAACAATACGTTAAGCAAAATTGCCAACATTGTGTGGGTAGTCGTGATTGTCGTGTTGCTTGCGCTTGTGGTGGTGTCGCTGGCAGGTAAAAATAGCGGCCGCCCGACATTCATCTTCAACCGTGCCGTGCTGTGGGTGGAAACGGGCAGCATGGAACCGACAATCGAAACGCGCAGTTTTGTGTCGGTAGTCAAAAGCGACGGGCAAAACCTGTCAGTCGGCGACGTAATCACTTTTGTTTGCGCCGACAAATCGCAGGCAGTGTACGGCTTGCTTGTCACTCACCGAATAGAAGCGGTGGTTGACGGCGGCTACAAAACAAAGGGCGACAACACTGCAAACGTTACCGACCCGTGGATTGTCCGCCCCGACGACGTGGTTGCCGTCTACACCGGCAACTTGCCGCTGCTTACCTGGTTCGGGCGCGTATTTTCGTCATGGGCAGGTATAGCAATGATTGCGTTGGTATTTGTGCTGGCAATGAGTTTTGTCTACATTCCCGACCTCGTGCGCGCGGCAAGGTCCGACATCGGCGAGAAGGACGACAATGCAAAACAGCAACAAATCGACCGCCTTGTAGCCGAAGAAGTCGCGCGGCTTAACCGCGAAGGACTTGGCTGCAACGACGATACAAAAAACAATAAGGAAGTGCAATCGCATTCGGACGACAACGACGGACAATCCGACCGATAATATGTTGTTTCTGTCCACTTTGTGATTTACAGCGTTCAGTAAATCGGGTTAGTAAACAACTTTGTTTTTGCTACCCCCCCAAAAAAAATATCCCCACTCGTACTCAAAGTTTTTGAGGAAGGGGCACGGGGAAACCACTTTTGACAAAAAGGGGTTTCTCCGAAAAACATCTTCACGCACACAAAGTAACATCGCTAAGTAAAGGGACAATCCTATGAGAGAATTTTTTCAAAAACACGGCAGTACATTGATATTTATTGTCGTCATGTTGGTCTGCTTAGGCTTTTTTGTCCAGGTACTGGCGTTGCAAAACGGGTTTTCGTCGTCGGTCAACGCTCAGGCGGTGGAACGTGCCGAGTACCACACCGACAGACAAAGCATGTCGGTGAAAAGGCAAACAGACGCGGTAAAAACAAAAGTTGCGCTGTTTGCGCAAACGTTGGACGGTATCGCCGACGCCCGGACGGCGGCGGACAAGGTGCGTGTTGCGCGCACGTCGGACTACTTCGCAGGTGAAATGTTTGCCGACATCATGTATTACGCGGACGGCAAACTGTACGACTACAACGACGAGCAAGTGACGGTTTACCCGGGTCTGGCGGAACTTGCCGACGCGGAAACGACCATGCTGACAGGCGCGTTCCAGTTTGACAACAGACTGATGTCGGTAGGCGTGTATGCGCCGGTGTCCGAAGGTGCGCTTAGCGGCATTGTCGCAGTGTACGACGTCAATGTACTGTGGGCAAGCGACCTTTCGCAGAAAGATAACACGTCGGTTTCGGCAAGCGAATTTGTGTTGCTGTGCCGCAGCGACGGACAAATTTTGCGCAGAATGACAAACACCGACACCTTCGACGTGGGACCTGAACCCGTGCAAAGCGGTTTTTTGTCGGCGTACGTTATCGATGAAACGGCGTACAAGTCGCTGACAAAATGTATCGCCAACGGCACTGACGGCTCGGCAATGTTCACTTACGGCACCGAAAGCTACGTCGCAGTCGTGCGATTCTTCGGCAAGGAAAACGGCAATGCGTTTCTGTTTGACGTGTACAAACTGTCAACTGTGTACGGCAGCGGCTTTGAAATGAGTACGCAAATCAGCGGCGCGCTGGTTGGGCTGTCGCTGCTTATTGTCGGTTTCGGATGTGTGTTTGTTCTTGACAGGCGCAAAACAAACAAAATTATTTACAACATCGAAATGATCAACGAGGAGTTGGAGTGCGCAACGGCAACCAAGTTCCGCAAGGACGTGCCCGAATTGCTTCGTCGTCACAAAAACAGTAAATTCGTGCTGGTGTCGCTGCGTATCAACAACTACGGCTACCTTGAAGGTAGATTCGGCGACGAAAAGGCGCACAATCTGCTTAAACACGAGCGCAACATACTGCAAACAAGCCTGCGCCCGGGCGAAACATACGGCTACTCTTCCGAAGGCGAATTTTTGGTGTTGCTCAATTACCGCAACCGCAAGGAACTCGGTATTCGCCTGGGCAAGATTTACCGCGTTGTAAACGAATTTGACGAACTGCCGGACGATGACTTTACCATTACGATGATATTCTGCGCCTACGAGGTTGAAAGCCGCGAAGAAAAGGTGCAGGCGATGCTGGACAAGCTGAAGCTGACCGAAAGCTCCGTCACGATGCCCAACGGCACTTTTGCGGTGCATTACTACGCCGACGTTATTGGCGAAAGTTACTCTCGCCGCGCGGAAATCGAAAGCCGTATGGAATCGGCTTTGGAAAACAGTGAATTCCACCTGTTTTACCAGCCTAAGTACAACCTGAAACGCGGCGACATGGACGGCAGCGAAATTCTGGTACGTTGGTACGACTCGAAAAAAGGCACGTATCGTCAGCCTGCGGAGTTTTTGCCTGTGTTCGAGGAAAACGGTTTCATCGACCGTCTGGACAGATTCGTGTTTTTCCGTGCTTGCGAAAACATCGCCGAAACGGTTGCCGGACACGGACAGGCGTATCCCGTTTCCGTCAACGTGTCGCGCGTTACGGCAATTCAGCCCGACTTTACGGACTACTACAAGCGCATACGGACGAAATTCAACATTCCCGAAAACTTTATCACGCTTGAGTTTACCGAAAGTTTTGCTTACGAAGACTACGACTATCTGGCGCGCATTATTGCGGAGTTGCACAAGGCGGGCTTTTTGTGCTCGCTGGACGACTTCGGCACGGGATATTCCAGTTACAACGTGCTAAAAACGTTGGAAATGGACGAAATCAAACTGGACAAATTCTTCCTTGGCAAGGGCACGTCGTTCGAGCGCGACCAACTGTTGCTAAGCAGTACAATCGACGTAATCAAAAAGATGGGCGTCAAGGTAACGCAGGAGGGCGTGGAAACCAAGGAAGATTACGACCGCCTGAAGGCACTGGGTTGCGACGTGATACAGGGTTTCTACTTCTCCCGCCCCATGAAGTACGTGGACTACCGCAAGTTTGTAAAGGAAAATTTTGCAAAATAATCTGCGGCTCCTGTGCGAATTTGTTGCGATTTGCTTGCATTTTGCGCGGTAAGTTGGTAAAATTTAACATCATCGGGGTGCACCGACGTGGCTTGTAGTCCCGGGCGGAGCGCACCTTACATGGTAACGATGATGACAAGACAAATGAACAATGCGTCGTTACGACATTTGTCGGACGGCGTTTTTGTTTTTGTGCGACATTTGTCGCCATGGCAGACAGACCTGCAAGCGGTGCGGCAAGGTCAGCGCGGAAGTCAAAGACAGAAAAAGGTGAGCTTTTCTGCGAAAAGACAGACGTCGCGCCGGAAAAGTCGGATTGAGAAATGAGAAAAATAGGAGTAATTACAGACGTACACGGCAACCTGCCTGCGTTGCAGGCGATTCTGGTGCGCCTGCAAGCGGAAAAAGTTGAAGAAATACTGCATCTCGGGGACGTTGTGGACATGGGACCGTACTCTGCCGAGTGCCTGCATTTGCTGTGCCAAACGCCGAACGTAACCATGCTTATGGGTAACCATGACAAAGACTTTGTAATGAAAGACTACATTGCCAAGCACCTGTCGCACGTGCCGACGGAGCACAAAAAGTTTGTTTTTGGCGGCTTGACGGAGGACGACAGACAGATTGTTGCAAGGTTTCCCGTGTATGCCGAGCGTATTTGCGGCGGTGCAAAATTGCAGTTTGTGCATTACGCCTACGACCGCAACAATCCGCCGAAAACCGTTGCCGACATCTGTTTCAAATGGATTGAGCAACACCCCACGGCGGAAGGACTGGACAAAACTTTTGATACTTTTGACGGCGAAGCGGTGTTTTTCGGGCACAAGCACGAGAAGTGCGACATTCAGGGCAAAATGCTTTATGTGGACGTCGGCAGTGTCGGTTGTCACCCGGAGGCCGAAGCAACGGGAATTGTAATCGACTACGACGACAATGGTTGGTCGTATCGTCGGGTTTCCGCACCCTACGACATGGAATCGCTGCGCAAAGCCATGTCGGAAATGCCCTGCGGCGAGCAGATATTCGACTTTTATTTTATGCGAAAACATGTTACGTACTGAGTACGTGGATGGGCGTTTAACGCCTAAGTATCCGCTGTCACACTCGCAAAAATGATTAGTGATGACAATGGAAACCCTACGTACTGATTTTTTTGTGACGGCAACGCCGTTTGGGCGACAATCGAAATCCCGTAAAACGGATAATGTGGCAAAATCAATCGTTTTGTATTAACGTACTTGTAAACGCTTTTAACACGAAAAAGTGGTGCATGCAAAGTCGAAAAGTGGTATTTTTGAGTACTTCTTCTGTGTGTAATTGCCGTGCGTTGCCAGTGTGAGCAATCGCCGTGAAACGCCGCCTTGAAAAGTCGCTGTTGACAAAACGCGTTAAAATTTGTATAATATTACTACAATCAAAGGTTGTTTGGGCAACGGAAAACATTTAAGGAGGTCAACATTATGCCAATACCTACCCCTCACATATCCGCCAAAGCAGGCGACTTTGCACCTACCGTGCTTATGCCGGGAGATCCGCTCCGCGCAAAGTACATCGCCGAACATTACCTTGAAAACCCCGTACTTGTCAACAACGTGCGCGGCGTGCAGGGCTACACGGGCACCTACAAGGGCAAGCGCGTGTC
>DPQS01000067.1:6666-6786 GCA_003537755.1 Clostridiales bacterium | reverse complement strand
CACCTACAAGGGCAAGCGCGTGTCAGTCATGGCAAGCGGCATGGGTATTCCGTCAATCGGCATTTACAGTTACGAACTGTTCAACTTCTACGGTGTGGAAAACATTATTCGTATCGGCTC
>DPQS01000067.1:5985-6479 GCA_003537755.1 Clostridiales bacterium | reverse complement strand
GAAAACATTATTCGTATCGGCTCGGCAGGTGCAATACATCCCGACCTGAAACTTCGCAACCTCGTGTTCGGACAGGGCGCGTGCACCAACAGTAACTTCGCGCATCAATTCGGCATGCCCGGCACAATTGCGCCCATTTGCAGTTACGACCTCCTGGAAAAGGCTGTGTCCAAGGCAAAGGAACTGGGCTACACCTACAAAGTGGGCAACATTTTGTCCAGCGACACTTTTTATGACGACGGCGCAGGCAGTGCAGTCTGGGGAAAAATGGGCGTGCTTGCAGTGGAAATGGAATCTGCCGCGCTGTACCTCAACGCCGCCCGAGCAGGGAAAAAAGCACTCTGCATCTGCACGATTTCCGACCACCTTCTGACGGGCGAGGAACTTTCTTCCGAAGAAAGGCAAAACTCGTTCCATGAGATGATGGTGCTGGCGCTGGAAATAGCCTAAGTTTTTGGCGTTTTTGGCGACGTATACGGGCACGCATAGCGGCT
>DPQS01000067.1:1701-5822 GCA_003537755.1 Clostridiales bacterium | reverse complement strand
CGTATACGGGCACGCATAGCGGCTACGTTTGCCTGCCACGCTCAGTCACGTACGTCTTAGTACGCTCCTTCGCGTTTCAGCCAACTGTTGCCACTCTTCGCACCCGTCTACGCCGCCAAAATTTCTGTGAACGGATTAAAAACACCAAGATTTCTGTGAACGGATAAAAAAACGGTCAAAATTTCTGCGAGTGGAATAAAAGTGGTCAAAACTTCTGTTTGGCTGAATAAAACACCGAATTTCTGCGGAAGATAGCAAAACATGTTCGTTTTTTTTGCAGAGAGGCATTGACCGCTAAAAATCCCGTTGAAAAAAAGTAAATATGAATACAAAAGTAATGGCTTACAATCTTTTGTAAAATAAACGGTTGTTGCAAAAATTGCGGCAACCGTTTTGTACATCAAGCATGTTTTAAGTCAACTGTTTTACAATTGTGGAAAATTCGTAATTGCACCCGTCGTTGTGTGTGGCGGCGTGGTCGCTGCCGGCTCGGCGCAAAGGCTAATCAAGGAGTTACGTTTATGCTTCAGATTAAAAATATTAAAAAAGACTACCCCGTGGCAAGTGACCTTACGGTGCACGCTCTCAAGGGTGTGTCCGTCAGTTTCCGCGAAAGTGAGTTTGTGTCTATTCTCGGTCCGTCGGGTTGTGGTAAAACAACCTTGCTCAACATCATCGGCGGCTTGGATCGCTACACGTCCGGCGACCTTGTAATCAACGGCGTCAGCACCAAAAATTACCGCGACAGCGACTGGGATACCTACCGCAACCACAGCATCGGCTTCGTGTTTCAAAGTTACAACCTCATCCCGCACATGAACATTCTTGACAACGTTACGTTGTCGCTGACTCTTGCAGGCGCAAGCAAAGCCGAACGCATCGCCAAGGCAAAGGTTGCTCTCGAACGCGTGGGGCTCGCCAAGCAAATGAAGAAACGCCCCAACCAACTTTCGGGCGGACAGATGCAGCGCGTAGCCATTGCCCGCGCCATCGTCAACGACCCCGACATCATTCTTGCCGACGAGCCGACGGGAGCACTTGACAGCGAAACCAGCGTGCAGATAATGGACATCCTCAAGGAAATTGCCGAGGAACGTCTTGTGGTGATGGTCACGCACAACAGGGAACTCGCCGAGCGGTACAGCACCCGAATAGTCAGTTTGCTGGATGGCGAAATCGTGTCCGACACCAACCCGTTTGACGGCGAACAGCCGACCGTCACCTCATCCGAAGCAACGCCTACCGCACAAGACGCAACCGACACACAGGCAAGTGTGCAATGTGACAGTAATGCACCTTCAACTACCAAAAGTGTTAGGTCAAAAGGCAAAAAGCGCAGCAAAATGTCGCTTTGGACGGCGTTTGTGTTGTCGTTCAGAAACTTGCTTAGCAAAAAGGGACGAACGTTGCTTACGTCCTTTGCGGGCAGTATCGGTATCTTCGGCGTTACGCTGGTGCTTGCAATAAGCGCAGGCATGACGGCGTACGTAGACAACGTCCAGCGGCAGGCAATGGGCGATACGCCTATTACCGTTTCCTCCCGCGCAGTCGACTTCGAAAGTATGATGAGCGGCGAGTCGTTTACCAACAAACTCGACCCGTACCCATCGGACACGACAGCGGTCAAGCCATACAAGCCTGCCATGATATCGTACATAGAAAACGACATTACGGAAGAATATGTTGCCTACGTCAAAAACATGGACGAAACGCTGTACAAGACGTTGGACTTTACCTACAATTTGTCCGTCAATGCTTTTGTAATCGGTAGTGACGGCAACTATACGCACCTGTCGCGGTTTGCTTCCAACGCCACCGGGATGGTCAGTTCGCAGGAAATGTTTGCCGACAACTACGATGTGTTGTACAAGACGGATTCGACAATCGGTTACCCCACGGAAGAAAACGAAATCGCGCTTGTCGTGGACAAGTACAACCGCATGTCTACAACTTTGCTTACGGCACTTGGCATAAATGCGGAGGCTGACGGCGACAACTACAAAGAAATTGCCTATGCCGACCTTGTCGGACGCACCTACAAACTGGTACTCAACAACGCTTACTATCTGCCCAACGAAGACGGTCACTATGCTGCGATTACTTCACGGGCGGACATCAACGCCGCATGCGAATCGACAAATGCAATTACCTTGCGCGTTACAAGCATTGTGCGGCGCAAAAGCGACGATTCGGCAAAACTTGCGGAACCGGGCGTGCTGTATTCCGTCGCGCTTGCCGACAGACTGCTTGCCGATTCGCTCTCTTCCGACGTGGTTAAGGCGCAGAAAGAAAACCCCGACGTCAACATTCTTACAGGTAAGAAATTCGCCGATGCCGTCGGCAGTTCCGCCACTTACGAAAGCGTACTGAAAACTCTCGGCGGCAGCAGTCTGCCCGACAAAATCGACATCTTCCCACAAAACGCTTCGGCAAAGGATAAAATTACCTCTTACCTTGACGAGTGGAACGCCGCGCACGAAAGCGATCCCGACGCGAAGGTGACCTACACCGACTTGCAGGGCGTTGCGCTGTCCATGATGTCCACCATGATTGACGTCACCACCTGGGTGTTGGTTGCTTTCTCTGCGGTGTCGCTTATTGTCAGCACCGTTATGATTGCCGTGACAACCTACACTTCGGTAATCGAACGCACCAAAGAAATCGGCGTGTTGCGCAGTCTTGGTGCACGCAAAAAGGATATTTCGACCATTTTCAACACGGAAACTTCCATTATCGGTGCATTGGCGGGCGTAATCGGCATTGTGTTTGCCGTCATTGTCGGCATTATAGTCAACATTGTCTTGCACAACCTGTTTGACGTAACAAACATCGTACTGTTTACCCTGCCCGTTGTGCTGGGTATGTTTGTGTTGTCCATTGCGCTTACTCTTGTCGCGGGACTTATCCCGGCAAGTCTTGCCGCCAAGAAGGACCCCGTCACTTGTCTGCGCTCGGAATAATAGTGCAAAATTGCTTTGCTGCGGGCGAGAGATGTCGCCCGAACGGTTGTGTGCACCGTAGCCGTCCGTCGGCAAGCAGATGCTCGAAAAGTTGCTAAATCAAATATAGTTATAGTCGCTAAATCAAATATTTAATTCAAACAACCCTTTGTCAGCCGACAAGGGGTTGTTTATTTTACAAAATAAACTAACTTTTACAAAATTTCCGATAGGGCTTGCATTGTTATTGCGGATAATATATAATGTGAAGGTCAACATTTTCCCGAGCAAAGGAGAAAAAATGAAACAATTTGTAAGAGATAACATAAGAATTCAATTTTTAAGCGAAGATATCGTTCGTCTGGAAGCAGGCAAAAAAGGCGTTTTTTGCGACGGCGATACAATGCTTGTCGCAAACAAAACGGCTTTTGACGGCGTTGAAATTGCCGTCAACGAAAAGTCCGACGGCGCATACGTAACCCACGGCGACGTTACGGTTTTTGTACCTGCCGAAGCCAAAAATCTTAGCGGTGCAAAACTTATTCTGGGCGGAAAAATTGCATACGTATACAAAAATTTGCGTAACAGCGGCGAACTTCCGTCCCTTGACAAAACGCCCGACGTGTTTGCCGTTGCCGACAATCCGCGTGTGGTTTTGCCCGAAGGCGGCTATGCCCCTATTGCGCAGAAAAACAACGGCTTTGTAATTGACGAAAAGGCGCAGGACGTGTACCTGCTTGTCTGTCGCAAAAACGCCGCAAAACTTCGCAAACTGTATGTGGAACTGACGGGGCGTGCGGAACTGGTACGTCTTGCAACCCTCGGCAATTGGAACAGCCGCTACTACAAGTACGACCAAAAGCAAGCCGAGCAGATGATACTTGACTACGAAGCACACGACGTGCCCCTGGACAACATCGTACTGGACACCGACTGGCGCATGGCAAGCGACCGCGGCATTGGCTACGACGTGGACACAAATCTGTTCCCCGACATGAACGGCTACTACCGCTTTGCGCACGACCACGGCGTTGATGTAATGTTTAACGACCACCCGGAACCGCAGGACGGCTGCACAAGTTGCATCGACCCCAAGGAAGTTGCCTACCGCGCAATGCGCCTTGCCGAGCACCTGGAAAACGGTCTTGACACCTGGTGGTACGACCGCAACTGGCACACCAA
>DPQS01000067.1:1097-1533 GCA_003537755.1 Clostridiales bacterium | reverse complement strand
GTACGACCGCAACTGGCACACCAAACTTGTGTCGCCTGCGGAAGGCATTGAACCGGAAACGTGGGGCATGTACATTTTCAGTGAAGTGACAAAGCACGCGTGGCAAAAGAAGGCTAAAAACAATGTCGTTTACCGCCGTCCCGACATCATGTCCAACGTGGACAACATCGTAAACGGACGTTACTGCGGCATTGGCAACAGCGCAAGCCACCGTTATTCCATCCAGTGGACGGGAGATGTCGGCAGTGACAACTTTGCCCTTGCCGAAGCGGTGACGGACATGCTTCGTTGCGGCGACAATGCCATTCCGTATGCGCACCCCGACTGCGGCGGTCACACCGGCAACCCCGACAAGGATTTGTACCTGCGCTGGATGCAGTTCGGCTCGCTTGCGTCCGTGCTTCGTCCGCATTGCACCAACACGGTCAGGCGTTTC
>DPQS01000067.1:0-913 GCA_003537755.1 Clostridiales bacterium | reverse complement strand
GGTCAGGCGTTTCCGCGAGCCGTGGGCTTACGACGACAAAAATGTCGAGGACACGACGCGTGATTACATCAATCTGCGTTACCGTCTGCTTCCGCTTATGTATACCGAAGCCTACAAGTCCTATCGCGACGGCAGCCCCGTTTGCCGCAGCATGGGCTGGAACTACCCCGACGACAAAAAGGCACTTGCCTGCACGTCGCAGTACATGATCGGCAACAACCTGCTTGTTGCGCCCGTGGTTGGCGGCGAAACACGTAAAGTGCCGCAAAACGACTATATTACGCCGGTAAGTGTCACCTACTACGACGGTCGCGAGTTAAAAGGCGAACCTCTTCTCAAAACAAAGTATTCCACACTGGACATCGATTGCAACCACGTTTCACCCGAGCCCGAAGTGCCCGTGTACAACTTTTCCGCCGTTGTCGAAGCGTTGCTTTGCCCCAAACAGGACGTGGCTTTGTACGTTGTTTCCGACGACGGCGTGCGCGTGTGGGTGGACGGCGAACAGCGCGTGGACGACTGGACGGAACACGCTGCAATGCGTTTCTGTGCAGGCAGACTGACGGCAAACACAATGCACAAGGTACGTATCGAGTATTTCCAGGGCGGAGGCGAAGCGGCGCTCGGCTTGGAATACGTCAACGAGGCGGACCTTACGATGCGCAGCGTTTACCTGCCGCACGGACGTTGGATGAACCTGTTTACAGGCAAAACCTTCGAAGGCGGAAAGACGGTACGAGTCAAGACGGACGACGTAACGCAAATGCCTCTGTTTGTGCGCATGGGCGGCGCAATCGTGACGGCTCGCAACGCGCACAACACCAAGGCGCAGAAGTGGGACAAACTGACGGTGGACGTTTTCCCTGCAAGGAACGCGACGGACAACGGCTTTGTGTACGAGGACGACCGCAAC
>DPQS01000046.1:41256-63033 GCA_003537755.1 Clostridiales bacterium | reverse complement strand
TGTCGACGAAACCGATCCGCTGGAAGGCTTCAAGGTAACAACGGTTGCAGGGGTGGAAGTAAAAGACAATAGTGTTACGCTTACCACGGCGCAGTACAACTCGCTTGTTGCCGCGCCCGAGGACAATTGCCAATATACAATTGCAAGCGGCGTAACGGCGGAAATTTCGGTAACCGAAAACAAACTTGTTTTTGACCTGACAACCACTGGCGGAAACAAAGGAAAATACGAAATTACGCTGACCGTACTGTCCGACCTTGCCGAAATCGAAGTAAAGACGGTGTGCAACAAGCAGGTGACCGATGGCAAAGTTACGTTCAGCGAAAGCGAGTATGCAGAATTCCTGAATTTGCAGGATTACGGTGCCGCGTGCGAATATCAATCGTCAAAGGACTCGACGGTGCAGATAAAGTTTGACAAGCAAACTCATACACTTACATTCGACGTTTTGTCTCAGGATGAAACGAAAACAAACAATGTCAAAGTGGAAATAAACGTTGCTCTTCCTTTCGGGACGCATTCTCTTACCGGCGGCGGTGACAAAAGCCACGCTACGTATGACTACGAAAATCTGCTTTATTCGCTGAACGGCGCGGCAACGGTAACCGGTGCAAACGGAACAAACTTAAACGGCAGTTACGCTTTTTCGGCGCAAATTTATCCTCAAACGCTTGCGCAGGGCAGAGAAGTGGTTTTGTCGGCGGTTTACGCAGGCAACTACCAGATCCGCCTGGTGATGAGGGGCGTGGATGAAACTCATTATCTCATCTTCTCCGACTACAAGGACAGATCCGACTTCCTCAATTACAAAGAGCACGTTACTTCGGCGTTGTATGACGAAGCAAAGGGCGTAAATATCGGAGTAATTGTAGTGGACGGCAGTATGGTAATGATCGTTGACGGCAACGTCGTTTACAGAAGAGCCTTGCCGGAACTGAGATACACCGAACTGTATCTGGACACCTACGAGTGCGTTGCGCAAATGAAAAATTTGCAAATCGTATCCGACGAAATGCAAGCGAAAATCATGTACGAAAACGCGCTTGTAAATTACACCGACAAATTGACGGGTATTTCGCTTATAAACACGTCGGAAAATATAAATAGTTTTGTCGAAAACGGTGACGGAAGCGTGTACGTCGAGGGTAAAAACTCAAACAAGAGAGTAATGGGTGCGTTGTATCAGAACGGCGTGCCCGTGGGCGGCTACGAATATGCCGTTTCGGGACGTCTGACCATAACCGACACAAAAACTTCCGGTTCTGCTGCGAGCAAAATCGAACTGCAGATTGCCAAAAACGTGCAAAATTTTGTAAAAATTCACCTTTTCCGCTATCCCACCAACAATAGCATTTATGCTTATCCCACGGAAAACGGAAAGGCATTAAGTCAGGTGGTTTGCGAAAAGAACACTCTGCCGGGTGGCACGGAATATCAGACCGATTATCTTTTTGTGTACAGTGGACAGGAAATAAAACTGTATTTCAAGGACGGAAGTTATATGCCCGAGTATAAACTTGTGTACAGCCAGAAAGCAAACTGGGGTTACACGATGTTTTTAATTGCAATGAGACAGTATTGCAACGTAACGTTTGACAATTTCAGAACGTATTACGGGGACGATTTCGACGCGCTTGTAAATACGCTTGAAAGTTGCACGGCAGAACTGGGATTTTCCGCCGAAAAAGACACCTTTACGGACAACGGCTGTTTCAGCAGCGGCAATGCAGGCACATACTACAAGACGGAAAGCGCGTACAACAAGGCGTTTGCTTTTAAGGACGGCAAGGCGGTAAGCGGTGAGTACTGGCTTGTTTCGGGTAGAATGCAATTCGGCGAATATGCCGCGTGGACGCAGGGTGAACTGAGCGCGTATGCGGACGAAACACACGCCGTAAGGTACGTATTTGAGTACACAGGGTCGGCGTATCAGGTTTTTCACGAAATCAAAAACGGCAACGACAATTGGACGGGATACACTCTTATTGTAAGACCGCAGATTAAAAACGCCGCAACCATCAATTTTACCCTTGTAAATTACGGCGGCAAGACATCGTTGCTTATTGACGGTTTAGTCTATCATACGGTGCAGTTTGAATTTTTGAAAAACGCCGCGGTAACTATCGGAGGTAAAGGAGGAACCGTTGTTTTGAAAAATCTGACGGCAAACACCGACAGTCAATATGTGGAGAAATTTGTGTCGGAAATGAAAGATTATACTTACGTTTCGCCTTACGAAACGAGAATCAACAACCTTGCAAAACAATATCAATCGGCTGAAAAGGGCGGTGTGCTAATAATGGGTTCCAGCACCATGGATTACTGGAGCGATTGGCAGGAGGATATCGGAGGCAGGCTGGGCTACAATGTCGGCATCGGCGGAACGATAGTGGAAGATTGGCTGTACGCTTATGACAAACTTGTAAAACCGTTTGCACCGTCGGTTGTTTTGGTGTACCTTGGCGGCAACAACATCAACAATATGGGACATACCGGAGCGTATGCCGCAAGTCTGATGGCAAATTTACTTAACAAAATGCACGCAGACTTCCCCGAAGCGGAAATTTACTACATTTATTCCATGGCTGTCCCCAGTTGCTACAAGGGCGGTAAATTCAACTATGAATACGGTCAATTTATAGAAGAAATGAAAAAAATTGTTGCAAACAACGCTTGGCTTAACGGTATAGACACGTTTAATGACTTAACGGAAAACGGCGAAGCTAAAAAGGACCTTTACAGACCGGACGGCATACATCTTAACGTCGATGGCTACGATGAGTTTGCAAGAATTATAAACGAAGCGGTTTTCAAAAATAAATAAATCAACTTGTCAGGCAGAATTAACCCACAGCGGTTAATTCTGCTTTTATTTTTGTATTTTTCAAAAAACAGACAAATTCCACTTGATATATTATTTGGTTTATGGTAGAATTGAGTTGTAAACCAGTTTGCAAACAATAATTTGTTACGTATCGCCGAAGGAAAAGGATACGTCGGCGAAAAGTCGATACGTATGCGTTTTTTTACGACATTTTTTTTTGAAAAACAGGTTTGAAAAACTTGTTGTTTTTCAAAAATTTCCGGTCGCCTTCCCCAAAAAACGGCAGCAAAGACAATGTTTGCAAAACTAAGATTACGTTTGCGTAGTAACTGATTTGTTTTGTCGGAATACAATAATACGATTGCTTTTCCGTCCCGCTTGTAAGCAATTGCAGGCGTAGGTAGCAGGTGGGCGTATTGTACAAACCGTAAAACAAACATTACCCGAACAATGAATTCAAACGGAGGTCAAGGTGAAAAACAGACGGCTCAAATTACTATCGGCGGTTATTGTCGCAATCCTGCTGCTAACGGCGTTTTTTGTCTCCTGCGATAAAAAACCGCCGCAATCTGCTCACACTCACGAATTTAAGGAAGTGGGCGGCGCGGCAAAGAAGTGCGATTGTGGCGAAACATTGGCGTATACCGACGAGGAAAATTTTGCATACTGGAACATAGGGCGTAAGCACTCTTTGAATTACGACGGCGCGTACACGTCCGCGGCGACGGGTACTTCGACGGAAACGAGTGGCAAAGATGTGTCAAGCTACGCAGACGTCGTGCTTGAAACAGCGGACGGCAACAAGTTGCTGCGTACAAATCGCACACATGCAATCGGTGCCGACGGCAAAACGGACGAAAGCAAGGTGACGGAAGGCGACGACATCTGCATAAAAATCGTTGACGACAATGGTGTCTCCCGCAACAAAAAAGTACGCGTGGAATACGACAATGGCGAGGTTACCCGCAAAGGAAGTTGGGTTCGTCCGACTAAAGCAAGCGAGGAAACGTTGCACTATTCCCCGAAAAGGCTTTGCGCCGAGCTTGTCGACTTTGACGACTCGTCATTCGCCAAATTTGTCGGCGAGGCAAAAGCATTTTATGTCGCTCAGGCAGCCGCGGACGTCACGATTACGATAGTGCGCAATGACGACAATTCCGTCAGCCTCAAGGCAACGCTTGCTGCCGACGAAAAGAATCCGAACTACACAAGCGACAAAGACTATATTAAAACGACCATCGAAATGGGCTACGAAATTGTCGTGAAAGAGGGCAAAATCGTCTACAGAGTGGACGACTACGCCGTGCACGAGTTGTTTTCCGTTGAAAACAAAAATACTGTGTACATCCGTAAACAGACAACAGAAATTGCGTATACGTTTGATGAAGTCGCGTATGCCGCCTTTGACATGAGCACTGACACTACGGAAAACAATTACACGTCGCTACTTAAGTGCTACATAAACGGCTATTACTACGGATACCTGACGTTCCCGCTTGCGGGTGAGCCGTACAGCAAGGAACAAGCGACAGAGGACTTTGCCACGGCTTACATTATCGAACGCCATTTTCATGACGAATCTGTGGAATACAAGGATTTGTACACGCTGTACAGCGACGCGGAAATGACAACGCCGTTTGAGGGTTTTGACGCGATTGAGGAACACGCGACGATATATGTCAGACTCAACCTGCCCGAAAACTTGTCCATGGCAATTTGCCTGTACGAAGAAAACGGCGAAGCTCGCTTTAAGTGCGCGATGGTTTGTGACAATGGCGGCAACTTTACGGCAGGCAATCAGGGCGACGGAGTTTACTCTATGCTGCCGGATTACAACTGCGTGTCCGTTGACGGCGTTGCGCTTGACGAGCCGGGAGCAACAAAGTTTACCATGGAAGCAGGCAAAACTTACATAGTGGTGGTTAAATACGCAGGCAATTGATTGTCGGGTGTAATGTGCGCAGGCGATTGATTGTTACGCAGCGATGTCAGGCAGGATGAGCGAGATTAAACTGAAATGCGGCGGTGCGGCTTTGTTGTCGTGCTGCCGATTTTTGGGGCCATTGCATAAACACTTGCTTTTTGCGGTAAAATATGTTACAATAACTTTGCTTAACAAAGGTGACGGCTGATTTATGTCGTTGCCGGACGCGTTGCAACCTGACTTGCGCGGGCTTTGCCCGACGGTTGCGGCGTTTTGCGGGGGTGTTTTCAGATTCGCCCGGCGGCAAAGAAGGTTTGGTAAGCGTGCCGCAGTGCCCACTGCGTATCAAGGCAAAACAAATTAAACGCTAACAATAGCACAAGCCGTTCCTACGGAATGGCATACGCTGCCTAATTTAACCGCAGCGCGCAGTCCCACGTTACGTTGTGCGGCGTGGTGAACTGTGTCAGACAGTACAACTAAGGCAACACCGTTCGGCAAAGCGGCGTAGCCCGAAATTTATTTGCCTTTGGCTGCGTTCGGTTGGTTTGCTTTCCACGCGCGGCGACAGTTAAAAGCAAACTTTGCACGGAGAAAGCCAAATGGTCTTACGTCGGTACGCGGGTGCAAGTCCCGTCACCTCCACCACAGATGAAAAATACGCACCCGGAATACTGTTCCGAGTGCGTGTTTTTTTGTTTGCAAAGATTATTTCGGATTGAAAGTAAAAATTCTGACAGCTCTGCTGTGCGTTGTGCTTGCGGTAAGCGTGTTTGTGCTTGTCGCTTGTGTAAAAGATCCTGATGACCCTCAACCCGACAATCCTCCGCAACCACAAAAGACGGTGTACGACACGCTTAACGAACTTGCGGCAAAGTCGCATGACAGCGGCAAACTGACGATGATTACCACCATAGGCGACGACGTGCTTACAAACATTTATACACTGACTACGACTGCCGACGTAGTAGAAGTCATTATTTAAATCAATTTTTTTTAGTTTCTTTACTTCGCTATAGTTGTTTTGCCCGGAAATCTTTTGTTCGGATTTTAAGTCGTCGCAAGTTTTTGTATATTAAACTTTTCACGTCCGACATTCTGTAAGCTGCGCTTTTTGTGTAGTTTTGGATAATCTAAAAGTAGTTTTTGGTGTTGACTTGGCTTTTTTTTGTGTTATCATAATTGTAGAAGGGCATTTTGTACAGTTTATTTTCGACACAAAATCTAATTGAAAAAATAAATATTGATATATTTTTGTTGCAAATGGGAGGTATGTATGAAAACGATACGCAAGAAGCGCATTTTTCTGTCTTTATTATGCGTTTTAATTTTAGTATTGTGTTTGGTTTCGTGTAACGACTATAGCGAAATAAAGGTAGAAATAGTAGGCAACTCTCCCGTAGAGCTTGCAGTGGGCGAGGTTGTCACCGACGAAATTTTAACAAGCGGCGTAAAAGCGACCGTAAACGAATCATCGCAAAACGTTACAATCTACGTTGTGGATAAAAACGATCTGGATGTTTCAAAAGTCGGCGAGTATACAGTTGTGTTGGGTGTAAAACTCGACGGAGAGATAGTATACGACCGACACGGTGCGGTTACTTGTCAAAGAAAAGTAGCCGTACGAGAAACGTTTTATGCCGACGTTAAGTTTTCGTGTGCAAGCGATTTGTATTTTGTAAAAGGTCAAACGTTTACAAGCCAAACGTTGCTTGACGGTTGTAGCGTAAGCGAAGGTTTTAGTTTGTATGTAAGGGACGAAACAGGACTAAACGTAAATTTGGTCGGGACTTATCGAGTGTACTTCGGAGTAAAAAAGCAAGACAAAATCGTAAAAAAGGACGCCGAAACCGAGCTTATTTTTACTAGAAAAATTGTAGTCTCCGATAGTTTGGAAAAGGATGATATTACATTCTATTTCAACGATGAAATAGAGCAAGAACCTGTCTATATTCAACATAAAAGCGGTGCAACGCAGTCTGAAATACTCGACGAGGCGATAAGCGGCGTTTCCGCAAAGGATGACGACTTTAACTCGTACGACGTGCAAATCGTAGCTTTTGACGAAATCGACAGCGCGGTTAATGGCGAATATAACGTGACAATAGGCGCATTTTACAACAATCAGCCTGTGATAAGTAACGGACAAAAGGTAGAAATTCGCCGAAAAGTCGTGGTAAAACAGTTTGAAAAATTGTCTTGCCCCGAAAACGTTTCGGTCGGCGAAGGTAAAAATGTCGGTTGTATCGTGTTCGACAATCCGCCGAATGCACAAAGTTTTACGGTAAAGATAGTCAACTTGGGACAAGCGTATTCCGCAGAGGCAGTTGCCGAAATCGACTCGCAACAAAGCGTTGTGCCGCTGGGCTTTTGCAACCTGCCCGACGGCGATTATACCGTATTTGTCAATGCTCATTCCAAAGGATTTGCCGATTCGGACTATTCGGAAGGTTGCAATGTCGAGTATAAAGTGTTTGCAAGCTACTCTGCAAACGACATAGCCGTCTGGCAAAACAGCGACCACGGAGAACCGTCTTTTGACAAAAAAAGCGGCACAGCAAAAATTACAACCACTCGTGACGGTTGGGGTAAAGCAAAAAGCGGCGAGTTTAGTTTGGACTACTCGCTGAACCCGTTGCTTGCGTTGAATATATACAAGGTGGACAGCGCTTATTTTGCTACGTTGTTTGTAGACAAAACGGAAATAAAGATAATAGACGATACTCGTAAAAACCTGCCCGTTACGGCAACTATCCCAAAGGGAGGTAACAACGAAATAGTAAAAGCCGCACTTATCGTAGGTCCTACCGGCGGCGGACCGAGCGTTTACATACGCTCCGCACGCGTTTTTGCGCTTAATGCGGTAGAGCAAGCCGAACTGAATCAGCCGTTGGAGACTCCGCAAAACATGCGTTTGGGCGACAACGGATATTCGGTAACATGGAATGCAATCAAAAAATGCGCGGGCTACTCCGTGCTTGTAAAGAAATATGCGGAACAAACAGTTGTCGCTTCGGATGTTGTCACTGAAAACTCTTTTGCCGTAGCAAACTTGCCTGTGGGACAATACACCATCGAAGTTATGGCAAAAGGTAAGCCCCCTTACACGGTAGATTCCTCCGTAGCAACGTTTAGTTTCAGCGTAAACAGTTATGCAATGTTTAATGCGCAACAAATATCGTCGTTCAGCAATTCCTGGCACAGCGCCAAGGTTGCTTACGACAAAACTACCGATCGTGCGGTGTTTAACCACAGCGGCAATGTTGATTACGGTGCGGTAGGATGCAATCCCGTAAACGTTGATTTGTCTCGCAAGCCGGTAGCGGTGTTGACGGATGTGTTTGTAAAAGGTGGCTTTTTGGCTCGCGGGTACTTTGGTTCGTCGAAAATGTTTGTGATGCAGCATGACACCGTTCCGCAAAGCCGAGATGGACAAAGTTATGCCAACATTTTTAAACCGTTGTGGATAGATGCGGACGGCAATCTTATTCCCGAAGCAAGCGGAACGATTGCTTCTCCGCAAGGGCAGGGTGGCTACTCGTTTATGATAGGTTTTTGCAAAGGCAAAGACTCTCGCGTTTCGGTAAAATCGCTAAGTATAGTGTATCTGGAAGCAATTTGACAGGATCAGAGAATAGCAAACAAAATTAAAGAGTGAGGGCTAAGTCAAATTGTCGATTGTAGCGGCACCGCTATGTCGAAGCACCGATAAAAGGGGAAACACATTATGAATAATAAAAAAGTAGGATTGATATCCTTGACGTTGGTTCTGATCCTATGTGTTGGCGCAACGCTTGTAAATTTTAACATGGCGCAAGCGGACGGCAAAACGCAAATATCGATCAGCCGTATGGACAATCTTCCGTCTGTGGCTACCGACTACGATTACAAGGATTGGAAGCAAACCACCAAAGATTATGTCGACTACGTGTTGAGCGAATCGTCGGTATACGACGGCCCGGACCCGTGGGGAAATTCGTTGGCGGAAAACCCCTCAAAAGTCGTTTCTTACGAGGACGCGAGCAACATAGACGCCTTTTTTGAAGAAACGGGTAATAAATATTGGTCGATACGCACGTATTTGGGACTTACGGGCGGTTCGGTAGAAGCAATAAACTCCATTGCCGCGATACTTTCGGGTGCGCAAATAGGGCTGGACATGACAAACTACTCGGTAAACGGACAAACGCCTCGCAACTACGTAAGAGATATGGTGGCGTTTTATCAGGCCGAAAGCGGTTTTAACGTCGTCCTTAACAATGCAACGGGTTCGGGAGGGTCGTTCTGGTACGCATTGTTGCCCGGCTGCTTGTTTATCAATCTCTATCAATACTATCCGCAAGAAACGTATCTGAAAGAAATAATCGTGGAAATGTCAAAAGTGTGGTTGCAATGTGTGGAAAACATGGGAGGAGCCAACTGTGACTTTTCTAACTGCCAAGGTTATGACATCGGTACAAGCAAACCCACCTATTCAACGTGGAAAGAACCCGACGCGGCGGCGGGACTGGCGTATATTTTGTACGGCGGTTACAGCGTCGCCAAGGACGATCTTGCTTATGCAAGCCTGGCGTCCGGATTTCTGACAGGAAGTATATGGTGTATGGACTTTTTGGAAGGGCTGGATTACTCGCCATTTTACGAAGTTCTTACTTTCCTTGCACCGTCTGTCGCCTCCAAACTTAATGCCTTGCACGGCAAAAACTACGACTTGACCAAGTACATAAACTGGTCGTTGGACGGTTCCAGCAGGGTGCGTAGCGGCTGGGGAATGATAAACGAAAGTTGGGGCGGCAAACACACCTACGGACTTATGGGAAGCCTGACGGACGGAGGCGGTTATGCTTTTGCAATGAACACGTTTGACGCCGCATGGGGCTTTGTGCCTATGGTCAAATACGACACTCGTTACGCAGACTCGATCGGCAAATGGATGCTGAATGCTTCCAACTCGGCAAGATACTTTTACGGCGACAGCCTACCCTTGGACGGGGAAACGATAACCGACACCGTAAACGGAAAAACTTACTCTCATTGGAGTGGTTATTATCAGGCAAACAATTATTTCTCGCATGAGGACAAGGAATCGAGTTTTATAGCGTATGAAGGTTTGCGTAAGTATCGCAAAGGTTTTCACCGCACGGGCGAAAGCAGCAAGTCTTTCTTCTCGGACGAACATTCGCCTTACGCAAGCGGAGATGCCTTTACGTTGTGGGTAAAAAACGAAAGTGCTACCGACCTGGGATTGTACGGTTCGTCGCATGTAGGTTTTTTCGGTTCGATCATTTCGGCAACGGACGTGCCGCAAATTTTACGACTTGACCTAAATGCGGCAGACTATTTCGGGCAAAACGGTTATCCGCAGTACTTGTACTACAATCCTTACAATCAAGTCAAGACCGTAAGTTACAAAAAGTCCGACATAAACGCTCGTCTTTACGACGCGATAAACAAAAAGTTTATCGATACGCAGGGCAATGGCGAAACAGTGACGTTTAATGCTGCGGCAAATTCGGCAACGGTAGTGGTAGAATTGCCCGCGGAAGGCGAGGTTACATCACAAAACGGCATCTACTACTTAAACGGTGTTTACGTAACGTCGTCGCGCAGCACATTGTCCGCTACGGCTGACAAGTACGAAGACGGCGCATGGACGTCGATAAGCAACGGCGACAATGTTAACGGTAAAATCCGCGTGTCCGTATCTGCCGATATAGATCCTACCACAAGTGTAACGCATTTTGCGCTTTCGGTTGCGGGTAAAGAGATTTGTTCGCAAAACGATATTCCGCAAGATTATGTAGAAGTGGACCTTTCTTCCGATGATTTCCGTAGCGGAAACGGCAAAATAGAAGTGACTTTGGAGCTTTCAAACGGTAGTTTGCTGAAAAAATCCATATCGATTATCGTTGCAAAGTCCAAGCTTGAAGCGGTGATGAGTTTCGATACGGTCAACGAACAAACCGAAGCGTTTGCCGCCAACAAGGAGGCATGGAATAATGGCAAGTACAAAGATTTGCCCTTTGATTGCGACGTAACGTCTACGCAAGACGCAACTAAAATTACTAATGTAGGCGATAAAGGCTTCGGGTCGGCCTTTACAAGGTTTTACGGCGTTGACTTGTCACGTACGCCGAAATTGGAATTTGACATAAACCAAGTAAGTAGTTTGTGGGCGCTTAAAGTGTTTGTAGAAGGCGGCTCCGATACGGGGTATTACATCGTTATCGATACCGATGAAACGGGACACTACAACTTCGACCTTCTCGAATCGATAAAGAGTGCAGACAGAACCTTTGATTTGGAAGGTGTGCAAAGCGTATCCGTGTGGATTTTGCCCACGGGCGGAACAAACTGTTACGTAACGATAAGCAATCTGAAAATATACTATTTGTTCGACTTCCCCGTGGTAGAAGAACCATCCGTATACGAATGGGGCTTTACGTTTACAACGGGACACATCAATCTGTGGCAATCGCAAGACGACAACGCCACGGTGCGATACAACGACGGATTGACAGAGCTCTGCTTTTCGTCGGACGGTAAAGTGGCAAGTCCTTACGTTTATACCGATTTGTCGCGCAATCCCGTTTTTAACGTTGTTATCGGTAACGCCGAAGGCGAGTATTCGTTGGGTGTAGCTTTTGAGGGCGACGACACCGTTTACCTTTTGGCGACAAACCTTTCGGGTGCGTCCAAACAAACGGTAGCAATCGCAGACAGACTCAAAAAACTGTACCCGCAAAGCGAAAAAAGCGGTATTTGCAACATAAGAATAGTTGTTGTCGGCGTTGCGTCGGCTCAAATTTCGTTGCAAAAAGTGCAAACGTACTATCAGTTGACTCAGTGGGGCGTAACTGTCAGCGGGAGCGGTTTTGACGAGTGGTCGCCTAATGCAATGCAAGTTAGCAAAGGCCTGATTGCGCCTAACGAAAACGGCAAAGATTATCGCATACAAAACGGCGACGCTTCGTCCAACCTTACTTCGATAAAAGGCGCAAGCGGCAAATACGACGTCAACTTTGATCGTAATCCGATAGTATCGTTTTCGATTGCCGACGTAAAGGGTAAATGGGAAGTCAGCGTGGCATTTTTTGACGATCTGTCCACAAATTACACGCTAATTGAACTAAATTCGCAAAAATATACAAAAACCACCGTCAACTTGCGCGATGCTCTTACCAAATCAGGCGCAGGGGCTAAGCTAAGCGGTGTAAAATCTATTTACCTACAAATAAACGTTCAAGGAGGCAAAAACTACGTCGACGTACGAAAAGTAGTTACCGATTACGATGTCGCAATGCCGTCCTTTGAAGAAGGAACAATTATTTCAGGCAGCGAAATTGCTACTTGGGATTTGGATTCGGAGTACGATTCATTGCTGAAAGTCGAAGGCAACGCTACCGTTTTACAGGAAAATCTAAGGGGAATCGCTGCGATTACATCACCGCCGGTCGCTGTAAACCGTAATGTTTCTTCCGTGTTGATACTGGACGTAGAAAAGATTGCGGGCGCACTGAAAGTGTATGCTTTGGTAGGCAATCAAAAGTACCTTCTTTCTCCCAAAAACGGATATGTTTCTGCCGGAACTATAACGATAGACGTTTGGGAAAGTTTGGCAAACTCGGGTTACGACGGAGTTAGCGAGCAACCGTTTATGGCGTTCAGGTTTGAGGTGACAGGCGCAGGAGCGTCGGTAACGTTTAACGAAGTTCGATTTGCTTACAGACTAGGTACAATAGACAAAATAACCGTGTCGGGCAACGTTTTGTCTTGGAAAGAAGTGCCGGGCGCAGAGTGGTATAAGGTATCTATATACAACGCCGTCGGCAAAGTCGTTCGCACGGAAAGATTTTACTCATCCTGTTCTTACGACGTAACAAAGTTAAACTTGGACGACGGAGTGTATCGTATCGAAGTAACTCCGGGCTCCGCAACTACGATAAGCGGTAAATCGACGGCGCAAGGCTTCAAGCAAGGCGACATAGAAAGCGTGCGCTTGTCAAAAGTATCCGACTTTGATTTCGACGGATTGAAACTGACGTTTTCCAAATCGGACAACGCGCAGGGTTACGGTTACGTTTTGTACGATGTGGACGAAAACAAGACTATAACCCAAGGCGTCGTCGGCGAAAACATAATAGACTTCGGCAGCGTAGGACTCTCCGCGTACAATTACAGGTTGACCGTTACTGCTCTGGGAGACGGCGTCGCCTATCTCGATTCCGACGAAACGGTGTACGAGTTTGCTACCCCTACAGTGGGACGATTCGTGCCAAAAGTGCTGGCAACCTATCCGTCGGTAAACAACAACGCATTTGCTACGGTTACGGACAGCGGAACGGCTTTATTGCAATTACCTAAAGGCGGAAACTGGGGCGAAATCGGCAGCGTCGCATTTAACCTTAATATGGACGAGAATCCCGTTTGGTACATCGAATTCGGCAAGATTACTCACGGATACTATTTGCGCGTTTATGTTGACAACAACTTGTTGTACATCGACGACAAAGTCAGAGACAACTCGGCAAGATACGTAAACGTGGTAAGCGAATTGCGTCAACAAAATTCGATTGACGAATCGTTGCTTACAGGCACTCATACGGTACGTTTTTGTTTCGGTGTAACGGGTATTACTGCCGACGTGTCCGATCCGACGGTAGAAATAATTACGTCGCGTTTGTTTACAACCGTGCCGGGATATGTCGCTCCCGTAGTAGGTGAGTTGGCAACCCCGTCGGTACGTGTAGAAAAAGACCGTATTGTGTGGGACAAGGTTGACAACGCGCAGAACTACTATGTTACCGTTTCCAACGAATTCGGAACGTTGTATTCTCAAAGCGTAACCGATTGCTTTGTCGATTTGTCGTTTTTGTCGCAAGAGGGTGAATATTACGTTACCGTAACCGCTCGCGGCGATAAGTATTTTGACAGCGAACAAGGTTTGGTCACCTACAACTTGCAAGATAGTAAACAGGGGTGCAACTCTGTTTTAAGCGCAAATGCCTTTGCCGCAGGGGGATTGTTTGTGGCGTTGGTAGCGACGGTTCTGATAAGAAAAAAGAGAAGGAAAGAAAGAGATGTTTAATAAGGTTACTCCCACGAAAACACAAGTGCAATACTCCGAATTCGAGCAAAACTGCAAAGTAGGCAACGCTAAATTAGAGTGGTTTGATTTGCAAGACAAAGTGGATTGTTACAATTCGTCCATGCCGTTTGAAATTGACGGGAAACAGTACATTTTGTGTCGTACGCAACCGCGCAACGGACGGTATTCCAAAACTTGTTTTTTTCAAAAAAAGTCTGACGGTTGGTATTTTGTTCCCGATTCGTACGTTTTCGATCTGGAAGATCCGTCCGTCGCTTATATCGACGGAAAATTGGTAGTGGCAGGCGTAAACGTTTCCTTTAACGACGGCGTTGCCGAATGGAAGACGGATTTCTACATTTGCAATTCGCCATACGAAGCGCAATACCTGACAAGCGGACCCTTGCACATGAAAGATATCCGCTTGGTGCAACTGCAAGACGGCAAGGTGGGCGTGCTTACTCGTCCGTTGGGAAAAGAAATAAACGACGGTCATCTGGCGCGGATAGGATTTGTCAAGATAGATTCGATTTACGACCTGAACGAAAACGTAATCGCGTCCGCTCCGAAGTTAAACGATTTCTTTCTTCCCGACGAATGGGGCGGATCCAATGCTGCTTATTTGTTAAGTAACGGTCTGGTCGGGATAATAGCGCACAAAAGTTACCGTAGCTACGACCGTGAAGGAGAAAAACTGCATTATTACGGCGCGGCGTTTGCTTTGGATCCGGACACCCTAAAAACAAGCGACATGAAAATAATCGTCGGCAGGAAATGTTTTCCGTATTACGAGCCGAGAGAACCCAAGTTGGCAGACGTAACTTTTATGGCGGGAATAATCCGTCACCAAGGTGGCACTGCGACAGTTTACACGGGTTTAAGCGACAGCGCGGTAGGTAGCGCAACGATACCCGATCCGTTTTTAGAATATGAAAAAATCAAAACAATTTAAGAGCAAAGGCTTGCGAAAACAAAGTGACTTGATAAAAAATCGCGGGAGATACCTGCTACTGTTGCCTGCAATAGTGTTTATTGTGGTTTTTGCTTATTTGCCTATGGTAGGCATGCTGATAGCGTTTGAAAACTACGATCCCGTACAGGGCATATTCGGTAGCGAATGGGTGTGGTTTGACAATTTCAAGTTCTTTTTCAGCGGCTCGAAGTGGATAGAAGTTACCGTAAACACGCTGTACCTAAACGTGATGTTTATTATTACCGGTACGATTGCCGCACTTGCCATAGCAATTCTGTTAAGCGAGTTGACCAACAAGATTTACGTAAAATTGTCGCAGACTTTTATGACCTTGCCTAACTTTGTAAGTTGGGCATCTGTAGCACTGTTTTCGGTGGCGTTTTTGTCTACCGACGGCATAATCAACAAAGTGTTGACGGGCATTGGCGCAGATCAAATAGAATTCAGCACCGATCCGTCTGTCTGGAGAGCGACTTTTATCATCATCAGAGTGTGGAAAACCGCAGGGTGGAGTTCGATAATCTACATGGCGGCAATAGCCGGCATTTCTCCGGATATCTACGAAGCGGCAAAAATCGACGGGGCAAACAGATTCCAGTGCATTTTCAGGGTAACGTTGCCTTTGCTTAAAGAAGTGGTAATTTTGCAACTGTTGTTTAGTATAGGCAGTGTTTTCAGAGGTGATTTCGGGATGATTTACCCGTTTATCGGCGACAATTCGTTGCTGTACCCTACAACAGACGTTATCGACACTTACGTCTATCGCGCGGTAAGAACGCAAAGCGATTTCAGCAAAACGATGGCGGTAGGCATATATCAATCCGTTTTGGGTCTGGTAATGGTGTTGGTTGCAAACGGACTTACTCGCAGATATGCTCCGGAGGCGTCGCTGTTTTGATATGAAAAAGAACGTAAACAAAATTAAACAGAATAAAAGCGACGTGGCGTTAAACATCGTTTTTTACGTGTTGCTGGGCGTGTTTGCTCTTATGTGCGTGTATCCGTTTTATCAGGTACTTGTGAGTTCGTTTGCCGACGAAAACACACTGATAAGCGAAGGATACCGACTTATCCCGTCCAAGTTTTCGCTGGACGCATACCGCACAATCTTTGCCAACGACGTTATTCCGCGCGCATACCTTGTTACAGTTTTTATTACGGTAGCAGGTACGGCTCTTTCGTTGGTTGTAACAAGTCTTGCGGCCTATGCGCTTTCAGGCGGCAAGTTGAAGTATCGCAACGGAATCAGTTTGTTTTTCTACTTCACATGCTTGTTTTCGGGCGGATTGGTGGCAAATTACTTGCTGATTACCAACTATCTGCATTTGGACAACAGCATTTGGGTGTACATCATTCCCGCTTGCTTTAACGTGTGGAACATGTTTCTGTTGCGCAATTTTTTCAACGAAATTCCTGCTTCGCTGATAGAATCGGCAAAAATCGACGGCGCAAGCGAAGGCATAATTGCATTTAAGATAGTACTGCCGTTGTCTTTGCCGGCAATGGCAACAATAGGTTTGTTTACCGCTTTGGGATTTTGGAACGAGTGGATGGCAAGTTCGCTGTACATAGACAACGAAAAGCTGTATACGTTGCAATACATAATCGTGCGCATGGTAAACAGTATTTCGGCGGCGCAAAACGTCGGGCAGGCAGGACTTCCGGCAGGAGTTATATCCGTGCCTGCAAACACAATACGTCTGGCAACGGCAATGGTTACCGTAGGTCCCATCGTTTTACTGTATCCGTTTTTGCAAAAATATTTTGTCAAAGGACTTCGCGTTGGCGGAGTTAAAGAATAATAACGGAGGTTGATTATGAAAAAGAAAATCATTACGGTTGGCGCACTGTTATTGATGCTTGCAATGGTCTTGCCATTACTTGTCGCGTGCAACAACCCGAGCGACAACGATCCCGGAACGATAAGTTTTTACTTGTGGAATGCCGACGGACTTATGCCTGCCGGGTTTGAAAAGGTCTTGCAAAAGTACAATGACGAATATGCGGCTCAAAACGACGGACTTAAACTAAAATTTAAGTTTGAAGCCACGCAAGACACTTACAAGCAAAACCTTAATTTGTACTTTTCTGCAAAAAAGACAAATTACGATGTGGTGTTCGACGCTCAGTGGTTGTTGCTTGAAAAGTTTTCAACTCGCGGTTACTACTATGATTTGGCTTCGTACTTCAACAACGACGAGTACCCGGGGTTGAAAAAAGCGTTTAGCACCGAATATATCGAAAACAACAAGTTTAGCGGCGGAGTGTACGGCATACCAGTTACCGAATCGTTCGGCGACATATCCGTAACCTTTATTCGCAAAGACTGGCGTGAGCAGTGCGCTGCGGATACTTCCTGGACAAAGCCTGCTTCGCTTGCGCAAAACACGGCGAAAGCCGCCGACCTGATTGACGGAATCGACAACTTTTACGAGTACGAGTATTACATCTACTGGGTAAAAGACCATGCGGGAAGCGGAACGATAAAAAGCGACGTGATTCCCATGGTGTGCAACAAGGACGGTCAGTACAGTGCTTACGAAATAATCTCTCGTCGCGAACCGGCAAACGTGTTGCCTTCCGATTACTACAAAAACGGTATCAAGACCGAAATATCCATAAATTCCGGCTTGATTGAAGGCGAAGTGTACATAGACGAACGTTCCGGCGAAGCGGTTGCGGCAAACGTAACAAACCTTAATCCGTCCGCGCCTAACGGTAAAAGCGCGTTTCCTTCGGGATTCCAAACCGAGGACACTTCCTGGCAACAAAACTACGAGATTGTCCGTCGTTGGAACGTTGACGGAATGATGGGCGACGTAAGCAACGAAACGGAGTCCAACAACAAGTTTAAGTTGGGTATGGCGGCGTCGGTGTTGCAAAGCATAGGCAACTTCAACGAATACGAAGAAGCGGTAAAAAAGGCCGAACCTTCCGCAGAATTAGAAATCTTCGTGCAGGACGCCGATATTCGCAACAAGAAAGAGGGCGTGCAGGCAACCGACTATCGCGCATGGAACTTCTTGGCAATTCCCAAAAACGTTCCTGCCGAAAAAGTCCCCAAGATAATGAAATTCTTTGACTGGTTGTTCTCTTCTCAAGAGAATCACGACCTGTTCCAATACGGCATCAAGGGTGAGCATTGGGACGAAGCAAAGGACGAAAGCGGCAACGTTATACAAGGCACGGTGTCTACTGTCGGCAAACAGCCCTACACGTTTACGGCATATTTGCTTACATGGAATCCGACCTACATAAGATTGCCTTACGCAAGCGACGCAAAAGTGTTGGAATACAGCCATTATATGTACAGTCCCGAGAGATACTCTCCGCAACTGTACTCCGACTTTTTGTTCTCTACCGTAGGCAGAAGTTCAAGCGTTTCGACTGCGTTGGACAATCCGAGCATCGCTTCGATGAAATCCAATCTGGTTGCTTACGAACTAGGCATGACTAAAGATCCCGTTTCGTCTTATAGCGGTTACATAAACTCTTTGCGTAGCGATACGGCATTGCAAAAAGCCCTTACGGAAATTCAAAAGGATCTATTACTTCAATTCAATGAATACCTTGCAAAAAACAAGTAACTTAATAATCATTCTCGTGTTGACGTTGTGTTTGTCTTTTGCGTTTTCGGATATCGCTTTGGCAGAGATTGACGATTATTCGGTGGCAAAATACGCAGGATCCGGCGGATTCTCTTTGTACGTAAATGCAGGAGGAAAACTTTACTCCGTAGGTGACAACGCATATGGCTGTCTGGGCGTAGGGTCGGACGTTTCTCATATAGACCCGCAATTTGTGGCGGACAACGTAACTATTGTTGCGGCAGGAGAAGAATCGTTTGCTTTTGCCGTTTGCAACCGACAATTGTTTGCTTGGGGAAAAAACGTCAGCGGACAACTCGGCTTGGGCAATGTTTGCGAAAGTGTTTCTAAACCCACGCGGGTGGACGTAGGTTTTACGCCGACAGCAGTTGCGTGCGGCAAACGACATACGTTACTTTTGTCCGACGACGGAACGGTCTATGCGGCAGGAAACAACGAATACGGTCAATTGGGCGTACCTTCGCAATACGCAAAAGACAGCGTACAACGGTCATTTTGCAAGGTTGCGGCAACAGACAAAAAGATAGTGCAAATAGCGGCGGCCGAGTATACTTCGTATGTTCTTACCGACAACGGCGAAGTGTATGCTTTCGGCGATAACTACTACGGCGAACTCGGCGCGGGTGACGAAGTAGACAAGAGTCCCAAAAACAGCGTTGCCTACAAGTGCGATATCGACGAAAAAGTAACGGAAATATCTGCGAGCGGCAGCAACGCTATGGCGCTTACGCAAAGCGGCAAGGTTTACGTTTGGGGCGACAACAAAAGCGGTCAGATTGCCGCAGGGCAGGAAAACAGATATGCCGTTCCGCAACAAATCGTTGATTTCAAACAAGACGATGCGTCGGTAGACATTGTCGCAAAAAAGATTTTGTGTTGCGGCACAACTAACTACATAATCTCTTCCGAAGGTAAACTGTTTGCCTTCGGCGTAAATCGCAACAACAACTGCGGATTCGATACGGGCGGAAACCCCGTGACGATAGCTACGAAAGTGCAGTTTTATGCTCCGATAAACTTGCAGGAAAAAAAGGCGGCAGGCGCAAGCGAGGCGGAATTGGACGCATTGCCTGTCGACACTACTAAAAAAGCAGAGCCTATTTTGAAAGATTTTGCCGGCGGTTGCTCTGCGCGAGTGTTTGTGGTGGACTCCTCCGACAAAACCTGGAGTATGGGTGATAACGGGTTTGCGCAGCTGTGCTCGGGTAACATGGCAACTTCGACCGTTCCCGTACAAAGCACTTTGTTCAGAGTAAAGCAGTATGACGGTGTTTTTGTCGAAAAGGATTATATGACATGGCCGATAATTTTTCTGTGCCTGGTTGCCGCAACAATGATCGCTTACATTATCGTTGCCGAAATAAAACGTAAAAAAACAAAACAAAAGCAGAAGGACTAAAAACAAAGAAAAAGGTAATGCGACAAAGTGTTTAATTTGTTTAAGTATTCCGACAAGGAAACGCCGTTGCCCAACAGCAGATTGGGACAGTTTGGCTACATATTGAGGTTTCACTGGCGTTCGTTGGCATTGCTAAGCACGCTGACGTCCTTGTTTGCCGTACCGTTGGTCGTGTGGATGTACTGGTCTACAATGGCAAACAGCGCACTGTATGCAAAATTGCTTAGTCTGACGGATTATGCTCAAAAAGTAGAGTTGGCGACGCAATTGAAAGGGCAAATGTTATTCAACGGACTTGTGTACATTCCTCTGACCGCAGTGGCGTTTGTGGGGCTGGGCGGATGCGCTCAATGTATAAAAATGTACGCAAAGCGACAAATCGTATTTGTGTCGCAATGTTTTTGGCGTGGAGTAAAACAACATTTTTGGGGATCGTTTGTTACGGGCGCATTGTACGCCTCTGCCGTTTGTGCGGTATTGTGCAGCGATTTGTTTTTCGGAGCGGAATGGTGGTGGAACGTTGTCGGCGTACTTGCGCTTGCGGTAGTAAGCATTTTTGTTTCGTACTGTTTCGTGCTGAACGTGTTTTATAAACAATCGTTAAAAGCTTTACTGCTAAACGCAACCGCTCTTACTTTTGTGCGTTTTCCGCAAAATGCGCTTGCTTTGGCACTGTCTACGATAACGGTGTGGTTGGTTGTTTTCCTTCCGTCTGTGCTGGGTGTAACTTTGTGCGTAATAGTAAACCTCTTCATAGGCATAGGATATTCGACATTGATAATCGTTTTGAATGCTTTTTCTGCGTTTGACAAGTACATAAACAAAACGCAGTACCCGTCGCTGTATCGCGAAGGGCTGCAAAACAACAGCGATGCCGTAACGGCGGAGGGAGCAAATGCCTAACAAAACGCAAAACATCGTTTTTAGAGAAAACGTAATTACCAAGTCGATAGACGTTGTCAGTAAGTTTTACAACATAGGGCGGCAAGACAGCGAAAACGGTTACTACTACAAACCGCACATTCACGAAGAATTCGAGTTTGTGTATGTATTAGAAGGTTCGATAAAAACTCGAATCGACGGCGAAGAATTTACGGTGGAAAAGGGCGGATTCTATTTCGTGCAGCCATCGCAACAACACGAGGAGTTTTCGGATAGCGAGTTTGTGTCGTTTTATTACATAAAAGGTTCCTTTTATCGCAACGACGGAAAAGCGGCTTATATAACGCAAAACAAGTCGCAACAAGTAATACAGGATTGTCCGCAAGAACTTAAAGAAACCATAACGAGAATGTTTTCCGAAATGGACGCAAAGCGTCTGGGATACTGGCAAATGATGGAGGCTTTGATTACCGAACTGCTATGTCATGTGATACGCACTTGCTACGATGACACTCCCGAGTTTTCCTTCGGTCGTGCGGCAACTAAACCATCGTACGGCAACCATATAGTAAACCGGGTTGCTGAAATAATGAAGGCAAACGAAAAACGCATTTTGTCGGTTGCAGAGATGTCTTCTGCCGTGTGCGTTTCGGAAAGTTATCTGTATTCGGTATTCAAAAAACATCTTAATACATCGCCGAAAAAGTTTCAGATGATGCTAAAAATAGATCAGGCGAAGCTCATGTTGTTACGTACGGATCTGACGGTAAAAACGATTGCCATGTATTACGGGTTCGAAGACGTTGCAAGCTTCAACAAGGCGTTTAAGCGTTTGTGCGGCGTTTCCCCGCGTGAATACCGATTACAGTGCAAAAAGGAGTTTGTCAGGTGAAATTAGAAAGATATCGAGCCAACCCGATACTTACGGCAAGTGATTTTGTCCCGTGCGACAGCGAACTCAAAGTCGTTTTGGCCTTTAACCCCGGTGTAGCGAAGTACGACAACCAAACGGTTTTGTTGGTCAGAGTGGCAGTGGCTGCCGCTCCGCGTGAAAATTGCGTGGGTGTGCCTGTGTACAA